>NZ_JBDJMM010000027.1:0-99980 GCF_039673865.1 Pseudomonas sp. TWI628 | reverse complement strand
AGCAGCTCTTTGGGGATTTTGGGCAGGTCACGCAAGGGTTTCTTTTTGGTTGGCATACATGCACCTCTTACTCATGTTATGCCCGAACACAAAATTTCTGACACCCTCGCGCCGCCCGCGCGGCGCATCGCGAGCAAGCTCGCTCCTACATTTGTTGCAACGTACCGAACCTGACAGGCCATGGTTGCCCGCCTTGGCGCATGTCTCTCGTCAGGTGAGGCGGCATCAATGCCCACCTCAAAATCCCGTCATGCCAACAAGGCTGACAACCATGGCCTAACAGGCATGGCCACGTTGCAACAAATGTAGGAGCGAGCTTGCTCGCGATGCGCCGCGCGGGCGGCGCTCGATCTGACAGGCGCTGAACCTCCCAAGGCAGGCACATCCGCGCCTAACCCCTTACTCCGCCTTATCCCCCTGCACGCTGGAAACCCACTGTTCACTGCGACTATGCCCACTGGTCCTCAGCAACCCCAGGTCCAGCGCATTCTCGCCATCCGCCGCGCCTTTGCCCTTGGCCAAGTCGGCAATCGCCGTACCCAGGTCCACCGGCGAATTGGACGCATCGACCGACACATCCCGACGGTAATCATTGCCACTCAGGGTTTCCCGGCTCACCGAGCTGGCATCAAGCGCGACCGCGCCCTTGGCCGACTGCAGCCGTGCGCCAACCAGCTGGGCATCACCGCCCACCTTCAGCTCGATACCGTCACTGCCCTTGAGCACCGCCTGCTGCCCCACGCTGTCGCGCTGCACGTGCGACACCTCAAGGCTGAAGGTCGGCGAGAAGCCCGGGTCAGCCTTGCTCAAGGCCGAGCCGGCCTTTTCCTGGACCTTGCCACCCAGTGGCCCGGCCAGCGAGGTGGCGGCGTTGACGTAACCTTGCGGGTTCTTCTCCTGGCTCAAGCGTGCATCGCCCTTCACCGTCAGCGTGTCGACGCTGTCCTCGCGGCTGGCGATGCGCAGGTCGCCATCGATCGCGCTGGTGATGCGCCCGGCTTCCAGGCTGGCGCCTTCGATGCGGGTATCACCGCGGCTTTGCAGGTCAATGGTTTCGGCGCGCAGGTTACTGGCCTTCCAGGTCTGGTTGTCGCGCTTGTCCAGCTCGACCTTGGCCCGGCCATGCAGGCCACGGGTGTCGGTGGCGCCTGCGCTCATGTTGAAACCGGCACCGGCGCTGATCTCGAGATTGTTGCGCTGCTCCTGATTGGAGGAAGCCTCGATCAGCATGCCGCCGTTGGACGCGTTGAGCTCGATTTGCTCGGCGGATGCCTGCAGGCCCTCCAGGTGCAGGGCAATATCCTCGCGAGCAGCGCTGCCGAGGGTCAGCTTGCCGGCACTGGCGAACTGGGCATCGACGGCCTGACGGGCGTTTTCATCCTGCGTGCCATGGGTGAAATGGCCACCGATGCCGCCGCCCTTGGTCTCACCCATCGTGGCTGCCAGCTCCATGCCACCACCGAGTTTGCCGCCGTTGGCTTGCTGGGTGTCATTGCCTGCCTTGACCTGCAGCAGGCCATCGCTGTGCAGGCGAATATCGCCCACCTTGGCTTCGCGACTGCCGATGCGGGTGCCTTCCAGCGACAGATCACCCGCGCTGCTCAGGCGGACTTCACCCTTTGCGTCGATCTGTGCGACGTGCGCCTTGGTTTGCACGGTTTGCAGCTGCGCGTGGTCAAGGTAACCACGGCCATCGAGGCCGGTGCTGCCAGGGCGGTTGCCGACCTTGGCCCAAGCATTGCCGTCAAGCTGACGGGTCAACTCCTCGGTGCGGTCGTTGGCCTGGGGCAGCGACAGGTTGCCTTCACTGTGGATGACCACTTCACCTTCGCCACCCTCGATGCGTGTGCCCTCATATTGACCATCGCTACCCAGCTGAACCTGAATGCCCTGTTGCCCATAAAGGCTGCCGGGCACTGCGGTGCTGGCCATTGTCTGCTTGTCCAGCGAGCCACCCTTGCCCGCGCCGCGGGCATTCAGGTCACTGCCGGAGCTGGTGTCGATGCGCAGGTCTCCACCAAAGGCCAGGCGCTGCACGCTGTCCTCCTGGGTGTTTTCGGCGGTTCGCATCGTGTGCGTCTGAGCCTCGATCTGCAGTTGGCCGGCATTGGCACGCCAGGCGGTACCCTGGTCGTCGAGGGTGTCGGCCTTGACCGCGACTTTCGCACCCGACAGCTCACTCACCTGGGCAATGCCACGGCGCTGGTTTTCCAGGCGTTTAAGGTGCTCGACGGTCATGTCGGCACCGACGCTGGGGGCCACCATGGCGTCTTCGGGGGATGCCTGCTGGAAGCGCGCGGCTTCTTCGCCCAGCACCAGCCGTTCGATCGGCCGGGTCAGGTCGCGGTACTCGACGCTGGCGCCGAGGCTGCCGGACCATTCGTTGCGGAGTTCTTCCCGATCATGGGTATCCAGAACCGCACGGTTGTCGATGCGCTTGGCGCTGACGTTGAGGGTATCCCCGGCAGTGACGCGTGCGGCTTCGGTCACCAGTTCGTCAGCATCGACTTTCACGTTGCCACTGGCCTGCAGTTCGCTGCGTTGGGCTTTGCTGTCGCGTTCGGTCACCACGGTGCTGTTGTGATGGCCTTCGAACAGGCTGCCCAGGCGGTCGATGCCGCCGGTAACGGTCAGACCGCCGCCGCTCTGGCTTGTGCTGGTGGTCGACTCGCGCTCATTGCGAGTGGCGCCCAGCGTCACTTGCCTGGCCTGCACATCGAGGTCGCCGGCAGCTGCCTGAACCTTGGAGCCGTTGACTTGCAGGCGCCCCTCGCTTTTCAGGCCAACCGTAGCCCCCTTCAGTTCGCTGGCGACCTGCGTGGTGTCGCGCACTTTTTCGGTGCCGGTGGTCACTTCATAAGCCACGCCCGCCGCATACTGGCGCGACTCCGGCTTGCCGTCTTCGGCTGCCTGGGTTTGCCGGGCACTGGCAGTCATACCCCGTTGCTGGTCGCGGCTTTCGCTTTCGTTGACCGCTTGTGCGCTGCCGATCAGCACATCGCCCTTGGCTTCCACTTGCAGGTGCTGGCCGGCCTCGACCTTGGCGCCCTGAATACGCAGCTCTTCGGCACTGGCCAGGCGCAGGTTGCTATTGGAGGACACATCGCTGATCAGTACCTGATCTTTCTGGGTGGTGCGTTTGTCATCGTTTCCGAACAGGCCGAACACCTGGCTACTGCTGTCATGATCGGTCGAGGTGCTGCGAGCGTGGTCCGCCTCTATGATCAGTTGGCCTTTCTGGCTGTAGAGCACCGCGTCCAAGGTGCCGGTGACCGTGCTGCCTTTGATGGTCACCTGGTCGGCAATCACATCCAGCTTGCCGCCTGCGATAACCCGGCTGCCAGCGACGGTCTGGCCTTGAGTGTCATTACCTTTGCGGTCAGCGAAGAATGTCCCGGACACCAGGTCGCCGCGGTAGCCGCTTTCTGTGTTGCTGTCTTGCAGCGCCAGGGTGCCGACTTCTACCTGCTTGCCGTTGATGGCCATGTCACTGCGGCTTTGCAATGTGCTGCCGCGTACCTTGACGGTATTGCTTGCCTTCAGCGTCATGCGATTGGCGTTCAACTCGCTGGGTTTGGCCGTTTCCTTGAACTGCTCGGTATCGCGATCCCCCCTCCACAGATGCTTGCGGTGGCGAATGGTTTGTTCGATGCGCTCGCTGTCCAGGCCGCCTGCGATGTCCAGGTCGCCGCCGCTGGCGAGGGTCAGTTCTTCCAGCACATTGATATCGGCGGCCACCAGGTGCATGTCGCCACCGGACTCCAGCAGTACACTGTCCCGCCCCAGCAGGCGCGTGCCTTGCTGATTGGTCTGCGTGGTGGTGCGCTCACTGTCATAGGTTTCATGGGTGATGAACAGGGTTTTCTTGCGCCAGTTGTCCTTGTCTTTGCTGAGCGCCCGACGGGTCTCGCCATCCAGGGTCAGTTTGTTCCCGGCCTTGACCTCGATTCGCTCGGCCTGGCCATCGACACTGTGCAGCGTCAGGTCGTCAGCGGCGCCAAGGCGCAGCGCGCCGTGCTTGGTGTTGAGTGTGGCGTATTGCTCGCCTGAGCCACTGATCGTCAGGGTGCCGGCCGATTGAACGTCGATACCCTCATCCGCCTTGAATTCGACCGGCCCCATGCGCACGCCCGCACCTTCGGCAGTACTCACCACGCGAATGCGCCCGGCGCGCATGGCGCCGAACAGCTTGGCGTCGATGCTCGACGGGGTGCCCGGCAGGTGTTCGAGGATCTGGCCATCGGCATGAGCGATGCGATTGCGGCCGACGATTACGTCAAGGTTGCCTTTGGCCTTGAGCAATCCTTTCTGGTCCACCTTGGGTGCAATCAGATCAAGCGCACCTTCGGCATTGCTTTGACCGCCCTGAAGCACCTGCAACGTGCCACTGGCATTCAGTGTGTTGAAATTGCGCAGCTGTTCATCCTGCAATTCAGGTGTGCCGACCACGAACCCGGCGCGGGTGGTATTAATGAAACTGCCGCCATTGAGGGTAATGCCATTGGGGTTGGCGAGGATGTAGTCGGCAGGGCGGCCGAAGATCTCCTGCGGGCCCTCGATCAGCGAGGCGTTGCGGCTGACCACCTCGTTGAGAATGGTCGATGCTGCCTGGCCCTGGAACTGCGGGTTGGCGGCCAGGGCGCCAGCCAGTTGCGACTGGCCCGCCTGCAGGGCGTTGTTCAGCACCACGCCGGGGCGGGCGACGTTGTAGTCGAGGAACTGGTTATGCGACAGGCCACTGGCGTTGGGTGGGACGATGTCGATCACCGGTACGCCATGATCGTTGTTGATGATGGGGGTGCCTGCCGGGCCGCTGGCGGCCTCCAGCCCACCCTGCGCCAGGGCGCTGGTGGGGCCGAGCAGGGCGAGGAAGATGGCCCAGCGCAAGGTGTCCGGGCGGGTAGACGGTAACGGCGAGAGTATCTGCATGTTCTCGTTCTCTTTGTTGTGGGTGAATCAAATGCTCAAGGTGCACTCCAGTACCCAGAAGCCGGGCTCCAGGCGGGAGCGGGGCAGGTCGCTGGTGTAGAGGGCGCGTTGGTAGTCGAGGCGCAGCCGGGCGTTCGGCTGGCTCAGTTCGATGCCGGCGGCTGCGCCTGCCAGGCGTTGTGAGGGTTTGCCAGTGGCTGACCGGGCCCAGCCCACATCCAGGCCAAGGTAAGGGCGTATCTGCAGGGGGTGAGTCCAGTCCGCTGGCAGGGCTTGGCTGAAGGTATTGCGCCAGGCCGCGCCGCTGGCGCCGGAGTAGGTGCGCAGGCGAAAGCCGCGTACCGTCGAGTCGTCGCTGACCAGTAATTGCTCGACGGCAGGCAACGCGTGTTCGCTGTACTGCAAGGCCAGCTCGCTTTGCCAGCGCCAAGGTGTTTCAGGCGGCCCCTGGCGCAGATGCAGCAGGCTGGCGCGGTACTTGCGAAAATCCGGGCGCAGGCGTTCCGCACCCAATGGCGACTCGTCGGCAGCGAACCAGTCCAGGCCTTGGGCAACACCCACATACCCGTTCCATAACCCGCCTTCGAGCCACAGCAGGTTGATGCCAGCCTCAATGCTGGTAAGTGTCGGGCTCTGCTGGTTGATGACGGCACCCGCGCTGCGGTTGACCAGCTGCTTGCGGTCCAGCCGTGCGCTGGCGCTGAGCATGCCTTGCTGGTTGCGCCACAGCATCCGCTCGACGCTCAGGCCCTGGTAGCTGCTGCTGCCGTCGCTGGTCTGCCGACTGTGCGGCAGCGGTGCGTCGTAGGTCAGTTGGCTGGCGTTGAGGGCAAAGGTCCAGGGGCCGTAGGGGACGCTGTAGTACAGCGTGATGCCTTGCACCTGGCCGGGGGCGTGGAAGACGCTGGAGAGCAACGACACGCGCAGGTCGTCATTGAGCCCCAGCGGGCTGTCCAGACCCAAGCCCAGGTTAAGCCGGTGGCGGCCGGTCAGCTCACTGCCGCGGTTGTCGAGGCGGCTGTCCAGGTGCCAGCGCGAGCCGATCTTGCGCGGTTGCAGCACAACCCGGGTACCGCCCTGCAGTTCGCCGGGCAGCAGGTCCATGCCCACGTCATAGGCGCGCAGGCGATTGAGTTGGTCCAGGCCCTGCTCGAGGGCGGGTAGGTAAAGGGGCTCGCCTAGCACGCCAGGGAAGGCGCCGGGCAAAAACAATGGCAGCTCGGGGGCGTCGAGCTCGATGGATTCGACAAAGCCTTCGACGATGACAATGTCCAGTGGCGCACCATCCCGAGGTTGTTGGCGCAGGTAGGGACGGCTGGTCGGAAATCCCGCGCTGACATACAGCTGGGTGATGCCCCGGAGCAGGCTATTGATGTCATCGATGCCCATGCAGGGCTGAAGCTGCTCGCGCAGAGCGGGCTTGAGTGCCTGATCCGCAAGTTGGCGGTTGCCGATGATGCGCAGGCCGGACACGGCCCAGCACTGGCTGTCGGTCGGCAGGGCCGGGGCCTGCTCGTCTCGTTCAGGCAAGGGCGGCTGTTGCCAGCGCTTGAGCCGCTGTTGCTGTTCGAATTGCCGCAGTGATTGTTGCTGGTCGCGCAGTTGCAGGCTGGCGGGGTCGTCAGCCAGGACCGTGTGGGAGATCAGCATGCCAGCCAGGCAACCGGCGAGCAGCCTGCTGGCGGAGTGACGGAGTGGGCCTGGCATGAAGCACCCTCGCAATTGGCGTACGGGTTACGTACTCGTTTGCGTGGATGCTAAAAATTAATGCTGTCGGTTGGATGCAGTCCCCGGCCTCTGCAGGGCGTAGGGAAGGTGTGCATCTGAAGTATGAAAGGTCCTACAGGCTCAATCTGAATGTAGGACTATCAAGGACGAATCTCGATCAGGGTGCCATCGCGGACCAGGTCCCACACTTCCTGCATGTCGCGGTTGCGCATGGCGATGCAGCCATCGGTCCAGTCGAGGGTGTGGAAGTACCACTCGGGGTAGTTATCGTCGACCGGCGTGCCGTGGATCATGATCATGCTGCCGGCGCTCCAGCCTTCGCGGGTGGCGCGGGCGGCGTCGCTGATGTTCGGGTAGGTGATGTGCATGGCCAGGTTGAAGCGGTCGCTTTCCTTGCGCCAGTCCAGCCAGTACAGGCCTTCCGGGGTCTTCTTGTCGCCTTCGCGTTCCTTGGCGCCCTTGGGCTGCTTGCCCAGTGAGATGCGGTAGGTCTTCAGCGGCTCGCCGCGGCTGATCAGCTGCAGGCGCCGTTCGGACTTGATCACCAGCACCTTGTCGATCAGCGGCTGCATGGCCGCCTGGGATTGCGACTGGGCCGGCGCGGGCGGTTGAGGCTTGCGAATGATGACTTCGGTGAAGGCCGCCTGGGACACCGTGGTAACGCAAAGGCAGAAAAGGGCGAACAACCAACGCATGAAGCAGTACCTGCGAGCTTAAGTGGTGGGCGAAACAGTCATCGGAGGCAGGTATTCATGGCCTATCGGGTAGTGCTGCCTGATGCGGTCGCGATAATAGCATTCTAGTGTGCGAGTGACGGTGCGGAAAGCCAGCTCACCCCACGGTATTTCGTGTTCCTCGAACAATCGCACCTCCAGGCTTTCGACGCCGACGGCGAAAGCCAGGTCGGCCAGCTCGGCACGGAAGAACACATGCACCTGGTTGATGTGCGGCAGGTCGAACAGCTGGTACAGGGCCATGTCGCCGACCTGGGCACAGGCTTCCTCGACCGTTTCGCGACGGGCGGCCTGGTCGAGGGTCTCGCCGTTTTCCATGAAGCCCGCCGGTAGCGTCCAGAACCCGCGGCGCGGCTCGATGGCGCGGCGGCACAGCAGCACCTGGCTACCCCAGGTGGGCAGCACGCCGGCGACGATGTTGGGGTTCTGGTAGTGGATGGTCTGGCAATACTCGCAGACGAACCGCAGGCGGCTGTCGCCCTCGGGGATCCGCTGAATGACCGGCTGGCCGCACGCGCTGCAAAATTTCATGCTGTCTTCCCTATTGATCGGGTTATCTTGGCGCGCCTGGCAGGGTTGCCGCAAGCGCACGGGGCTTGGGTGCTTCGCGGCTTTGGTGCATCATGCAAGGCAGGCCTTGGAAACGAGAGTGCGCAATGCTGGACGAGCTACTTCGCCGAATGAGCAACCACCAACCCGCTTCACTGGAAACCGACCGACGGTTCCCCGAGGCGGCGGTACTTTTGCCCATTACCCGCAGCGAAGCGCCTGAGCTGGTCTTGACTCTGCGTGCCAAGGGGCTGTCGACCCACGGCGGCGAAGTCGCCTTTCCCGGCGGCCGCCGCGACCCGGAAGACCCGGACCTGGTGTTTACCGCGCTACGCGAAGCCGAGGAAGAAATCGGCCTGCCGCCCGGCCTGGTGGAGGTAGTTGGCCCACTCAGCCCGCTGATCTCCCTGCACGGCCTGAAAGTGACCCCGTTCGTCGGCTTGATCCCGGATTTCGTCGAATATCGCGCCAATGATGCCGAAATCGCGGCAGTCTTCAGCGTGCCGCTGGAATTCTTCCGTCAGGACCCGCGTGACCATACCCACCGTATCGATTATCAGGGCCGCAGCTGGTACGTGCCCAGTTACCGCTATGGCGAGTACAAGATCTGGGGGCTGTCGGCGATCATGATCGTCGAGCTGGTCAATCTGTTGTATGACGCCGGTATCAGCCTGCATCAACCCCCCGAGCGCTACATCGAAATCTGAGCGGGGCACATCCCGCCGTCTGCGTGAACCGCTGAGGAGCGAACATGAAATACCGCCTGGGCGACCATCGGGTCGAATGCCACCCCACCAGCTGGGCCGCACCCAACGCCACCCTGATTGGCAAAGTGCGCCTGCAGGCCCGTGCCAGCGTGTGGTTCGGTGCAGTGCTGCGCGGTGACAACGAGCTGATCGACATCGGTGAGGACAGCAACGTCCAGGACGGTACCGTGATGCACACCGACATGGGCTCGCCGCTGACCCTGGGCAAGGGCGTGACCATTGGCCACAACGCCATGCTGCATGGCTGCTCGGTTGGCGACTACAGCCTGATCGGCATCAACGCCGTCATCCTCAACGGCGCGCGTATCGGCAAGCACTGCATCATCGGCGCCAACGCGCTGATCCCGGAAGGCAAGGAAATCCCTGACGGTTCGCTGGTGATGGGCTCGCCAGGCAAGGTGGTGCGCGAGCTGACCGAACAGCAGATGCGCATGCTCGAGGCCAGCGCCGCGCACTATGTACACAATGCCGAGCGTTATGCGCGGGAGCTGGTGGTTGACGATGAGTGAAGTTGCTCTGGAGCGGCCAGTGGCTTCACCTTGTGTGAGCATCTGCGCACTGGACGAGCAGGATATCTGCACCGGCTGCCAGCGCACCGTGGCCGAGATCGGCCGCTGGGGGCGGATGGACAATACCGAGCGCCGGGCGGTGCTGAAGCTGTGCCATGAACGGGCGGTGGCAGCCGGCCTGATTATTGGGCACTGACCGCAAAATCAAGTAATCTGTGCGGCTTGCCCACAGGCCGCTCGCCATGTTCTATCTCATTGCCTATATCAGTAGCGTAGTGCTGATCAACTACGCCTTCTCCAGCGCCCCGCACCTGGACATCATCTGGTCCTGC
The DNA here is from genome assembly GCF_039673865.1 of Pseudomonas sp. TWI628. Lineage (NCBI taxonomy): Bacteria > Pseudomonadati > Pseudomonadota > Gammaproteobacteria > Pseudomonadales > Pseudomonadaceae > Pseudomonas > Pseudomonas sp. TWI628. The sequence continues at coordinate 90,432 of NZ_JBDJMM010000027.1, read as the reverse complement.
TGGGGCGGCCTGGTGTTCATCCTGCGCGACATGGTCCAGACCCGCTACGGTCACGGCGCGCTGATCGCCATGCTGCTGGCCCTGGTGCTGTCGTACGCCACCTCGGAGCCGGCCATCGCCCTGGCCAGCGCTACCGCGTTCTTTGTCTCCGAGCTGATCGACTGGCTGGTGTTCAGCGTCACCCGCCGGCCGCTGCGTGACCGCCTGTGGCTGAGCTCGGCGCTGAGCATTCCGGTGGACACCTTCATCTTCTTCGGCATGATCGGCGCCCTCACACCGGCGGTGATCGGCACCGCCATGGCCTCGAAATTCGCCGGTGTCACGGCCGTCTGGCTGGCCATGGCATTTCGTGCGCGGCGGGCCGCTGTAGCGGGTTGATGGTGTAGAATACGGGTCCTTTTTCAGCGGGCCGTGCCAAGCCTGGTGCGGCCCCGGACGCCTTCGAGGACCTGAAATGACCCGTATCGGAACCCCATTGTCGCCAACCGCGACCCGTGTACTGCTCTGCGGCTGTGGCGAGCTGGGCAAGGAAGTGGTGATCGAGCTGCAGCGCCTGGGCGTCGAAGTGATCGCCGTCGACCGCTACGCCAACGCCCCGGCGATGCAGGTGGCGCACCGCAGCCACGTGGTCAACATGCTCGATGGCGTTGCCCTGCGGGCGATCATCGAAGCGGAAAAGCCGCACTACATCGTTCCGGAAATCGAAGCGATCGCCACCGCCACGCTGGTCGAACTGGAAAACGAAGGCTTCAACGTGGTGCCGACCGCCCGCGCCACCCAGCTGACCATGAACCGCGAAGGCATCCGCCGCCTGGCCGCCGAAGAGCTGGACCTGCCAACCTCGCCGTACCACTTCGCCGACACCTTCGAGGACTATGCCAAGGCCGTGGCCGACGTCGGTTACCCGTGCGTGGTCAAGCCGGTGATGAGCTCCTCGGGCAAGGGCCAGAGCCTGCTGCGCAGCGATGCCGACCTGCAGAAGTCCTGGGACTACGCCCAGGAAGGCGGCCGTGCCGGCAAGGGCCGGGTGATCATCGAGGGCTTCATCGACTTCGAATACGAAATCACCCTGCTGACCGTGCGCCATGTGGGCGGCACCACCTTCCTCGAACCGGTCGGCCACCGTCAGGAGAAGGGCGACTACCAGGAATCCTGGCAGCCACAGGCCATGAGCGCGAAAGCCCTGGCCGAGTCCCAGCGCGTGGCCAAGGCGGTCACCGATGCACTGGGTGGCCGTGGTCTGTTCGGCGTGGAACTGTTCGTCAAAGGCGACCAGGTGTGGTTCAGCGAAGTCTCGCCGCGCCCGCATGACACTGGCCTGGTGACCCTGATTTCCCAGGATTTGTCGCAGTTCGCCCTGCACGCCCGCGCCATTCTCGGCCTGCCGATCCCGGTGGTGCGCCAGTTCGGGCCGTCGGCCTCGGCGGTGATCCTGCCGGAAGGCCAGTCGCAGCAGACCAGCTTTGCCAACCTGGGGGCTGCCCTGAGCGAGCCTGACACCGCTATTCGCCTGTTCGGCAAGCCGGAAATCAACGGCACTCGCCGCATGGGGGTGTGCCTGGCGCGTGACGAGTCGGTGGAAGCTGCGCGGGCCAAGGCGACCCGTGCTTCGCAGGCGGTCAAGGTCGAGTTCTGATCCGATTGGGGGCCGCAAAGCGGCCCCAATTGTTTACAACTCGGTATTGCGGGTTTCTTTCAGGCACAGCACGGCAATCAGGCTGATCACCGCCGCCGCCGACACATAGCCACCTACCCAGCTCAACCCACCCATGCTCACCAGCTTCTGGGCAAAGAACGGCGCCGCCGAGGCCCCGACGATGCCGCCCAGGTTGTACGCCGCCGAAGCGCCGGTATATCGCACGTGGGTCGGGAACAGCTCAGGCAGCAGCGCCCCCATCGGCGCGAAGGTCACCCCCATCAGGAACAGCTCGATGGCCAGGAACAGCGCCACACCCGTGGTCGAACCCGAGGTCAGCAGCGGCTCCATGGTAAAGCCCGATGCCACCGCCAGCAGGCCACCGACGATCAGCACCGGCTTGCGCCCATAACGGTCACTCAGCCACGCCGACAGCGGTGTGGCCAACGCCATGAACACCACCGCGAAGCACAGCAGGCCGAGGAAGGTTTCGCGGCTGTAGCCCAGCGTGGTCACGCCGTAGCTCAGCGAAAACACCGTCGAGATATAGAACAGCGCATAGCACACCACCATGGCGGCTGCGCCCAGCAGGGTTGGCATCCAGTATTTGCCGAACAGGTCGACCACCGGCATTTTCACGCGTTCGTGGCGGGCCACTGCCTTGGCGAACACCGGGCTTTCTTCAAGCTTCAGGCGCACATACAGCCCTACCATCACCAATGCAGCGCTGAGCAGGAACGGAATGCGCCAGCCCCAGTCGCGGAACTGTTCGTCGCTGAGCAGCATGGCCAGGGTCAGGAACAGGCCGTTGGCCGCAAGGAAACCGATTGAAGGGCCAAGTTGCGGGAACATGCCGAACCAGGCGCGTTTGCCCTGCGGTGCGTTTTCGGTGGCCAGCAACGCTGCACCGCCCCATTCGCCACCCAGGCCCAGGCCTTGGCCGAAGCGCAGCAGGCAGAGCAGGATCGGTGCCCACACGCCGATGCTGTCATAGCCCGGCAGCACGCCGATCAACGTGGTCGATACGCCCATCAGCAGCAGCGAGGCGACCAGGGTCGACTTGCGCCCGATGCGGTCACCGAAGTGGCCGAACAGTGCCGAGCCCAGCGGGCGGGCAAGGAAGGCGATGCCGAAGGTGATGAATGCCGCAAGCATCTGCGCGGTGCCCGACCCGGACGGGAAGAACACCGGGCCGATCACCAGTGCGGCGGCGGTGGCATAGACGTAGAAATCGTAGAACTCGATGGCGGTGCCGATGAAACTGGCAGTGGCGACCCGAGCAGGCGAGTTGACCGGTGCGGCAGGCGCTTGGGCATAGGTGCTGGTTGTCATTAAGTAGGTCCCTAACAGTCTGGTCCGTTCCATGCATTGTCCGTGGCCCAGTGCAGGCGTTGAAGGCAGGCACAGATTTGCGGACGCCGGAGCGTATTGTTGTTGTGTTCGCGCAACTGACGATTAGCCCGAGGAGGGTAGGGGCGGGAGCGGGCACTGTTCGGGGTATTGAAGCAGGACCGCGGGGCGTGTCAGTGGAGCGGACTGGCCGTGTGGCGCCGGGTGCGGGTAGCAGGCGGAACGGCGGGGCTGGGTAAGCGTGACCCGAGTATAGCTATCGGGTCACGGTCCACACCAGTACCTTGCTGGCGCAATTGTCCTCTGTTTCGAGGATTTCCAGGCGATAGCGGCCGATCTTCAGGCAAACGGCACTTTCCGGGATGCTTTCCAGTGCTTCGGTGACCAGCCCGTTGAGGGTTTTCGGGCCGCCATCACAGGGCAGGTGCCAGCCCAGGGTACGGTTGATTTCGCGTAGCGAGGCGGTGCCTTCGATGACGAAGGTACCATCGGGTTGTGGGTGCACGTGCGGGTTGTCGAGGCTCTGTTCGTCCTCGAACTCGCCGACGATCTCTTCGAGGATGTCTTCCAGGGTGACGATGCCCAGCACCTCACCATACTCGTCCACCACCACGCCCAGGCGCCGCTGTTGCTTGTGGAAGTTCAGCAACTGCATCTGCAGGGGGGTGCTTTCCGGCACGAAGTAGGGTTCGTAGCAGGCACCCAGCAGTTGCTCCAGGGTCAGCTCGGCCTTGGGCAGCAGGTGGCTGATGAGCTTGGTGTTGAGGATCGCTTCGACCTGGTTGATGTCGCTGTGATAGACCGGCAGGCGTGTGTGCCGGCTGACGATCAGCTGCTCGATGATGTGCGCGATGGGGTCGTCAAGGTTGATACCGTCGACTTCGTTGCGTGGCACCAGGATGTCGTTGACGGTGATCTTGTCCAGCGATTGCAGGCCGTCAAGCAGGCCGTGGCGCGGCACTTCGTGCTCGTCGTCTTCGTCGTAGTCGTCATCTTCCTGCGGGTGCAGGGCCACTGCTGTGGGCTGCACGCGGAACGGTCGCAGCAGCAGCTTGGCGATGCCGTCGAACAGGCAGGCCAAAGGTTGCAGCAGGGCGAGGGGAAACGGGCGCAGGCTCAGGCCAAGGCTGATGAAGGCCTGCGGGTTGCGCCGGGCCAGGCGCCGCGGCAGGAACTCGGCGAACACCAGCAAGGCCGCCACGGCGGCAAGGCCTGCCAGCCAGAAGCCGTGTTCGCCGTTCTGGCGTTGGCCGATCAGGCACGCCAGGCCCAGCACCAACAGTTTGCCCAGGCTGGCGCACAGCACCAGTGCCTGGGCTGGCAGCAGCGGCTGGCCGTCATCGCCGTTGCGCAGCGAACCATTGAGCTGCAGGCGGGCGGCATCCACGGCGCTGAACAACGCCGACCACAGTAGCGCCAGTGCCAGAATGCCGAGTAGCGGTGCGTACGGCAGGGTGTCCATGGGCGACCGTCAGATATGCAGGATGAATTCGCGAACCAGCTTGCTGCCGAAATAGGCCAGCATCAGCAGGCAGAAACCCGCCAGCGTCCAGCGGATCGCCTTGTGCCCGCGCCAGCCCAGGCGGGTGCGGCCCCACAGCAGCACGCTGAACACCACCCAGGCCACACACGCCAGCAGCGTCTTGTGCACAAGATGCTGGGCAAAGAGGTTCTCAAGGAACAGCCAGCCGGAAATCAGCGACAGCGAGAGCAGGCACCAGCCCGCCCAGAGGAAGCCAAACAGCAGGCTTTCCATGGTCTGCAGCGGCGGGAAGTTGCGGATCAGCCCGGACGGGTGCTTGTTCTTCAGCTGGCGGTCCTGCAGCAGCAACAGCAGCGACTGGAACACCGCGATGGTGAACAGGCCATAGGCCAGGATCGACAGCAGGATGTGCGCGAGGATGCCCGGTTCTTCGTCGATCAGCGGCACCGTGCCGGGTGGGGCGAACTGCGCCAGCAGGGCGGTGACGGCGCCGAGCGGGAACAGCAGCACCAGCAGGTTTTCCACCGGGATACGCAGGCAGGCCAGCAGCGTCAGGGTGATGACCGCCACGGCGATCAGGCTGGCAGCGCTGAAGAAGTCCAGGCTCAGCCCCAGCGGGGTGATCAGCTGGAAGAACAGCGCGCCACTCTGGGCGACCACGGCGAGGGCGCCGAGCAGGCCAAGCAGGCGTTTGTCGGCCTTGCGGCCCTGGGCCAGGTAGGTGCCCTGGTAGATGGCCGCAGCTATATATAAGCCGGCGGCGATCAGGTTGGGGATGAGGCTGGGTGAGGAAACCATAAGTCCTGGTTGCAGAGCCCTGAAAGAGACGGAGTTTGGCATAGAACGCCACCGGCCATCCAGACCGATCGGCAGCGAGGTGTGCGCCGCCGTCGCACTTCGTTATAATCGCCGCCTTGCTGTGCCTGGCGGGTGTACATTTCCCCTGCGGGTGCCTGACAAACCTCGGCTTTTACTGGGCCTGAAAGGATCACCATGTTCGAAAACCTGACCGACCGCCTGTCACAGACGCTGCGCCATGTCACCGGCAAGGCCAAGCTGACTGAAGACAACATCAAGGACACATTGCGCGAAGTGCGCATGGCCCTGCTCGAGGCCGACGTTGCCCTGCCGGTGGTCAAGGATTTCGTCAACAGTGTCAAGGACCGTGCGGTCGGCACCGAGGTATCGCGCAGCCTGACCCCGGGCCAGGCGTTCGTGAAGATCGTCCAGGCCGAGCTGGAAAGCCTGATGGGCGCGGCCAACGAAGACCTCGCGCTGAACGCCGCGCCGCCAGCCGTGGTGCTGATGGCCGGCCTGCAGGGCGCCGGTAAGACCACCACCGCCGGCAAGCTGGCGCGCTTCCTCAAGGAGCGCAAGAAGAAGAGCGTGATGGTGGTTTCGGCCGACGTCTACCGCCCGGCGGCGATCAAGCAGCTGGAAACCCTGGCCAACGACATCGGCGTGACCTTCTTCCCGTCCGATATCAGCCAGAAGCCGGTGGCCATCGCCGAAGCTGCGATCCGCGAAGCCAAGCTCAAATTCATCGACGTGGTCATCGTCGATACCGCCGGTCGTCTGCACATCGACACCGACATGATGGACGAGATCAAGGCCCTGCACGCCGCAGTCAAGCCGATCGAGACCCTGTTCGTGGTCGATGCCATGACCGGCCAGGATGCCGCCAACACCGCCAAGGCGTTCGGCGAAGCGCTGCCGCTGACCGGCGTGGTACTGACCAAGGTCGACGGTGACGCCCGTGGCGGTGCCGCGCTGTCGGTGCGTGCGATCACTGGCAAGCCGATCAAGTTCATCGGTATGGGCGAGAAGACCGAAGCCCTCGAGCCGTTCCACCCGGACCGTGTCGCCTCGCGCATCCTCGGCATGGGCGACGTGCTCAGCCTGATCGAGCAGGCCGAACAGACCATTGACAAGGCCAAGGCCGACAAGCTGGCCAAGAAGCTGAAGAAGGGCAAGGGCTTCGACCTCGAAGACTTCCGTGACCAGCTGCAGCAGATGAAGAACATGGGTGGCCTGGGCGGCCTGATGGACAAGCTGCCGAGCATCGGCGGGGTCAACCTGTCGCAGATGGGCAATGCCCAGGGCGCGGCCGAGAAGCAGTTCAAGCAGATGGAAGCGATCATCAACTCGATGACCCCGGCCGAGCGTCGCGACCCTGACCTGATCAGCGGTTCGCGCAAGCGCCGCATCGCCCTAGGCTCCGGCACCCAGGTGCAGGACATCGGCCGGCTGATCAAACAGCACAAGCAGATGCAGAAGATGATGAAGAAGTTCTCTGCCAAGGGCGGCATGGCCAAGATGATGCGCGGCCTGGGCGGGATGCTGCCGGGCGGCGGCATGCCGAAGCTGTAACCCCTATTTTGGGCGCCTGCTTTTAGATGAGCGGGCGCCCGGAACCCCCGCTGCGGCGGGGCAACGGCCACGGATTCCGTGGCTTAACCGGCAAATCTGGACGGTAGGGCAGGGCTCTGCCGAAAAAGGCATTTGCAAATGTCCGTGTATTCCCCGAGAATATGCGGCCTTTTGGGCACCCGTGTGCCTATTTGGCATTCAGATTTGCAGCACCGACTATAGGAACAATGTTCACATGGTAACCATTCGTCTTGCCCGTGGCGGCTCGAAAAAGCGCCCATTCTACCACCTGACCGTGACCAACTCGCGTAACGCCCGTGACGGCCGTTTCGTTGAGCGCGTAGGCTTCTTCAACCCGATCGCATCGGGCGCCGAAGTCAAGCTGTCGGTCAACCAAGAGCGCGTTTCCTACTGGCTGAGCCAGGGCGCACAGCCGTCTGAGCGCGTTGCTCAGCTGCTGAAGGACGCTGCCAAGGCTGCCGCCTAATCAGTATGAACGCGACGCCAGAAAAGGCTGACGACCTTATCGTCGTTGGCAAGATTTTTTCGGTTCACGGCGTTCGCGGCGAGGTGAAGGTGTATTCCTTTACCGATCCGATTGAAAACCTGTTGGATTATCCACGCTGGACGCTTCGGCACGAAGGCAAGGTAAAGCAGGTCGAGCTGGTCAGCGGTCGTGGCTCCCAAAAGGGCCTGGTCGTGAAACTGAAAGGCCTCGATGATCGTGATGAAGCCCGTCTTCTGAGTGGTCACGAAATCTGCATTGCGCGGAGCCTTTTGCCCAACCTGGCTGCCGACGAGTACTACTGGTACCAGTTGGTGGGTCTGAAGGTCATCAACCAGGACGAACAACTGTTCGGCAAGGTCGATCACCTGTTGGAGACCGGTGCGAACGATGTAATGGTGGTCAAACCCTGCGCAGGCAGCCTGGATGATCGCGAGCGTCTGTTGCCCTATACGGCGCAATGCGTGCTCGATATCGACCTGGAAGCAGGCGTGATGCGGGTTGAGTGGGACGCGGACTTCTAAACGATGGGTAACCTTCGCGTAGACGTCATCACGCTGTTCCCCGAGATGTTCTCGGCCATCACAGAGTACGGCATTACCAGCCGTGCGGTGAAACAGGGGTTGCTTCAGGTGACTTGCTGGAACCCGCGGGACTACACCACAGATCGCCACCATACCGTGGATGATCGGCCGTTTGGCGGTGGTCCGGGCATGGTGATGAAAATCAAGCCTCTGGAAGACGCCCTGGTTAGCGCCAGGCAAGCGACCGGAGCAGCGGCGAAGGTGATCTACCTTTCGCCACAAGGCCGCAAGCTGACTCAGCAGGCGGTCAAAGGCCTGGCCGAACAGGAATCGTTGATCCTGATCGCCGGTCGTTATGAAGGCATCGACGAGCGCTTTATCGAGGCTCATGTCGATGAGGAGTGGTCGATTGGCGACTATGTGCTTTCCGGTGGCGAGCTGCCGGCCATGGTACTGATCGATGCGGTTACACGGCTGCTGCCCGGAGCTTTAGGGCATGTGGACTCGGCGGAGGAAGACTCTTTCACCGACGGTCTGCTGGATTGCCCGCACTACACCCGACCTGAGGTGTATGCGGATCAGCGTGTTCCCGACGTGTTGCTAAGTGGCAACCATGCACATATCCGGCGATGGCGGATGAAGCAGTCCCTTGGTAGGACCTTCGAACGACGCGCCGATCTTCTGGAAAGTCGCTCGCTTTCTGGAGAAGAGAAGAAGCTGCTCGAGGAATATCTCCGCGAGCGGGACGATAGTTAAACGTATCGATGGTGGATCAAGTATCCATCTTAGGAGCACAGCATGACCAACAAGATCATCCAGCAGCTCGAAGCCGAGCAGATGAGCAAGGAAATCCCAACCTTCGCACCAGGCGACACCATCGTCGTCCAGGTTAAAGTGAAGGAAGGTGATCGTTCCCGTCTGCAGGCGTTCGAAGGCGTTGTCATCGCCAAGCGTAACCGCGGTCTGAACAGCGCCTTCACCGTGCGCAAGATCTCCAGCGGCGTAGGCGTTGAGCGTACCTTCCAGACCTACAGCCCGCAGATCGACAGCCTGGCCGTGAAACGTCGTGGTGACGTGCGTAAAGCCAAGCTGTACTACCTGCGCGACCTGTCCGGCAAAGCCGCTCGCATCAAGGAAAAACTGTCCTGAGTGCAGTTTGCCCGGTGGCCAAGGCCGCCTAGCGAGAAAAAAGCAGCCTTCGGGCTGCTTTTTTGCGTTTTGAAACCCGTGAAAAGTGACAGATATGACCACTCGAGACCAGGAAATCCAGCGCCGCACCGAACTGTCGGTAACCCGCGTGACCAAGGCGGTGTTCCCCAACACCACCAACCACCACAACACCCTGTTCGGCGGCACCGCGCTGGCCTGGATGGACGAAGTGTCGTTCATTGCCGCCACGCGCTTCTGCCGGCTGCCGCTGGTGACGGTGTCCACCGACCGTATCGACTTCAAGCACCCGATCCCGGCGGGCTCGATCGTCGAGTTGGTGGGTACGGTGATCAAGGTCGGCAACACCAGCTTGCAGGTGCAGGTGGATGTGTTCGTCGAGAACATGTACCTGGATGGCCGCGAGCGGGCGATCCACGGTGTGTTCAGCTTTGTCGCCATCGACGAGGACAAGCGCCCGGTGCCGGTGCTGCCCGGCAACTGACCCTCACGGGTCGGCCAGGGCCTTGTCGGTTGTTGCCTGCGGCATTTGCGGCTGCGGGTCGATCAGTGAAACCAGCGTCCAGCCTGCCTGAGGGGTGAGCGGGGCGTCCGGGCAGGCAACATGCACCCAGCCGTGGGCATCGCGGGCGAACAGCAAGGTCGCACGTTCGCCGTGCAGCGCCAGGTACTGCTGCCAGCCGAAGGCTTCGGTCAGCGTGGTGCTGAACAACTCGCCCCCTGCGAGCAGGCGATTGGCCAGTTGCAGGTAAGTCATGGGGCTTGATCCGAGTAACTGCCCCCGGTGTTCTTCGCTGGCGCGATGCTTGTCACTGCGCCGGTTTTCCAGCCCGCTGGCCAGCACGAACAGCCGCTTGTGGCCGAAATCATGGCGAAACCGAGCGCACGCCAGTGCGTTGAGTTCGCCAGCAGGCGACAGCCCTAGCAAATGGCCGAGGCCCACCAGGTCCAGATGCGCGTCGGCGTGCTGCGAAGCTGGGTTGCCAAAGTAGGTTGGCAAGCCATCCATGCGTGCAGCCCGTATGTTTTCCCAGCTCGAATCGGTCAGCAGGACGCGGCAGCCAAGCTGTTGCAAGGCTTTCGCCAGCGCGCGTGCTGGCGGGTTGGCGCCCACCAGCAGAAAGCCGCTGGGCGCAGGCTCTGCAACCTTGAGTAGCCGCGCCAGTGGCCGCGCGGTAGCACTTTGCAGTACCACCGTACCGATGATTACGGCGAAGGTCAGCGGCACCAGCAACAAGGCCGAGGGGTGGCCTGCCTGGTCGAGGCGGATGGCAAATACCGCCGAAACCGCGGCGGCGACAATCCCGCGGGGTGCTATCCAGGCCAGCAGGGCGCGTTCGCGCCAGTTCAGCGCAGACCCGGCAGTGGAAACCAGCACATTCAGCGGCCTTGCCAGCAACTGAATCACCAATAGCAGGGCGAGAACCGCCGGGCCCAGGGACAACAGGGCTTGCAGGTCGAGGCGGGCGGCGAGCAGGATGAAGAGCCCGGAAATCAACAGGACGCTGAGGTTTTCCTTGAAGTGCAGGATCTGTCGCACATCGACCCCGCGCATGTTGGCCAGCCACATGCCCATCACCGTCACCGCCAGCAGCCCGGACTCGTGAACGATCTGGTTGGCGGCAATGAAGATGCCCAGCACGGCGGCCAGGGACGCCAGGTTGTGCAGGTATTCCGGCAGCCATTGCGCACGCATCACCTGGCCCAGCAGCCAGCCACCGGCGGCACCCAGCGCGCAGCCGCACAGGATCACCCCGGCGAAGGTGATCAGGCTCTGGCTCAGGCCGTCGCCGCTGGCGATGATGAAGCTGTAGACCACAACGGCCAGCAGAGCACCGATAGGGTCGATGACGATGCCTTCCCAGCGCAGGATGTTGGCGATCGTCGCGTTTGGCCGCACCACGCGCAGCATGGGCACGATCACCGTGGGCCCGGTCACCAGAGTCAGGGCCCCGAACAGGATCGCCAGCAGCCATTCGAACCCCAGTAACCAATGGGTGGCCAAGGCGATCACCAGCCAGGTGGTCAGCGCCCCGAGCGTTACCAGGCGATGCACCACGCTGCCGATCTCCCGCCACTGCGATATATGCAGGGTCAGGCTGCCTTCGAACAGGATCAGTGCCACGGCCAGTGACACCAGAGGCATCAGCAGCGGGCCGAACAGCGCTTCAGGTGACAGCCAGCCCAGCACCGGGCCAGCGACGATCCCGCACAGCAGCAGGAACAGGATGGCGGGCAGTTTCAGGCGCCAGGCCAGCCACTGGCAGGCCAGCGCAGCTGCGCCGATGCCGCCCACACTCAGAAGGATCTGCTGTTCGCTCATTCGGGCTCCCTATGCCGGCGTTGTTATGAAAGACTAAGCGTCATTTCGTCGTTTGCCACCGAGTTTTCATGCCTGCCCTCGACCACCCCCTGATCGACCAGTTCCTCGACGCCCTGTGGCTCGAAAAAGGCCTTTCCGACAACACTCGCGTCTCCTACCGCAGCGATCTGGCCCTGTTCAACGGCTGGCTCCAGGAGCATTCGGTATCGCTGCCCGACGCCGGCCGCGAACTGATCCTCGACCACCTGGCCTGGCGTCTCGACCAAGGCTACAAGCCACGCTCCACTGCGCGCTTTCTCTCCGGCCTGCGCGGCTTCTTCCGTTACCTGCTGCGCGAGAAGCTGGTGGCTGTCGACCCGACCCTGCAGGTCGAGATGCCGCAGCTGGGCCGGCCCTTGCCCAAATCCCTGTCGGAAGCCGACGTCGAAGCCTTGTTGCAGGCCCCGGACCTGGGTGAAGCCATCGGCCAGCGCGACCGCGCCATGCTCGAAGTCCTTTACGCCTGCGGCCTGCGCGTGACCGAACTGGTCAGCCTGACCCTCGACCAGGTCAACCTGCGCCAGGGCGTGCTGCGGGTGATGGGCAAGGGCAGCAAGGAGCGCCTGGTGCCGATGGGCGAGGAGGCGGTGGTCTGGCTGGAGCGCTACCTGCGTGACGGCCGCGCCGAACTGCTCAACGGCCGGCCAAGTGATGTACTGTTCCCCAGCCAGCGCGGCGAGCAGATGACCCGCCAGACCTTCTGGCACCGCATCAAGCACCAGGCGCGGGTGGCCTGCATCGACAAGCCGCTGTCGCCGCACACCCTGCGCCACGCCTTCGCCACGCACCTGCTCAACCATGGCGCCGACCTGCGCGTGGTGCAGATGCTGCTGGGCCACAGCGACCTTTCGACCACGCAGATCTACACCCATGTGGCCAAGGCGCGGCTGCAGCAGCTGCACGCCCAGCACCATCCGCGTGGATGAATGTTTTTCATGTTCCGCCGACCGGTCCTTGCAGGCCCCTTCACCAGCAGCGTGATGTGGTAGGCTTGGGCGGTTTGCATCAAGGGCCGCACGGTCGCCGCGATTTTTTTTGCAGGTGACGCCCTCCGGCCCCTGTCCGCCTCCAGGAGTTCCCCATGCGCGTGACCCAGATTTTCGCCGCCGCCGTGTTGGCGCTGGCCAGTACCTTTGCCGTTGCCGCGGCTGACAGCAATGCCAGCGCCGAGCAGGCCATCCGCAAGTCGTTGCAGAACCTCGAACTCGAAGTACCGGTGGAAAGCGTCGGCAGCAGCCCGCTCAATGGCCTGTACGAAGTCAAGCTGCAGGGCGGCCGGGTGCTGTATGCCAGCGCCGATGGCCAGTACGTCATGCAGGGTTACCTGTACCAGCTGCAGGACGGCAAGCCGGTCAACCTGACCGAGAAGACCGAGCGTCAGGGCGTTGCCAAGCTCATCAACGGCATTCCAGCCGCCGAGACCGTGGTTTATCCTGCCAAGGGCCAGACCAAGTCGCACATCACCGTCTTCACCGACACCACCTGCCCGTATTGCCACAAGCTGCACGCCGAAGTGCCGGAGCTCAACCGCCGCGGTATCGAAGTGCGCTATGTCGCCTTCCCGCGCCAGGGCCTCGGTTCGCCAGGTGACGAGCAGCTGCAGGCAGTCTGGTGCTCCAGCGACCGTCGCGCGGCGATGGACAAGATGGTCGAAGGCAAGGAAATCAAGGCTGCCAAGTGCGCCAACCCGGTCAGCAAGCAGTTCCAGCTGGGCCAGCAGATCGGCGTCAACGGCACGCCGGCCATCGTGCTTGAAAACGGCCATGTGATTCCGGGTTACCAGCCGGCACCACAAGTGGCCAAACTGGCCCTGGACGGCCAGCAGCAGGCCGCCAAGTAATCAATTCAATACGCCGTCGTCATGGGGTGACGGCATGTTTCACGGTCGGTGAAGGCGCCGGCCGTTCAATGGGGAGTTCACAGTGAAACCGGTCAAAGTAGGCATCTGTGGGTTGGGGACCGTCGGTGGCGGAACCTTCAATGTACTTCAGCGCAACGCCGAGGAGATTGCCCGCCGTGCCGGGCGCGGTATTGAAGTGGCACAGATTGCCATGCGCTCGCAGAACCCGAACTGCCAGATTACCGGTACCCCCATTACCGCTGACGTGTTCGAAGTTGCGAGCAACCCGGAAATCGACATTGTCATCGAACTGATCGGTGGCTACACCATCGCCCGCGATCTGGTGCTCAAGGCCATCGAGAACGGCAAGCACGTGGTCACCGCCAACAAGGCACTGATCGCCGTGCACGGTAACGAGATCTTCGCCAAGGCGCGCGAGAAGGGCGTCATCGTTGCCTTCGAAGCCGCAGTGGCGGGTGGTATCCCGGTGATCAAGGCGATCCGCGAAGGCCTGTCGGCCAACCGCATCAACTGGCTGGCCGGCATCATCAACGGCACCGGCAACTTCATCCTCACCGAAATGCGTGAGAAAGGCCGCGCCTTCCCCGACGTGCTGGCCGAAGCCCAGGCGCTGGGCTACGCCGAAGCCGACCCGACCTTCGACGTCGAAGGCATCGATGCCGCGCACAAGCTGACCATCCTGGCGTCCATTGCCTTTGGTATCCCGCTGCAGTTCGACAAGGCCTACACCGAGGGCATCACCCAGCTGACCACCGCTGACGTGAACTACGCCGAAGCGCTGGGCTACCGCATCAAGCACCTGGGCGTGGCCCGTCGTACCGCCGAAGGCATCGAGCTGCGCGTGCACCCGACGCTGATCCCGGCCGACCGCCTGATCGCCAACGTCAATGGCGTGATGAACGCAGTCATGGTCAACGGCGACGCCGCCGGCTCCACCCTGTACTACGGTGCTGGCGCCGGCATGGAGCCAACCGCTTCGTCGGTGGTGGGTGACCTGGTCGACGTGGTCCGTGCCATGACCTCCGACCCGGAAAACCGCGTGCCGCACCTGGCCTTCCAGCCAGACTCGCTGTCGGCCCACCCGATCCTGCCGATCGAAGCCTGCGAAAGCGCCTACTACCTGCGCATCCAGGCCAAGGACCATCCGGGCGTGCTGGCCCAGGTGGCGAGCATCCTGTCGGAGCGCGGCATCAACATCGAGTCGATCATGCAGAAGGAAGCCGAGGAGCAGGACGGCCTGGTGCCGATGATCCTGCTGACCCACGGTGTGGTCGAGCAGCGCATCAACGACGCCATTGTCGCTCTGGAAGCCCTGCAGGACGTGGTCGGCAAGGTCGTGCGCATCCGCGTCGAACAGCTGAATTAATTTGCCAATCGGGCCGCTCGGGCGGCCCTAGCATCGAAGGTTTGCACCCATGCGCTATATCAGTACCCGCGGCCAGGCTCCGGCCCTGAACTTCGAAGACGTGCTGCTGGCTGGCCTGGCCAGCGACGGCGGCCTGTACGTCCCTGAGAACCTGCCTCGCTTCACCCAGGAAGAAATCGCCTCCTGGGCCGGCTTGCCGTATCACGAGCTGGCCTTCCGGGTGATGCGCCCGTTCGTCGAAGGCAGCATTGCCGACGCCGACTTCAAGAAGATCCTCGAAGAAACCTACGGCGAGTTTGCCCACGCTGCGGTCGCCCCGCTGCGCCAGCTAAACAGCAACGAGTGGGTGCTGGAGCTGTTCCACGGCCCGACCCTGGCCTTCAAGGACTTCGCCCTGCAACTGCTCGGCCGCCTGCTCGACCACGTGCTGGCCAAGCGCAACGAGCGTGTGGTGATCATCGGCGCCACCAGCGGTGACACCGGCTCCGCCGCCATTGAAGGCTGCCGCAGCTGCGAGAACGTCGACATCTTCATCCTGCACCCGCACCAGCGTGTGTCGGAAGTTCAGCGCCGGCAGATGACCACCCTGTTCGGCGACAACGTCCATAACATCGCCATCGAAGGCAACTTCGACGACTGCCAGGAAATGGTCAAGGCCAGCTTCGCTGACCAATCGTTCCTCAAGGGCACCCGCCTGGTCGCGGTCAACTCGATCAACTGGGCGCGGATCATGGCCCAGATCGTCTACTACTTCCACGCGGCCCTGCAGCTGGGTGGCCCGGCCCGTTCGGTGGCGTTCTCGGTACCGACCGGCAACTTCGGCGACATCTTCGCCGGTTACCTGGCGCGCAACATGGGCCTGCCGGTCAGCCAGCTGATCGTCGCCACCAACCGCAACGACATCCTGCACCGCTTCATGAGCGGCAACCAGTACGTCAAGGAAACCCTGCACGCGACCCTGTCGCCGTCCATGGACATCATGGTTTCGTCCAACTTCGAGCGCCTGCTGTTCGACCTGCATGGCCGCAACGGTGCCGCGCTGGCCGAGCTGATGGCCACCTTCAAGCAGGGTGGCGGCTTCAGCGTCGAGCAAGACCGCTGGACCGAGGCACGCAAGCTGTTCGATTCGCTGGCGGTCAGCGACGAGCAGACCTGCGAGACCATTGCCGAGGTGTTCGCCGCCACCGGTGAAGTGCTCGACCCGCACACCGCGATCGGCGTCAAGGCCGCCCGCGAGTGCCGCCGCAGCCTGGATACGCCAATGGTGGTGCTGGGCACCGCACACCCGGTCAAGTTCCCGGAAGCGGTGGAGAAGGCCGGTGTCGGCAAGGCGCTGGAACTGCCGGCGCACCTGAGCGACCTGTTCAGCCGTGAAGAGCGTTGCACCGTGTTGGCCAATGACCTGAAGGCTGTTCAAGCCTTTGTCAGCCAGCATGGTAATCGCGGCAAGCCGTTGTAATCGCATGAACGTCGGGGCTGCAAAGCAGCCCCGGATTTCAGGATTTTCCTATACCTCTATCGGAATTGTCCTATGTAAGGCTGTTGAAGCCTTGCCTAGAGTGACCGGTCCTTCCCCCAAGGAGCGGCACATGCGACAGCCCTACGTGTTGATCCACCCGGCACGCCCATCCCACCAGATCCTCCTGCACCAGGCCTGCAACGCCCAAGGCCTGTTCAATGTGCGCGTCACCCACGACCTGGCCGACCTCGACACTTGCCTGGCCCGCCAACCGAGTGCCGACCTGCTGATCCTCGACCATGCCGTGGGCGACGGCCTGGCCCTGCTCGAACGGGCCTGTTGCGCCCGTGCCGTGCTGTTCGTCGGCCATGCCAGTGCAGGCTGCCCGAACCTCGCCCATGAAGCCCGGCGCCAAGGCCTGTGGGTCCTTGCCGACCTCCCTTGGCCCTTGCCTGTCGGGCGCTGGCAACAAGCCCTGCAACGTATTCAAACTGTCACGTCGCCCACGCATGCTCACTGACACAGCCGTGGCGTAACGAACTTTTCGCCACGCTTGCTGGTCAGTTCCTTCATGTCCCATTACAAGCGAGTGATCCGGATGGAAAGAATCTGCAGACTGCTCAACGACGCCCTTACCCCCTACCAGGCCAGGCTGGGAGCCACGGATGCCAGCGGCAACCGCCAATTGACCGTATACGACAGCCTCGGCGGCACGGCCTTGCAACGTACGGTCAGCCAGCGCCAGCTGCAGGAGCAAAGCCTGCTGATCGACCTGGTAGACGGCCTGCACCGAGACCTGCAGATTGTCGAGGGGCGCTTGCAGCCCTGTGTGATTGCGGCATTGCAACAGCGCCAGCAGCCACAGGGAACCTTTGCCTGAGTGGCCTATCATAATCATCAGGGGCAGCCGGCCAGTGCACAGCTCCGGTACTGGCAGGTTGTCACGGGAAGTCCATGAGGACTTTCGATTGGCCCCGGGCGTCTTCCCCAGCGCCCGGGGTTTCTTTTGCGCGCTGGCTAACGCGCTTCGAAGAAGTGCTTGCTCTCTTCCAGGTAGGCAGCGCGCAGCTCGGGGTCAAGCCAGTGTGCATACAGGGCAGGCAGGGTATTCAGGCGCAGGGCCGGTAGCAACTGGTCGATATGGCTGATGGCGGCGCGCCCCAGCGGCGTGTCCGAGCAGCCCACGTGCAGGAACTGGTAGCGGTCCACGCCCTGGATCGGATGGAACTGATAGTCCGCTGGCGAGCCGCCGTGTTGCTGAATCAGGTAGCGCACTTCCGGCCAGTAGCCCAGCACCAGTTGCAGGCGCCCGAGCTGTTGCATCTGCAGCAGGTTGGCTGTGGCATCGTTGCCGTAATGGCGGTTGAACGCGGAGTCGGGCAGTTGGCGCAGGATCTCGTCGACCTGGCTGCTGTAGCTGCGCTCGGCGACGATGCCGAGCTTCAGCCGGGTATTGCCGAGCAAGCCTTTGAGGTCGACCTGCTGGCCGTCAAGGAACGGTGCCAGCATCGTCTGAGCGGTGTTGCGCACCACCACGCCGCTGCTCATCACGCCGAGCGACGGTTGCGAGAAATGTACGAACTTCGCGCGCTCCGCGGTCCATAGCAGTGTCGGGTCGCAGGTAAAGCTGGATGGGTCCTGAAGCATCTGGATCCCGCGAGCACGGTTGACCCGGACGATACTGTGCTCGTATTCGGGCATCTGCTCGATCAGCAGCGGTAGCATCTGGTCGATAACCCCCTGGCCTTTCTCCGTGCCTTCGAACACGGTGAAGGGCGGCAGGTCGCGCACCAGCCACAGCAGGCGCTCCTTGCCCTGTGCCGGTGGCACCAGCAGGGTCAGCAGCAGCGCCCCGAACAGGGCCAGCGTACGCATCTGCGGCAGCCTCAGACCGTGCCCGCCTGGCGCAGGCTGGCGATTGCCGCCTGGTCATAGCCCAGGGTGGCCAGCACGGCATCGGTGTGTTCGCCGAGCCTCGGGCCCACCCACTCGGCAGAGCCTGGGGTGTCCGAGAGCTTGGGCACGATGCCCGGCATCTTGAATGGCTTGCCGTCAGGCAGGCGTGCCTGGAGGAACATTTCCCGAGCCAGGTATTGCGGGTCGCTGAACATGTCCTCGGCCGAAAAGATACGGCTGGCCGGAACTTCGGCGTCGGTGAGCACCTGCATCAACTGGTCCAGCGGCAGGCTGTTGGCCCAGCGGTCGATCACCCCGTACAGCTCGTCACGGCGTGCGTCGCGGCCATCGTTGCTGGCCAGGCTCGGGTCATCGGCCAGGTCGGTGCGGCCGATGGCCTGCATGAACCGCTTGAAGATAGCGTCACCGTTGGCGCCGATCTGCACATGCTTGCCGTCGGCGCTGGTGTGGATGGAGGAGGGCGTGATGCCCGGCATGATGTTGCCGGTACGCTCGCGGATGAACCCGAACACGTCGAATTCCGGGACCATGCTTTCCATCATGGCGAAGATCGCCTCGTACAGCGCCACGTCCACCACTTGGCCCTGGCCACCGTTAACCTCGCGATGACGCAGTGCCATCAGCGCGCCAATCACCCCCCACAGTGCAGCGATCGAATCACCGATGGAAATCCCGGTGCGTACCGGCGGGCGGTCGTCGAAGCCGGTGATGTAACGCAGCCCGCCCATCGATTCACCGACCGCACCGAACCCCGGCTGGTCCTTCATCGGCCCGGTCTGGCCAAAGCCGGACAGGCGTACCATGACCAGGCGCGGGTTGAGGGCGTGCAGCACGTCCCAGCCCAGGCCGAGTTTTTCCAGCACGCCGGGGCGGAAGTTCTCGATCAGGATGTCCGCCTCGCCGAGCAGGCGCTTGAGCACTTCACGGCCTTCGGGGTGCTTGAGGTTGAGCGTCAGCGACTGCTTGTTGCGCGCCTGCACGAACCACCACAGCGACGTGCCCTCGTACAGCTTGCGCCATTTGCGCAGCGGGTCACCGCCGTCTGGCGACTCGACCTTGATCACTTCAGCGCCGAATTCGGCGCAGATGCGCGAGGCGAACGGCCCGGCGATCAGGGTGCCGAGCTCGATGACTTTCAGGCCGGCGAGGGGTTTGCTGGGCGTAGACATGGGGCATCCGTGGCAACTGGTCAGAGCCGTGGTTTTAGCATAGGTCCGCAGCCACCGATACTGCTCCGGCGCAAGCGCAGGCAGGATCGGTTAGACTAGGTGACTTTTCTCTACGCACGAAGCCCATTCGACCATGGCCCAGCCGTCCACCACCTACAAATTCGAACTGAACCTGACCGACCTCGATCGCGGCGTGTATGAAAACGTCCGCCAGACCATCGCTCGTCACCCTTCGGAAACCGAAGAGCGCATGGCCGTGCGTCTGCTGGCTTATGCCCTGTGGTACAACGAGAATCTGTCGTTCGGCCGTGGCCTGTCTGATGTCGATGAAGCGGCGCTGTGGGAAAAGAGCCTGGATGACCGCATCCTGCACTGGATCGAAGTCGGTCAGCCGGATGCCGATCGCCTGACCTGGTGCTCGCGCCGCACCGAGCGCACCAGCCTGCTGGCCTACGGCAGCCTGCGCGTGTGGGAAGGCAAGGTAGTGAGCGCAGTCAAAGGCCTGAAGAACCTGAGCATTGCCGCCGTGCCGCAGGAAGTGCTGGAAGTCCTGGCCACCGACATGCCACGTACCATCAAGTGGGATGTGATGATCAGCGAAGGCACCGTGTTCGTCACCGATGACCGTGGCCAGCACGAAGTGCAACTGCAATGGCTGCTCGGTGAGCGTGGCTGAACCGACTGACACCTGACTGCCGAAGACACCATGCGTATCGAACCCCGCCCGCTGCCCCCGACCCTGCCATTTCTGGGTAACCTGCCACCCCTGCTGACCCGCCTGTATGCCGCCCGCGGCGTGCAGTCCGAGGCTGAACTGGACAAGAGCCTGGCGCGGCTGGTGCCGTATCAGCAACTCAAGGGCATCGAGGCGGCGGTGGACCTGCTGGTCGAAGCCCTCGATCAGCGCCAGCGCATCCTTATCGTTGGCGACTTCGACGCTGATGGCGCCACCGCCAGTACCGTTGGCGTGCTCGGCCTGCGCCTGCTGGGCGCGGCCCACGTCGACTACCTGGTGCCCAACCGTTTCGAATATGGCTATGGCCTGACCCCGGAGATCGTCCAGGTGGCGCTCGAGCGCCAGCCGGACCTGCTGGTGACCGTCGATAACGGTATCTCCAGTGTTGAAGGTGTTGCCGCCGCCAAGGCTGCCGGGCTCAAGGTGCTGGTCACCGACCACCACCTGCCGGGCCAGCAGTTGCCCGATGCTGACGCCATCGTCAATCCGAACCAGCCTGGTTGCGAATTCCCGAGCAAGTCGCTGGCCGGCGTGGGGGTGATCTTCTACGTGCTCATGGCCCTGCGCGCCCGACTGCGCAGCCTGGGGCGTTACGACACGCAGCCGCAGCCGAACATCGGCGAGCTGCTCGACCTGGTCGCGCTGGGCAGTGTCGCCGACGTGGTGCCGCTGGATGCCAACAACCGCATCCTCGTCCACCAGGGCCTCGAGCGCATCCGCGCCGGCCGCGCGCGGCCTGGCCTGAAGGCCATCCTGGAAGTGGCGCGGCGCGACCATCGGCGCATCACCTCCACCGACCTCGGCTTCATCCTCGGCCCACGGCTCAATGCCGCCGGGCGCCTGGACGACATGAGCCTGGGCATCGAATGCCTGCTGTGCGAGGACCAAGCCCTGGCCCAGGACATGGCCCAGCAGCTGGATGACCTGAACCAGGACCGCAAGTCGATCGAGCAGGGCATGCAGCGCGAGGCTCTGGCCCAGCTCAAGGACCTGCCGGTCGAGTCCATGCCTTATGGCCTGTGCCTGTTCGATGCCGATTGGCACCAGGGCGTGATCGGGATTCTCGCCTCGCGCCTGAAAGAGCGTTACCACCGGCCAACCATCGCCTTCGCCGATGCTGGCGACGGCATGCTCAAGGGCTCGGCGCGTTCGGTGCCGGGCTTCCATATCCGCGATGCGCTGGATGCAGTGGCGGCGCGCCACCCGCAGTTGATCAGCAAGTTCGGCGGGCACGCCATGGCGGCGGGGCTGTCCCTGCCCGAAAGCAATTTCCCGGCGTTTGCTGAAGCCTTCGATGAAGAAGTGCGGCGCCAGCTGCGTGAGGAGGACCTGACCGGTCGTCTGCTCTCGGACGGCAGCCTGGCCGTGGAAGAATTCCACCTCGACCTGGCCAAGGCCCTGCGCAATGCCGGGCCTTGGGGGCAGCACTTCCCCGAGCCGCTGTTCCATGGGGTGTTCCAGCTGGTGGAGCAGCGCGTGGTCGGCGAGCGGCACTTGAAGGTGGTGCTCAAGAGTGAGTGTGGCTCGGTGCGGCTGGATGGTATTGCCTTTGGTATAGACCGTGAGGTGTGGCCGAACCCGACGGTGCGTTGGGTGGAGCTGGCGTACAAGCTGGATGTGAACGAGTTTCGTGGGAATGAGAGTGTGCAGTTGATGATTGCGCATATGGAGCCGCGCTGAGTTTATCGCCAGGTGCCTGCCTTGGTTTTTGCGGTGGGGCACAAATCGAGCGCTGCAGTCCTTTCGGCGAACACCTGGCCGCCCAGACACGTTAGCGTGTCATGCCTAGCTCGGCATCATCCATCAGTGCCTTGGCCATGGCACTCAGGTAATGGGATGCCCAGATCATCATCGGTTTTTCATCCATCAGGCCGATGATGGTCAGCTCTCTTACATAGCCCATCAACTCCGAGGCCTGCTCGCGGGCATCCCGGCAGGGGATGCCGGGTTCGATGCGGAACAGGGGATGGGTCTGGTGTTCGCCTTGGAAAAACGTGGTTTTGCCGACGGTGAATTGGGTGTCGTCTGTGGTCATCGATTCCTCTCCTGAAATTTTTTGATGGCCTGTTCTGGCCTCTTCGCGGGTTTACCCGCGAAGAGGCCCGCAACTCCAACCTCAATGAAGGTTGGTACTCCGCTCCAAGGCCAGTGACAGCGCATCCGCCTGGCCCCATGCAATCTGCATGGCACGCAGCCCATTCACCAGCGATTCCCGGGTGCGGTCATCTTCGATGGCATCGAGGGTTCGGTGGCAATGGTTGTAGGCAAGCATCAGGTAATGGGTGACGTTCATCACCACGTGGTCGATGGGCACGATGCCCTCGCTGACGGCGTTGGTGAGGGTCTTGTCGGAGGGAAGGTCGAAATGATGGGGTGGATCGGGGACGATCTTTTTCATAGCAATTCCTTGAAGATTAAAGGAGTTGCCACCGCCGTTTCCACACGAAGGGCGGCAACTGTACACGGGGTGGAAAACCGGTCTTCAAGGAACCCCGGTAGGCCATACGGCCTCCCGTGTACAGCTGCCATTACGACAGGCACTTGAAGATTGTCCGGGTTTCCACACCCGCATCGCTGATGTTTTCAGCGACACGAAAAGCCTAAAGGGCGGTGTTTCCAGGGACAATCAGACGCGAGTCGACAGGGCTTGTAGGATATTTTCCTCAGCCAGGCACCGCCAGTTCATATGCGTAGGAAACGTCTGATACATGCGTCGGACCAGTCAGCAATCCCACTGAACCTTCCCCCCCACCAATCTGGTCTAGTCTGATTAATGACCGGCATCGGGCCAGGGATGTGCACTTGAGTGTCCGGGCCGGATCACCATTGGAGTCCTTGGGAGGTGCCCTCATGAGCCTGCTGCTCGAGCCTTACACCCTGCGTCAGCTGACGCTGCCCAACCGCATCGCGGTCTCGCCGATGTGCCAGTATTCCGCCGTCGATGGCCTAGCCAACGATTGGCATCTTGTTCACTTGGGCAGCCGCGCCGTGGGTGGCGCTGGCCTGGTCATCAGCGAAGCCGTCGCGGTGACTGCCGATGGTCGCATCACTGCCGAAGACCTCGGCCTGTGGAACGACGACCAGATTGCCCCGTTGCAGCGCATTACCCGTTTCATCACCGCTCAAGGCGCCGTCCCCGGTATCCAGCTGGCCCACGCCGGGCGCAAGGCCAGTACCTATCGGCCGTGGCTGGGCAAGCAGGGCAGTGTGAAGCTCGAAGACGGCGGCTGGCAGCCCGTGGGGCCGTCGAAGATTGCCTTCGATCCGCAACACACACCACCACGCGAGTTGAGCAAGGACGAGATTCAGGACGTGATCAACGCCTTCGTCGCCTCGACCGAGCGGGCGCTCAAGGCCGGCTTCAAGGTGGTCGAAATCCACGCCGCCCATGGTTATCTGCTGCACCAGTTCCTTTCACCGCTGAGCAACCAGCGCCGCGATGAATATGGCAGCTGCTTCGAGAACCGTATCCGCCTGACCCTGCAAGTGGTCGAAGCGGTGCGCAGCGTCTGGCCGGCTGAATTGCCGCTGTTTGTCAGGGTATCGGCGACCGATTGGGTTGAGGATGGCTGGAACCCGGATGAAACCGTGGAACTGGCCCGTCGGCTGCGGGTGCTGGGTGTCGACCTGATCGATGTGTCCTCCGGTGGTACCTCGGTCAACGCCGAAATCCCCACTGGCCCTGGTTACCAAACTCGCTTCGCCGAGCGCGTGCGCAAGGAGGCGGAAATCGCCACCGGTACCGTCGGCATGATCACTGAACCGGCCCAGGCCGAGCATATTCTGCGCACCGGGCAGGCCGACGTGATCTTCCTGGCGCGGGAGCTGCTACGCGATCCTTACTGGCCGCTGCATGCCGATGATGATCTGGGCGGTAACAAGGCCACTTGGCCTGCGCAGTATCAACGGGCGACCAGCCGCGCCAACCCGATTCACGAGTCGGATTTGCGCGATTGATAAGGGCCGTAGACCCTGTGGGAGCCGCGCTTGCCGGCGATGGGCCGCAAAGCGGCCCCGGCAATTTATGCAACAACCTTGAGATCGTGGGGCCGCTTCGCGGCCCATCGTCGGCAAGCGCGGCTCCCACAATGGTTGCGTTACATCCGGACTTGGTGTTTGACTTCCAGATAGTCATCCACCGCTTCTTTGAAGGCTCCAGAAAGCGTTCGACGTGATCGGGTATGAAACCCGACGATATCGCGGGTGGTGCAAAGATGCCCCACCCACAAGCGATCCTCTTTGCTGTATTTCACTATTGCTCGGTGTCCCCGATATTCCATGCCTTCTGGCTTCCTGATCGTGTGTTTTCGATGATCACAAAGTAATGGAAGCAAGATCAGGAATGGGCTGAAGGCAATGTAGGAAAGCGCCTGGTTTGAGGTCCAAGCCTCAATCCAGGCATTGCCTTCAATGCTTGATCATCACATGCCGCACACAGGTGTAATCCTCCAGCCCATACATCGACATGTCCTTGCCATACCCCGAATGCTTCTGCCCGCCATGGGGCATTTCGCTGACCAGCATGAAGTGGGTATTGACCCAGGTGCAGCCATACTGCAACCGCGCCGCCAGGCGGTGGGCGCGGCCGGTGTCGCGGGTCCACACCGATGAGGCCAGGCCGTATTCGGAATCGTTGGCCCATTCCAGCGCCTGCTCCTCGGTGCTGAAGCGGGTCACCGAGACCACCGGGCCGAACACCTCGTTGCGAACGATCTCGTCATCCTGCAAGGCGTCGGCCAGCACGGTCGGTTCGAAGAAGAAGCCATCCCCCGCAATCACCTTGCCGCCCGTCACCAGGCGGATATGCGGCTGGGCGATGGCGCGCTGGACCAGGCCAGCCACCTTGTCGCGGTGCTGGGCGCTGATCAGTGGGCCGAGTTCTGTATCTTCGGCATCCTGCACGCCTGCCTTGAGGCTGGAAACGGCCTTGCCCAGGCGCTCGACGAAGCGCTCGTAGATCCCCGCCTGCACATACAGGCGACAGGCTGCGGTGCAGTCCTGGCCGGCGTTGTAGAAACCGAACGTGCGGATGCCGTCGATCGCTGCGTCGATATCGGCGTCGTCGAACACCAGCACCGGCGCTTTGCCGCCCAGCTCCATGTGCATGCGTTTCACGCTGCTGGCGGTGGCGCCAATGATGTGCGCGCCAGTGGGAATGGAACCGGTCAGCGAGACCATGCGCACCTTGGGGTGGGTAACCAGTGGGTTGCCGACCGTCTGCCCGCGGCCGAACAGGATGTTGAGCACGCCAGGTGGCAACAGGCCCTTCGCCAACTCGCCCAGGCGCAAGGCGGTCAACGGGGTCAATTCGGAGGGTTTGATGACCACGGTATTGCCGGCCGCCAAGGCGGGGGCGATCTTCCACGCCAGCATCATCAGCGGGTAGTTCCACGGCGCGATCGAGGCCACCACGCCCAGCGGGTCGCGGCGGATCATCGAGGTATGGCCCGGCAGGTATTCGCCTGCCGCCGAGCCGCCAAGGCAGCGGGCGGCCCCGGCGAAGTAACGGAACACGTCGGCGATGGCCGGGATTTCGTCGTTCAGGGCGGCAGCGAACGGCTTGCCGCAGTTCTGCGACTCCAGCCGGGCCAATTCATCGCCATGGGCTTCGATGGTATCGGCCAGGGCCAGCAGCGCCAGGGAGCGCTCCTTGGGGCTGGTTTGTGACCAGCTGTCGAAAGCCTGGTCGGCGGCGCGCACGGCGCTATCGACCTGAGCCTCGGTAGCTTCGTTGATCTGCGCCAGGGCGCTGCCCTCGGCGGGGTTGAGCACGGTCCAGGTCGGGCCATCGCCCGCGACCAGCGTGCCGTTGATCAGCATTTTGCTTTGCATGGAGGACTCCTTGGGGGTCATTTGCCGCTGCCCGCAACGCTTTCGCCGCCACGGGTCAGGTAATAGGCGCCGAGGATCGGCAACATGGTCACCAGCATCACCAGCATGGCGACCACGTTGGTCACCGGCACGTCGCGCGGGCGGCTGAGCTGGTTGAGCAGCCAGATCGGCAGGGTGCGCTCGTGGCCGGCGGTGAAAGTGGTGACGATGATCTCGTCGAATGACAGGGCGAACGCCAGCATGCCGCCGGCCAGCAGGGCCGAGCCGAGGTTGGGCAGGATGATGTAGCGAAAGGTCTGCCAGCCGTCGGCACCGAGGTCCATGGACGCTTCGATCAGGCTCTGCGAGGTGCGCCGCAGGCGGGCGATCACGTTGTTGTAGACGATCACCACGCAGAACGTGGCATGGCCTATCACGATGGTGAACACGCCGGGCTCTATCCCCAGGCGCTTGAAGGCCGAGAGCAGGGCGATGCCGGTGATGATGCCGGGCAGGGCGATCGGCAGGATCAGCATCAGCGAGATGCTTTCCTTGCCGAAGAAGCTGCGCCGGTACAGCGCCGCCGAGGCGAGGGTGCCGAGCACCAGCGCGATCAGCGTGGCCAGGCAGGCCACCTGCAGCGACAGCTTGATGGCTTCGAGCACGTCGGGGCGGGCGAAGGCCACGGCAAACCAGTTGAGGGTAAAACCCTTGGGCGGGAAGCTGAATGCCGCGTCTTCGGTGTTGAAGGCGTACAGGAAGATGATCAGGATCGGGAAATGCAGGAACAGCAACCCGCCCCAGGCCGCCAGGCGCAGGCCGACAGACGCTTTTTCAGAGTGCATCGAAGGCTCCCAGGCGCTTGACGATGGACAGGTACACCGCGATCAGCACGATCGGCACCAGCGTGAACGCCGCTGCCATCGGCATGTTGCCGATCGCCCCTTGCTGGGCATAGACCATGCTGCCGATGAAGTAACCCGGCGGGCCGACCAGCTGTGGCACGATGAAGTCACCCAGGGTCAGCGAGAAGGTAAAGATCGAGCCGGCGGCAATGCCGGGGATCGACAGCGGCAGGATCACCTGCCAGAACGTTTGCCCAGGCCTGGCCCCCAGGTCTGCCGAAGCCTGCAGCAATGACGGCGGCAGGCGCTCCAGCGAGGCCTGGATCGGCAGGATCATGAACGGCAGCCAGATGTACACGAACACCATGAAACGCCCCAGGTGCGAGGTCGACAACGTGCTGCCGCCAACGCCGGGCACGGCCAGCACCGCCTGCAGCAGGGCATCCAGGTGCAGCTGCTGGACGAACCACTGGGCCACGCCACCCTTGGCCAGCAGCAGGGTCCAGGCGTAGGTCTTGACGATGTAGCTGGCCCACATCGGCATCATCACCGCGATGTAGAAGAACGCCTTGGTCTTGCCGTTGGTGTAGCGCGCCATGTAGTAGGCAATCGGGAAGGCCAGCACCGCACTGGCCAACGATACCGCCACGGCCATGGCCAGGGTGCGCAGGATGATGTCGAAGTTGGACGGGTTGAACAGCGCGGCGAAGTTGCCCAGGGTCAGCTCCGGGGTTACCGCCATGGTGAAGTCGTCGAAGGTGTAGAAGCCTTGCCACAGCAAGCTGAGCAGCGAGCCCAGGTAGATGGCGCCGAACCAGGTCAGCGGCGGGATCAACAGCAATGCCAGGTAGAGGTTGGGGCGCCGGTACAGCAGGTCGGATACGCGGCGCATGTCAGCGGGCCTCGGCCAGGACGGTTTCCTGCAGCGCGGTCATTGCTTCGCGTGGCCAGCGCAGCTGCACGTGCTGGCCGGCCTGCCAGGGCTGTGGTTGCGCCTGCCAGCGGTCATTGGCGTGGCTTACGGCCAGCAGCTGGCCGCTGTCCAGCTGCACCTCATAGCGGGTGGCACTGCCCTGGTACTGGATGTCGCGCAGCAGGCCGCTGACTTGCACGTCTTGCGCCTGGCCGGGCATGTCCACCAGGCGGATATGCTCGGGGCGAATGGAAAACGGTGAGCGACTGCCACTGAGCTGTTCGGCGAGGTCACCGCGGATGACGTTGGAGGTGCCGACGAATTCGGCGACGAAGGTGGTCGCGGGCTTCATGTACAGGTTGCGCGGCGTGTCGACCTGCTCGATGCGCCCGCGGTTGAACACCGCCACCCGGTCCGACATCGACAGCGCTTCGGTCTGGTCGTGGGTGACGAAGATGAAGGTGATGCCCAGCTGGCGCTGCAACTTCTTCAATTCGCCCTGCATCTGTTCGCGCAGCTTCAGGTCGAGCGCCCCCAGCGGCTCGTCGAGCAGCAGCACCCGTGGCCGGTTGACCAGGGCGCGGGCCAGGGCCACGCGCTGGCGCTGGCCGCCGGAAAGCTGCGCCGGTTTGCGTTCGCCGTAGCCGGCCAGGGCGACCATGGCCAGCGCTTCTTCGGCGCGGGCATGGCGTTCGGCCTTGGCCACGCCCTTGACCTTGAGGCCATAGGCGATGTTGTCGCGCACGTTCATGTGCGGGAACAGGGCGTAGTCCTGAAACACGGTGTTGACGTCGCGCTGGTAGGGCGGCACGCCAGCGGCTTCGACGCCATGGATGCGGATCGAGCCGCTGTTCGGTTGCTCGAAGCCGGCGATCAGGCGCAGGCAGGTGGTCTTGCCCGAGCCGGAGGGGCCGAGCATGGAGAAGAATTCGCCGTCATCGATGTCGATGCTGACCTGGTCGACGGCCTTGACCTCGCCGAAGGTGCGGGAAACCTGGGTGAACTGGACGGCTAGGGGCATGCATGGGCTCCGAACAATGTCTGTCTCCGGTACCGGCCTCTTCGCGGGTAAACCCGTGAAGAGGCCGGTACCGGCTATCAACCGGCGTCAGCGCCCGCCCATGATCGCAATGTAATCCTGGGTCCAGCGGCTATACGGCACGAACTTGCCGCCCTGGGCCTGCGGGGTTTTCCAGAAGGCGATCTTGTCGAAGTTGTCGAAACCGTTGGTCTTGCACCCTTCAGCCCCCAGCAGTTCACTGCCGGTACAGGCTGCCGGCACTGCCGGCAACGAGCCGAACCAGGCGGCGACATCGCCCTGCACCTTGGGTTGCAGCGACCAGTCCATCCACTTGTAGGCGCAATTGGGGTGCTTGGCCTCGCTGTGCAGCATGGTGGTATCGGCCCAGCCGGTAGCGCCTTCCTTCGGGATGGTCGAGGCAACTGGCTGGTTCTCGGCCTTCAGGCCATTGACCATGTAGCCCCACGAACTGGAGGCGACCACGCCTTCGTTCTTCACGTCGCTCATCTGCACGGTGGCGTCGTGCCAGTAACGGTGAATCAGCGGTTGCTGCTGGCGCAGCAGTTCGAGCACGGCCTTGTACTGCGCCTCATTGAGTTCGTACGGGTCCTTGATGCCCAGTTCGGGTTTGGCCGTCTTCAGGTACAGCGCCGCGTCGGCGATGTAGATCGGCCCGTCATACGCCTGCACGCGGCCTTTGTTCGGCTTGCCATCGGGCAGGTCCTGCGGCTCGAACACCACGTTCCAGCTGGTCGGTGGCTGCTTGAAGGTATTGGTGTTGTAAAGCAGCACGTTCGGGCCCCACTGGTACGGCGTGCCATACACCTGTTTGTCGACCACGTACCAGTCACCGTTCTGCAGGCGCGGGTCGATGTTTTTCCAGTTGGGGATCAGCGCGGTGTTGATGGGCTGTACGCGCTTGCCGACGATCAGGCGCAGCGAGGCGTCGCCGGATGCGGTGACCAGGTCGTAGCCGCCCTTGGTCATCAGGCTGACCATTTCATCGGAAGTGGCCGCAGTCTTGACGCTGACCTTGCAGCCGGTTTCCTTTTCGAAACCGGTGACCCAGTCATAGGCCTTGTCGCTTTCACCGCGCTCGATGTAGCCGGGCCAGGCGACGATATCCAGCCGGCCTTCGCCGGCGCCCAGGGCCTTGGGCATCTCGGCAGCCTGCAGGCCGGCGCTGGCCAGCAGCGCGCCGGTTGCGGCGCCGAGCAATGCGGTCTTGTGCACTGACATGGTGTTCCCTCTTCTTGGAGATCTTGGTCGGGGCAGTCGTCAAGAAAGCAGTGAAGCAATGGTTATAAGCGTAGTCGCCTGTGCAAGTGCTTGGCGATGACGAGTCTAGTTGGCTTTTTGCCAGCTAACGCAACATCCGGAAGCAAATCCTTGGGTGGCGTGCCGGGTGGCAAGCCTTACTCTGGGCGTTCCTTTCCGTACCGTGGAGACATGCGCATGAACACCCGGGGCCTGCTCGACCAGTTGCTCAAATCCGGCCAGGAGCTGCTCAGCAAGCAATCTGCTGCGGGCAAACCGTCGGCTGGCGCTGGTGGGTTGGGCAACCTGCTATCCGGGGCCGGAGGAGGTGCCTTGGGGGCGGGGGCGCTGGGCCTGTTGCTGGGCAGCAAGAAGGCCCGCAAATATGGCGGCAAGGTGCTCACCTACGGTGGCCTGGCCGCGCTGGGGGTGCTGGCCTACAAGGCCTATGGCAATTGGCAGGCACGCCAGGGCGCAGGCCAGGGCGCCGAGCCGCAAACCCTCGACCGCCTGCCGCCGGCCCAGGCCGAGCAGCACAGCCAGGCGGTGCTCCGTGCACTGGTGGCGGCGGCCAAGTCCGATGGCCATATCGATGACCGCGAGCGTGCCCTGATCGAAGGCGAGCTCACCCGCCTGGACAGCGACCGCGACCTGCAGCACTGGCTGCACGATGAGCTGAACAAGCCGCTGGACCCGGCCGAAGTCGCCCGCGCCGCGCAAACGCCGGAGATGGCGGCCGAGATGTACCTGGCCAGCGTGATGATGGTCGATCAGGAAAACTTCATGGAGCGCGCCTACCTCGACGAACTGGCCCGTCAGTTGCGCCTTGACCCGGCCCTGCGCCAGGAACTGGAGAGCCAGGTGCGGCTTGCCGCAGGCCAATGAACGGGCAAATGGCCTGTCCGTCAGGGATAGAGGCCTGAATACCTCGCATTTCAGCCGCAAAAGCGTAGGAAGCCTGGGCTATACTTCGGCGATTTTTCCCGCTCGTTGTGAATTCCTGAGGGCTGAATGTGAAGAACTGGACCTTGCGCCAACGGATCCTGGCAAGTTTCGCCGTGATCATCGCCATCATGCTGCTGATGATCGTAGCCGCCTACTCGCGGCTGGTGACGATCGAAAGTGCCGAGGAGGCCGTGGGGACAGACAGCATTCCAGGTGTCTACTACAGCTCGATGATCCGCAGCGCCTGGGTTGACAGCTACGTCACCAGCCAGCAGCTGGTGGGCCTGTCCAACCGCCGTGAAATCACCCCGGCCGACATGGAGCTGTTCAAGAGCTTCGAGGATCGCCTCAAGCAGTACATGGCCAGCTACCAGGGCACCATCCAGGATACCGACGACCAGGAGCGCTTCGACACCTTCGTCAAACTTGAGGAAAACTACCTGAAGATCGTCGGCCAGGTGCTTGAAGCTTATCGGCAGCACAACTACGCCGAAGCCGAACGGCTGATTGTCGAAACGCTCACCCCGGCCTGGGTGGAAGGGCGCAAGCACCTCAACACGGTGATCGAGCACAACCGTCAGTCGGCAGACGCGGCGACCCATGAAATTGTCAGTGCCGTGAGCACTGCCAAGGGCAGCATGATGGTCTCGCTGCTGCTGGCGATCGTGGCTGCCGGCATATGCGGCTTGCTGCTGATGCGCGCCATCACCGCACCGGTACAACGCGTGGTGCATGCCCTCGACAAACTGCGTTCGGGCGACCTGAGCATGCGCATGAGCCTGGACCGCAAGGATGAATTCGGCGCCATCGAAAGCGGCTTCAACGAAATGGCCGAAGCCTTGGCCAACCTGGTGGCCCAGGCGCAGCGCTCGTCGGTGCAGGTGACCACGTCGGTCACCGAGATTGCCGCCACCTCCAAGCAGCAGCAGGCCACCGCCACCGAAACCGCCGCCACTACCACCGAGATCGGCGCCACCTCGCGTGAAATCGCCGCCACCTCGCGTGACCTGGTGCGCACCATGACCGAGGTTACCTCCGCCGCTGACCAGGCCTCGAGCCTGGCCGGTTCTGGCCAGCAGGGCCTGGCGCGCATGGAAGAAACCATGCACCAGGTGATGGGCGCCGCCGATCTGGTCAACGCCAAGCTGGGCATCCTCAACGAAAAGGCCAGCAACATCACGCAGATGGTGGTGACCATCGTCAAGGTGGCCGACCAGACCAACCTGCTCTCGCTCAATGCCGCCATCGAGGCGGAAAAGGCCGGCGAATATGGTCGTGGCTTTGCCGTGGTCGCCACCGAGGTGCGACGCCTGGCCGACCAGACTGCCGTGGCCACCTACGACATCGAACAGATGGTGCGCGAGATCCAGTCGGCGGTATCGGCCGGGGTGATGGGCATGGACAAGTTCTCCGAAGAAGTGCGCCGGGGCATGTTCGAGGTGCAGCAGGTGGGTGAACAACTGAGCCAGATCATTCACCAGGTCCAGGCCCTGGCGCCGCGGGTGCTGATGGTCAACGAGGGCATGCAGGCCCAGGCCACTGGTGCCGAGCAGATCAACCAGGCGTTGGCTCAGCTCAGCGATGCCAGCACCCAGACGGTGGAGTCGCTGCGCCAGGCCAGCTTCGCCATCGATGAGTTGAGCCAGGTGGCCGCCGGCCTGCGCGGTGGTGTATCGCGCTTCAAAGTCTGACCACCATGACCGACCTGCATTCTTCCCCGGCAGCGGTGGCCAGCGCCAAGGGCACGCTGTACCTGCAGTTTCGCCTCAACCAGCAGCGCTTTGCCCTGGATGTGCGCGAAGTGATCGAGGTGCTGCCACGCCGGCCGCTCAAGCCGATTGCCCAGGCGCCGGCCTGGGTGGCTGGCATCCTGGCGCATCGTGGTGTCCTGGTGCCAGTGGTCGACCTCAGCGCGCTGAGCTTTGCCCAGCCGGCCGCCGAGCGCACCAGCACGCGTCTGGTGCTGGTGCGTTACCGTCACGAACAGGTGCTGGGCCTGATCCTTGAGCAAGCGACCGAAACCTTGCGCTGCATGGCGGATGAGTTCCAGCCCTATGGCCTGGACAACGGCGAAGCGCGCTATTTGGGCCCGGTCCGCCAGGACGCCCAGGGCCTGCTGCAACGGATAGACGTGGATGACCTGCTGACAGAGCGCGTGCGCGAACTGCTGTTCCCGCAAGCGCCAGAACAGGTGGCGCCATGAGCGAGCAACGTTTCTTCCGCTTCCTGCAGGAACGTATCGGCCTGGATGTCGAGTCGGTTGGCGTGCCGATGGTGGAGCGGGCCCTGCGCCAG
Source organism: Pseudomonas sp. TWI628 (assembly GCF_039673865.1). Classification (NCBI taxonomy): domain Bacteria; kingdom Pseudomonadati; phylum Pseudomonadota; class Gammaproteobacteria; order Pseudomonadales; family Pseudomonadaceae; genus Pseudomonas; species Pseudomonas sp. TWI628. Next base: position 57,440 of record NZ_JBDJMM010000027.1, on the reverse strand, counting down.
CGCTGCGTCGCGTTGCATGCCGCTGATCTGGATGACTACTGGGTGCGCCTGCAGCAATCGCCGGATGAGCAACTGGCCCTGATCGAGGCGGTGATCGTCCCGGAAACCTGGTTCTTCCGCTACCCGGAGTCGTTCACTGCGCTGGTCGGCCTGGCCCAGAAACGGCTGGCCGAACTGGCCGGTGAGCGGCCATTGCGCCTGCTGAGCCTGCCGTGCTCCACCGGCGAGGAACCTTATTCGCTGGCCATGGCCTTGCTCGATGCGGGTATGAACCCGGCCGATTTTCGTATCGACGGTATCGATATCAGCCCTAGCTCGGTAGCCAGAGGCATACAGGGCGTCTATGGGCGCAACTCGTTCCGCGGCACCGACCTTGGCTTTCGCGAGCGGCATTTCCGTGAACATGAAGACGGCCACAAGCTGGATGAGCGGGTACGCCAGCAGGTGAATCTGGAAGTGGGCAACGTGCTCGACCCGGCGTTGGCCGGCCGCAATGGCCAGTACGATTTCGTGTTCTGCCGCAACTTGCTGATCTATTTCGATGTACCGACCCAGCAGCGGGTGTTCGAAGTGCTCAAGCGCCTGGCGCAACCGCAGGGCGTGCTGTTCATTGGCCCTGCCGAAGGCAGCTTGCTGGCGCGGTTGGGCATGCGGCCGCTGGGCATTGCCCAGTCGTTTGCCTACGTTCGTCAGCCTGCCGATGTGCCGGCTGTACCCGCCCAGCCTCTACGGCAGCTGCCCGCTGCGGTGGTTTCAAGCCGCCCGCGGCCCGCATCGGTGCCACCTGCGCGGCCCCTGCGTGTGGTGCCACCTGCTGCCTTGGCAGCCGAACCGCAGGAGAGCGAGAGCGAGTTGCTGGCCAACATCGCGCGCCAGGCCAATGCCGGTGACAGCGCCCAGGCCCGCGCCAGCTGCGAGCGCTACCTGCGCCAGTTCCCACCCAAGGCCCAGGTCTATTACTGGCTGGGGCTGCTGAGCGATACGCAAGGTGATGCACAACAGGCGTTAAGCCTTTATCGCAAGGCACTGTACCTGGAGCCGCAGCATCCTGAGGCATTGTTGCACCTGGCCACGTTGCTGGCTGCCCAGGGTGACGAAGCCGGTGCCCGCCGCCTGCAGGAACGTGCGGCACGTGCTGGCCGGGAGTCTGAACGATGAAAGCCGAACACGCGATCGAGCTGCTGGCCAATGACGATGAGCGCATCGACGACTGCTGGAACCGTATTGGTGTACACGGCAACAAGGACTGCCCATTGCTGGAGCGGCATATCCATTGTCGCAACTGCGAAGTCTACGCCGCGGCGGCCACGCGCCTGCTTGACCGCTATGCGCTGATCGAAACGGACCTGGCGCACGAAACCGCGCCCGCCGAAACCTTGGCCGGGCGTTCGCTGCTGCTGTTCCGCCTGGGCGAGGAGTGGCTCGCCCTGGCCACTGTCTGCCTGGCCGAGATCGCCCCCCTGCAAGCGGTGCATTCGTTGCCGCATCAACGCTCCCGGGCCCTGCAAGGGGTCGCCAATGTGCGCGGCGCGCTGGTGCCGTGCCTGTCATTGGGCGACCTGCTGGGCGTGGAGCGTTTGTCCGAGCAGGCGCGCAGCGGTCGGGCGATGCCGCGCATGTTGATCCTGGCAGCGTCGGGTGGGCCGGTGGTCATGGCGGTGGACGAGATCGACGGCATTCACCGCCTCGATACCACTTTGCAGGGTGCGACCGAGGATGCCGCACCGTTCACCGCTGCGGTCTTGCAGTGGCGGGGGCGCAGTGTGCGGGTGCTGGACGATCAACATTTACTGTCTGCCGTGCAGCGGAGCCTGTCATGACCCCAGAGCAAATGCGCGACGCATCGCTGCTCGAACTGTTCAGCCTGGAGGCCGAGGCGCAGACCCAGGTGCTCAGTGCCGGGCTGATGGCACTGGAACGCAACCCGACCCAGGCTGACCAGCTGGAAGCCTGCATGCGTGCGGCCCATTCGTTGAAAGGTGCGGCGCGCATCGTCGGCATCGATGCCGGTGTCAGCGTCGCCCATGTCATGGAAGACTGCCTGGTGGCGGCCCAGGAAGGCCGGCTGCTGTTGCGCGCAGAGCACATCGATGCACTGCTGCGCGGCACCGACTTGCTGATGCACATCGCCATGCCCGGCGATCCGAATGGCGAGGCATTGGTGCCGGCGTTCCTGGTGCAGATGGCCGGCCTGCTCGACCCTGCTGGCGCGTCGGTAGCGGCAGCGGTTGCACTTGAGCCGGCGCTGCCCGTGGCCCCACCATCCCAGGCTGATCCTGAGCCGATGGCGCCTGTCGTCGAGGCCGAGCCCGCTGCACCGCTCAAGGCCGGCAAGCGCACAGGCGAGGGCAGCGAGCGGGTTTTGCGGGTGACCGCCGACCGCCTGAACAGCCTGCTCGACCTGTCGAGCAAGTCATTGGTCGAAACCCAGCGCCTCAAACCTTACCTGGCCACCTTGCAGCGCCTCAAGCGCATGCATGGCCAAGGCATGCGGGCCCTCGACGGCCTGAAAACGCAGCTTGAAGACAGTGGCCAAAGCTCCGAAGTGCTGGATGCACTGGCCCAGACCCAGCGCCTGTTGCTGGAAACCCAGCAGATCCTGCAGCAGCAGGCCGCCGACCTCGACGAGTTTGGCTGGCAGGCCAGTCAGCGAGCTCAATTGCTGTACGACACGGCATTGGCCTGTCGCATGCGCCCGTTTGCCGATGTGCTCACTGGCCAGAGCCGGATGGTTCGCGACCTGGGGCGTTCGCTTGGCAAGCACGTGCAATTGCAGATCGAAGGCGAGAAGACCCAGGTTGATCGCGACGTGCTGGAAAAGCTCGAAGCGCCCTTGATCCATTTGCTGCGCAATGCTGTCGACCATGGCATCGAGCTGCCTGAGCGGCGCCTGCTGGCGGGTAAGCCGGAGGCAGGCACGATCCGCCTGCGCGCCTCGCATCAGGCCGGGTTGTTGATCCTCGAGTTGAGCGATGACGGTGCTGGCATCGACCTTGAACGGCTCAAGCGCAACATCGTCGAGCGCGGCCTGTCGCCGGCCGATACCGTGGCGCAGATGAGCGAGGCCGAGCTGCTGACCTTCCTGTTCCTGCCGGGCTTCAGCCTGCGCGACAAGGTCACCGAAGTGTCCGGCCGTGGTGTCGGCCTGGATGCGGTGCAGCACATGGTCCGCGACCTGCGCGGTTCGATCGAGCTGATCCAGCTGCCCGGCCAGGGCTGTCGTTTCCACCTGGAGGTGCCGCTGACCCTGTCGGTGGTGCGCAGCCTGGTGGTGGAAGTGGGTGGCGAGGCTTATGCGTTCCCGCTGGCGCATATCGAGCGCACCCTTGAGGTGGCGACTGATGACATCGTGCAGATCGAGGGCCGCCAGCACTTCTGGCACGAGGGCCGGCATATCGGCCTGGTGGCTGCCAGCCAGTTGCTCAATCGGTCGGCAGGGCAGGGGGAGGCCAGCAGCCTGCGGGTGGTGGTGATCCGTGAGCGCGAGCAGCTTTACGGGGTGGCCGTGGAGCGCCTGGTTGGCGAGCGGGTGCTGGTGGTGATGCCGCTCGACCCGCGCCTGGGCAAGGTCCAGGACATCTCCGCGGGTGCCTTGCTGGACGATGGCTCGGTGGTGTTGATCATCGATGTCGAAGACTTGCTGCGCTCGGTCGAAAAACTGCTCAGCACGGGCCGCCTGGAACGTATCGAGCGCGGCGCGCAAGGGGCACGAGGCGCCAGCCGCAAGCGCGTCCTGGTAGTCGACGACTCGCTCACCGTGCGCGAGCTGCAACGCAAGCTGCTGAGCAACCGTGGTTATGACGTAGCGGTGGCGGTGGACGGCATGGACGGCTGGAATGCCCTGCGCAGCGAAACGTTCGACCTGCTGATCACCGACATCGACATGCCGCGCATGGATGGCATCGAACTGGTCACTCTGGTGCGCCGCGACCAGCGGTTGCAGTCGCTGCCGGTGATGGTGGTGTCGTACAAGGACCGTGAAGAAGATCGCCGGCGTGGCCTTGACGCGGGGGCCGACTACTATTTGGCAAAGGCCAGCTTCCACGATGATGCGTTGCTGGATGCCGTGGTGGAGCTGATCGGAGGTGCTCAGGGATGAAGGTCGCCATCGTCAACGATATGCCCATGGCGGTAGAGGCGTTGCGCCGGGCCCTGGCCTTCGAGCCGGCACACCAGGTGATCTGGGTGGCCAGCAACGGCGCCGAAGCCGTGAGCAAGTGTGCCGAGGACACCCCCGACCTGATTCTCATGGACCTGATCATGCCGGTGATGGATGGCGTCGAGGCGACCCGGCGGATCATGGCCGAAACGCCTTGTGCCATCGTCATTGTCACGGTCGACCGCAAGCAGAACGTGCACCGGGTATTCGAGGCCATGGGCCATGGCGCGCTGGATGTGGTCGACACCCCCGCAGTGGGGGCGGGTGACGCACGTGAGGCAGCGGCGCCGCTGCTGCGCAAGATCCTCAATATTGGCTGGTTGATCGGCCAGCAGCGGCCCGGCGCCAGCAAGTCGGTCGCCGCTCCCCTGCGCGAGGCCTCCCAGCGCAGTGGCCTGGTGGCCATTGGCTCGTCCGCAGGCGGCCCGGCAGCGCTCGAAGTGCTGCTCAAAGGCCTGCCGCGAGGCTTTGGCGCCTCGATCGTGCTGGTCCAGCATGTTGACCAGGTGTTCGCCGCTGGCATGGCCGAATGGCTCGCCAGCGCCAGCGGCTTGCCGGTGCGCCTGGCCCGCGAGGGCGAACCGCCGCAGCCCGGGCAGGTGCTGCTGGCCGGCACCAACCACCACATCCGCCTGCTCCAGGGTGGCCAGCTGGCCTACACTGCCGAACCTGTCAATGAAATCTACCGGCCCTCGATCGACGTGTTCTTCGAGAGTGTGGCGCGCTACTGGAACGGCGATGCGGTGGGCGTGCTGCTCACCGGCATGGGCCGTGATGGCGCCCAGGGCCTGAAGCTGATGCGCCAGCGGGGCTTTCTGACGATTGCCCAGGACCAGTCCAGCAGTGCGGTCTACGGCATGCCCAAGGCCGCTGCGGCTATCGATGCTGCAGTGGAGATCCGCCCGCTGGAACGCATTGCCGGGCGCTTGATGGAACTCTTCGCAAAATGACGACTTGTATTGAATCGCGCCGCCTGGGCGGCCGTGGTCAGGTGAATTCGAATGACTGATCTACCGATCGAAGGGTTCGCGACCCCCAATGAAAACATGGCGATGGTCCTGCTGGTCGATGATCAGGCGATGATCGGCGAAGCGGTCCGTCGTGGCCTGGCCCACGAAGAGAACATCGATTTCCACTTCTGCGCCGACCCGCACCAGGCGGTGGCCCAGGCCATGCGCATCAAGCCCACGGTGATCCTTCAGGACCTGATCATGCCCGGCCTGGACGGCCTGACCCTGGTGCGCGAGTACCGCAACAATTCGGCCACCCGGGACATCCCGATCATCGTCCTGTCGACCAAGGAAGACCCGCTGGTCAAGAGCGCAGCCTTCGCCGCCGGTGCCAACGATTATCTGGTCAAGTTGCCAGACAACATCGAACTGGTGGCGCGCATCCGCTACCACTCGCGCTCCTACCTGACCCTGCTGCAGCGCGACGAGGCCTACCGCGCCTTGCGTGTCAGCCAGCAGCAGTTGCTCGACACCAACCTGATGCTGCAGCGGCTGATGAACTCCGACGGCCTCACCGGCCTGTCCAACCGCCGCCACTTCGACGAATACCTGGAGCTGGAGTGGCGCCGCGCCATGCGCGAGCAGCAGCAGTTGTCGTTGCTGATGATCGATGTCGATTACTTCAAGGTGTTCAACGACAGCTTCGGTCACCTGGCCGGTGACGAGGCGCTGCGCCAGGTCGCCGAGGCCATTCGCGGCTCCTGCTCGCGGCCGACCGACCTGCCGGCGCGTTATGGTGGCGAAGAGTTTGCCCTGGTGTTGCCCAACACCTCGCCCGGCGGTGCACGCCTGATCGCAGAAAAGTTGCGCCAGACCGTGCTCGGCCTGAACATTGCGCACAGTGCGCCGACGGCGGACTCGCGGCTGACCGTGAGTATCGGCCTGGCAACCCTGACCCCGGCCATCGGCAGCCATTGCCGGCAGCTGATTTCGGCGGCGGACAAGGGCCTGTATCTGGCCAAGAACAGCGGGCGCAATCAGGTCGGCATTGCCTGAGGCCGATGCGGCTGCCCAACGGGCTGCCGCGGCTCTTTGGATGGGTTATACTCGCGGGCTTTTCACCGAATTCGCACGAGAGCTGCCCGCCCATGGAAATCCAACCGATTCTGAACACCATCAAGGACCTCACCGAGCGTTCGCAGTCCATTCGGGGGTATCTTTGACTACGATCACAAACATGATCGTCTGGTCGAAGTAAACCGCGAGCTGGAAGACGCAGCCGTCTGGAACAAGCCCGAGTACGCCCAGGCCCTGGGCCGCGAGCGTGCCATGCTGGCGCAGGTCGTCGAGACCCTGGACAAGATGGCCAACGGCCTTGCCGACTGCAAGGACCTGCTCGACATGGCTGTCGAGGAAGGTGACGAAGGCGCTGTGAGCGATGTCGAGACCGAGCTGCAGGCCCTGGAAGAATCCCTGGCCCAGCTTGAGTTCCGTCGCATGTTCAGCGGCGAGATGGACATGAACAACGCCTACCTGGACATCCAGGCCGGCTCCGGCGGCACCGAGGCGCAGGACTGGGCCAACATCCTGCTGCGCATGTACCTGCGCTGGGCCGACAAGCGTGGCTTCGACGCCACCATCATCGAGCTGTCCGAAGGTGAAGTCGCCGGCATCAAGGGCGCCACCGTGCACATCAAGGGCGAGTACGCCTTCGGCTGGCTGCGTACCGAAATCGGTGTGCACCGCCTGGTGCGCAAGAGCCCGTTCGACTCCGGTGCGCGTCGCCACACCTCGTTCTCGGCGGTATTCGTGTCCCCCGAGATCGACGACAAGGTCGAGATCGAGATCAACCCGTCCGACCTGCGCATCGACACCTACCGCTCCTCCGGTGCCGGTGGTCAGCACGTGAACACCACCGACTCTGCGGTACGTATCACCCACGTGCCGACCAACACCGTGGTGGCCTGCCAGAACGAACGCTCCCAGCACGCCAACAAGGACACCGCCATGAAAATGCTGCGGGCCAAGTTGTACGAGCTGGAAATGCAGAAGCGCAATGCCGCCTCGCAGGCGCTGGAAGACAGCAAGTCGGACATCGGCTGGGGCCACCAGATCCGTTCCTACGTGCTGGATGACTCGCGCATCAAGGACCTGCGTACCGGCGTCGAGCGCAGCGACTGCCAGAAGGTCCTGGACGGCGACCTCGACCAGTACCTGGAAGCGAGCCTCAAGCAGGGGCTGTAAGCCGCACATCACTGCCGCGCTACCTGGCCACCCGCCGGTAGCGCGTGCCCTGCCCGAAAAGGGCAACGAATACCTGATGGAAAGAATGACGACATGAGCGACCTCAAGACCGAATCGCAAGACCTGCAACAGGAAGAAAACGCCCTGATCGCCCTGCGCAAGGAAAAACTTGCCGCTGAGCGTGCCAAGGGCAATGCCTTCCCCAACGACTTCCGTCGCGACAGCTACTGCAACGACCTGCAGAAACAGTACGCGGACAAGACCAAGGAAGAGCTGGAAGCAGCCGCGATCCCGGTCAAGGTTGCCGGCCGCATCATGCTCAACCGTGGCTCGTTCATGGTCATCCAGGACATGACCGGCCGTATCCAGGTCTACGTCAACCGCAAGACCCTGTCGGAAGAAACCCTGGCAGCGGTCAAGACCTGGGACCTGGGCGACATCATCAGCGCCGAAGGCACCCTGGCCCGTTCCGGCAAGGGCGACCTGTACGTCGAGATGACCAACGTGCGCCTGCTGACCAAGTCGCTGCGCCCGTTGCCGGACAAGCACCACGGCCTGACCGACACCGAGCAGCGCTACCGCCAGCGCTACGTCGACCTGATGGTCAACGAAGAAACCCGCCACACCTTCCGTGTGCGTTCGCAGGTGATCTCGCACATCCGCAAGTTCCTCATCGAGCGTGACTTCCTTGAAGTCGAAACGCCGATGCTGCAGACCATTCCCGGCGGTGCAGCGGCCAAGCCGTTCGAAACCCACCACAACGCCCTGGACATGGCCATGTTCCTGCGTATCGCGCCGGAGCTGTACCTCAAGCGCCTGGTGGTCGGCGGCTTTGAAAAGGTGTTCGAGATCAACCGCAACTTCCGCAACGAAGGCGTTTCGACTCGTCACAACCCTGAATTCACCATGCTCGAGTTCTACCAGGCCTACGCCGACTACCGCGACAACATGGACCTCACCGAGGAACTGTTCCGCGAGCTGGCGCTGCTGGTACTGGGCACCACCGACGTACCGTATGGCGACAAGGTGTTCCACTTCGGCGAGCCGTTCGCCCGCCTGTCGGTATTCGACTCGATCCTCAAGTACAACCCCGAGCTGACCGCTGCCGACCTGCAGGACGTAGACCGTGCCCGCGACATCGCCAAGAAGGCCGGTGCCAAGGTGCTGGGCCACGAAGGCCTGGGCAAGCTGCAGGTGATGATTTTCGAAGAGCTGGTCGAGCACAAGCTGGAGCAGCCGCACTTCATCACCGAGTACCCCTTCGAGGTGTCGCCGCTGGCCCGTCGCAACGACGAAAACCCGGCCGTGACCGACCGCTTCGAGCTGTTCATCGGTGGCCGCGAGATCGCCAACGCCTACTCCGAGCTCAACGATGCCGAAGACCAGGCCGAGCGCTTCCTGGCCCAGGTGGCCGAGAAGGACGCCGGTGACGACGAAGCCATGCACTACGACGCCGACTTCGTTCGCGCCCTGGAGTACGGCATGCCGCCGACTGCCGGTGAAGGTATCGGTATCGACCGCCTGGTGATGCTGCTGACCAACTCGCCGTCGATTCGCGACGTGATCCTGTTCCCGCACATGCGCCCACAGGCCTGAGTGAACTGAACAAGCCGCCTTTCGGGGCGGCTTTTTCTTGCCTGTACACTTGTATTGGCTGTACCGGCCAACCCCTGTCCATGAGGTAACCACCGTGACACCCGCAATGGCCCAACAAGGCGCCGCCGGCATCGCCACCGCCGTCGCCGAAAGCGTGCAGTACCAGGGTCGCAAGACCGCCCGTCAAGGCAGCGAACAGCGCCGCCAGCTGATCCTCGACGCTGCCATGCGCATCGTCGTGCGCGATGGCGTGCGTGGCGTGCGCCACCGTGCGGTGGCCGCCGAGGCGGGTGTGCCGCTGTCGGCCACCACTTACTACTTCAAGGACATCGAAGACCTGCTCACCGACACCTTCGCTCAGTACGTCGAGCGCAGCGCCGACTACATGGCCAAGCTCTGGGCCAACACCGAGGTGGTGCTGCGCCAGCTGCTCGCCCAGGGTGATGGCAGTGTGCAGTCGCGGGCGCGGCTGGCGGACGAAATCGCCCGCATGACCGCTGACTATGTGCAGCGCCAGTTGCTCAACCGCCGCGACTTCATGATGGCCGAGCAGGCCTTCCGCCAAGAGGCCTTGCTGTGCCCGCGCCTGGCCGAGCTGGTGCGTGCGCACGAGCAGATTCTGCTGCACGGCGCCCGCCAGCTGCTGCAGGTGGTCGGCTCGCAGCAACCGGAACAGGACGCCCAAATGTTGACGGCGATTATCGAGCAGATGGAATATCAGGGCCTGCTCAAGGATGCCGATGCGCAAGCCGATGGGCAGATGCTCGCTATGCTTACCCGTTACCTGCACCTGGTGTTGGCATCGGCCTGAGCTGTGACCGAACTTTCAAGGAGAACCTGATGAAAGCCTGGCGTGTGGTGTTGTTGACCTTGTCATTCCTCCTGCTGGGCGGTTGTCTGGTGACCTTTCATGAGCCGCTGCCGAGCAACCAGGCGGCGCCCAAGGCCTTGCTCGGCAAGTGGAGCAGCAAGGATGCCTGGGGCGAACCGCTGAAGCTGACCATCAGCCGCAGCGGCGGCGATGCCTACAAGGCGGTGGCCACGGCCAAAGGCAAGGCGCCGGAGGAATACACCTTCACCGTGTCGCGCCATGGCAACCGCTGGTACCTGTCGGCTGGCGTGCCCAAGCGCCTGGGCGGCAACTTCCTGATTGGCGGTTTCGACATCGTCGATGGCAAGGAACTGGTGGTCTACAACCTTGATGTCGAGCAAGTGCAGCAGGCGGTCGAGAAAAAGGAACTGAGCGGGCGCAGCACGCAGATTCCGGAAGAAAGCGAACAGGGCGTGCTGATCGACAGCCCGTCGCCACGTGTGCTGGCCTACCTGGATGACCCGGCCAACTCCGACCTGTTCGTCGAAGTGGCGCGCTTCCAGCGCAGCGGCAAGTAGTCAGGACCAGACCAAGGAGTCCTCCGTGGACGAGTACCAGCAAACCATCCGCGCCCTGTCCGACCGCATCGTCGCGGCACAGACCCCGATCCGGGTCCTCGACGCGGTGAAATGGGACGACAACATCCGCCAGGGCTTTCTCAAGGCCAAGGGCAAGGAGCCGCCCGCCGTTGACCGCGATTACTACCTGGCCCGCCCGTTGGCGTTCGACTCCAGCGCGGTGAAGGCCGAGTTCCAGGCCATCGAGCGTGACATCATTCGCCAGCTCGGCCAGTTCAACCCGGTCGGGCAGATCATGAAGCGCATGTGCCGCGAATACCGCATGGTTGTGCGCATGCTCGAAGCCCGCGGTACCGAAGACTTCGGGCTGATCTCCCAGGAACTGTACGGCGCGGCCTCCGACGCCTTCCACGCCGGTGACCCGACCCTGGCCGACCTGGGGCTGATGCTCTCGGACTACCTGAACAACATCGACGGGCGCGGCGACCTCAAGGACGAGCCGAAGAACCTGACCGCCAAGGAGGCCGTGGACATCCTCCAGCGCCGCCTGAACAAGGTGTTTGGCGAGGCCGAGGAAACCATCCGCGTGTTCGAGTCGGACGGTATCGTTGCCGATGCCGCAGCCGGTGCCGACTACATCAAGGTGCGCGCCGATGCCATGTTCAACAACCGGGACGTGCGTGCGCTGGAGGTGCATGAAGGCCTGGTGCATGTGGGCACCACCCTCAACGGCCTGAACCAGCCGATCTGCACCTTCCTGGCCAAGGGCCCGCCCTCGTCGACGGTGACCCAGGAAGGCCTGGCCATCCTCATGGAGGTGATCGCCTTCGCTTCCTATCCCAGCCGCCTGCGCAAGCTGACCAACCGCACCCGCGCCATCCACATGGTCGAGGAGGGCGCCGACTTCCTGCAAGTGTTCGACTTCTTCCGCGAGCAGGGCTTCGAGATGGCGCAGAGCTACAGCAACGCCAGCCGGGTGTTCCGTGGCTCGGTGCCCAATGGCCTGCCATTCACCAAGGACTTGTCCTACCTCAAGGGCTTCATCATGGTTTACAACTACATTCAGTTGGCCGTGAAGAAGGGCAAGCTTGAACAGATTCCGCTGCTGTTCTGCGGCAAGACCACTCTGGAAGACATGCGCACCCTACGCCAGCTGGTCGAGGAAGGGCTGGTGGAGCCGCCCAAGTACCTGCCGGAGCAGTTCCGCGACCTCAACGCGCTGTCGGCCTGGATGTGCTTCTCCAACTTCCTCAACCACTTGAGCCTGGATCGCATTGAAGCCGACTACGCGAACATTCTCTGAGCGCTGCCGCCAGCTGATGCTGGGCCTGCTCCTGCTGGGGCTGGGCGGTTGCAGCAGCCTGTTGTTCTACCCGGAACCCGGCGAGCCGTTCACCCCTGAGCGGGCCAAGCTGGAGTACCGCGATATCACCCTCACCACCGCCGATGGCTTGCGCCTGCACGGTTGGTGGCTGCCGGCCAAGGCGGGGGGGGAGGTCAAGGGGACGGTGCTGCATCTGCATGGCAACGGCGGCAACCTGCCGGGCCACCTGGGCGGCAGCTACTGGCTGCCGGAGCAGGGTTACCAGGTACTGATGATCGATTACCGTGGCTACGGGCTGTCCGAGGGCTCACCGAGCTTGCCGGAGGTCTATCAGGATATCGACGCGGCAATGGCGTGGCTGGCCCAGGCCCCCGAGGTCAAGGGCAAGCCCTTGGTGCTGCTCGGCCAGAGCCTTGGTGGGGCGATGGCGATCCATTACCTGGCGCAGCACCCCGAGCAGCGCCAGCGCTTCAGTGCCTTGGTGTTCGACGGTGTGCCAGCCAGTTACCGTGGGGTAGGGCGCTATGCCTTGAGCACCTCGTGGATGACCTGGCCGCTGCAGGTGCCGCTGTCCTGGCTGGTGCCAGACGGCGACAGTGCAATCCGTTCGATCGGGCAGCTGAGCAGCCCGCCGAAGCTGTTCTTCCACAGCATCGACGACACCTTGGTGCCGATGGACAACGGCATCCGCCTGTACCAGAACGCACCGGCCCCGCGGGTGCTGCAACTGACCCGAGGCGGCCACGTGCAGACCTTCGCCGACCCGGTGTGGCGCCAGGTGATGCTGCGCTTCCTTGATGACCCGAGCCATTTCAACGGCCTGCGGCGGCTTGCCGAAGTGCCCAACTACCCTGACGAGAAGAACACGCAATGAGTGAAGAACGCAACGCCATCCCGCTGATCCTGACCGGTGTCGGCAGCATCATCGTGACGGTGGGGGCCCTCTGGTACTACGGCTACCTGCATTTCGCCAAGCCTGAGGATGCGCTGCTGCTGCAGGACTTCACCATGCTCAAGACCATCCCGGGCGAGGACTACAAGGTCTCGCTGGACCCGGCGCCGCAGGTGGCCCAGTGCGTGGATGGGGTGCTGGTGCTGTTCGATACCGAGCAGAAAGGCCTGACCGGCGTGCTGGTAGACAGCCGCAAGCGCGCGGTGCGCTGCATGGGGCAGGAGACGCCGCAGCAGGTGCAATGATTTAGGATTTCTAGCGGCTGTCCCGGCCCTTTCGCGGCTAAAGCCGCTCCCACAGGTATGGGAGCGGGCTTGCCCGCGAAGAGGCCGGAACAGGCAAAAGAAAAGCCCCGCATCGATCGCGGGGCTTTCTCATTTCAGCTGACCAGCCTTACTGCTGGATCTGGCTCACCGAACGCGGTGCCACCGGCTGGTTGTCGTTGGAGATGGTCACCTCTACCCGACGGTTCTGCGCACGGCCCGAGTTGCTGCCGTTGTCCGCCACCGGGTATTCCTTGCCATAACCCTGGGCGACGACACGCGCCGGGTCCACGCCTGCACGTACCAGCGCCGCGCGCACGCTGGCGGCGCGGCGTTCGGACAGGCCCTGGTTATAGTTGGCCGAGCCAACGCTGTCGGTGTAGCCCTCGACAATCACCTTGCGCTCCGGGTTCTCCTGAAGGAACTGGGCCAGCTTGGTGATGTTCGGGTAGGCGTTGCTCTTGAGGGTGGCCTTGTTGAAGTCGAACAGCACGTCACCAAAGGTCACCAGGGTACCGCGGTCGGTCTGCTTGGCGTTGAGGCTGTCCTGCAGCTTGGCGATCTGCGCGTCGCGGGCATCGAGCTTGGCCTGGGCACGCTGGGCCGAGGCGTTCTTCAACTCGTTTTCGGCGGTGCGCAGGGCGATGGTTTCCTTGGCCACCTCGATACGCTGGTTGGTCAGGTAGGCGAGCTGGTCGACCTTCTTGCTGTCTTCACGGTCCATGAAGGCCTTGTCGGACTTGTTCAGCCAGTCCTGGGCATCCTTGGTCTCGAGCGCGGCCACCTTGCTCGACTGCGGGTCGCTCTGCAACGCCGAGAAGTTGCTGCGGGCCGACTCCAGGTTGGGGTTCGGGTCGTGGGAGCAGGCGGCGAGGCCGATGCTCACGGCCAGCAGGGCGGGAATCATGACGTAGTTGCGCATAGTGTTCATCCTTTGATCAGTTGCGAAGGCTAGGGTTGGCATGGCGGCGCTCATTCAGCGCTGCGCAGGCCTTCCTGACGCACGTCCTGAACGCCCTGGCGGGCATCCTGCACGGCCTTCTGGGCCTTGGCTGCCTGGGCCTTGCGCTCGGCGACGCGGGCGTCCCATTCGGCCTGCTCGGCCAGGCGCTTGGCCTCGTCATACTGCTTGTCGTGCATGGCGATTTCGGCCTGCTTGAACTTGTCCTGGGCCGCTTTCATTTCCACGGCAGCGAACTCGGTACCACCGGCACTGACGGCGGAGTTCACGGCGGACTGGGTGACGGCGTACTGCTCGGTAGGCGGGTTGCCTGCACAGCCGGCCAGGACCAGGCTACTGCCCAGGGCCAGCGCGGCCAGCTTCAACCCGCGAACGTGGCCGGACGTAGCTTTCGGGTTGCGGGTGTTGATGGTGGTCAGTTCCATTGGATCACTCCTGATTACGACGATGTCCATAGCAGTCCATCGCTCAATCCCTGACATTGCCTGCGCTTGCGCTGAACGATGCACCATGGCAGGTGTGCAGGGTTTTAGCGTGATGGCTATTGGCTGGGACTTGACCGTTTTTTGAAAGGTTCAGAAAAAGTTGCCTCGGCTGCCTAACTTTTTCTGACTGGTCGGTCAGCGGTTGTGCCTGGAACTTCGCTGTCTGGAACGGGCATCCGGGCCCGTTGCAGGCCCGGAAAGTCAAAGGGGAATTTAGTTGCCGCTGTCGCCGTCGGTGTTGCTGAGGTCGTGCAGATGGCGCCGTGACAGCGCCAGAAAGCGCGGGGTCGGGCCGATGTCTTCGTACAGCGGGTCACCTTCCTCGTCAGTGGCGATGACCTTCTGGCCCTGCACGTAGGGGAAGCTGGCTTCTATCTCCTCCAGCGCGGCGGCGACCAGTTCGCCGAGCAGTTCCTCGGCGGTGCGTTTGGGGTACATGTCGATCAGGGCGGCCAGGCGTGCCTCGGACTCCAGGTCCAGGTGCAAGGCATGGCCGGTGGGGCTCAGGGTGCCGGCGGCATTCTGTTCCCAGTGCTGGGCGAGTTCGCGGATTTTCATGATGACCTCTGTCAACGCCAGTAAAGGCTGCAGTGCATCGGACTGCGCTGCCTTAACTTTAGTTTGCTTTGCGCGATCGCGGCTTGCCATCGCGCCCCGGCAGTGGGCACTCTTGGGCCAGTGCTGTTTCCTGAGCAGAGCGTGGCGAGCCGCGCCGAAGAGAGGGCCAATGACTGATATCGATGTGCGCCTGCGTGAAGATGTCCATGTGTTGGGGGAGTTGCTCGGCGAGACCATTCGCCAGCAGCACGGTGATGCGTTCCTGCAGAAGATCGAGGACATTCGCCACAGCGCCAAGGCCGACCGCCGCGGCGCTGGCGAGCAGTTGAGCTCGACCCTGGCCGACCTTGCAGAAGAAGACCTGCTGCCGGTGGCGCGAGCTTTCAACCAGTTCCTCAACCTGGCCAACATGGCCGAGCAGTATCAGCTGATTCGCCGTCGCGATGCCGGCCAGCCAGAGCCGTTCGAGGCGCGGGTCTTGCCCGAACTGCTGGCTCGCCTGAAGCAGGCCGGGCACAAGGATGACGCCTTGGCCCGGCAACTGGCCAAGCTCGATATCCAGCTGGTGCTGACCGCGCACCCGACCGAAGTGGCGCGGCGCACGTTGATCCAGAAATACGATGCCATCGCCGGCCAGCTGGCCGTGCAGGACCACCGTGACCTGACCCCCGCCGAGCGCGAGCAGGTGCGTGAGCGCCTGCGCCGGCTGATCGCCGAGGCCTGGCACACCGAAGAAATCCGCCGCACCCGGCCAACCCCGGTGGACGAGGCCAAATGGGGCTTCGCGGTGATCGAGCATTCGCTGTGGCAGGCCATTCCCAACCACTTGCGCAAGGTCGACAAGGCGCTGTTCGACGCCACCGGCCTGCACCTGCCGCTGGAAGCTGCGCCCATTCGCTTCGCCTCGTGGATGGGCGGTGACCGTGACGGCAACCCCAATGTCACCGCCGCCGTGACCCGTGAGGTGCTGCTGCTGGCCCGCTGGATGGCCGCCGACCTGTTCCTGCGCGATGTCGATGCGCTGGCGGCCGAGCTGTCCATGCAGCAAGCCAGTAGTGCCTTGCGTGAACGTGTGGGCGACAGTGCCGAGCCGTACCGGGCATTGCTCAAGCAACTGCGCGACCGCCTGCGCGCGACCCGCGCCTGGGCCCAGCTCGCGTTGACCAGCAACCCGCCGGCCAGCGCCGAGGTGCTGGTGGACAACCGCGACCTGATCGCCCCGCTGGAGCTGTGCTATCAGTCGTTGCATGAGTGCGGCATGGGCGTGATCGCCGATGGCCCATTGCTTGACAGCCTGCGCCGGGCGGTGACCTTCGGCCTGTTCCTCGGTCGCCTGGATGTGCGCCAGGACGCCGCCCGGCACCGTGATGCGCTGGCGGAGATTACCGATTACCTGGGCTTGGGCAGCTATGCCGACTGGGACGAAGAACAGCGCATCGCATTCCTCCAGGCCGAATTGAAGAATCGCCGGCCGTTGCTGCCGGCGCACTTCAAACCCCAGGCAGAGACCGCAGAAGTGCTGGCCACCTGCCGTGAGATCGCCGCTGCACCGGGCGCATCGCTGGGCTCGTACGTGATTTCGATGGCGGGCGCGGCCTCTGATGTATTGGCTGTGCAACTGCTGCTCAAGGAAGCCGGCCTGACCCGGCCGATGCGCGTGGTGCCGTTGTTCGAAACCCTGGCCGACCTGGACAACGCCGGGCCGGTGATGCAGCGCCTGCTCGGTCTGCCGGGCTATCGCGCCAGCCTGCGCGGGCCGCAGGAAGTGATGATCGGTTATTCCGACTCGGCCAAGGACGCAGGCACCACGGCGGCTGCCTGGGCTCAGTACCGTGCCCAGGAAAACCTGGTGCGCATCTGCCGCGAGCATCAGGTCGAGCTGCTGCTGTTCCATGGCCGTGGTGGTACGGTCGGCCGTGGCGGCGGCCCGGCCCATGCGGCGATCCTGTCGCAGCCCCCGGGCTCGGTGGCAGGGCGGTTCCGCACTACCGAACAGGGCGAAATGATCCGCTTCAAGTTCGGCTTGCCGGGCATCGCCGAGCAGAATCTCAACCTATACCTGGCCGCCGTGCTCGAAGCCACCTTGCTTCCACCACCACCACCAGAGCCCGCCTGGCGCGCACTGATGGACCAGCTGGCGGCCGACGGTGTGAAGGCCTACCGCGGCGTGGTGCGGGAAAACCCCGACTTCGTCGAGTACTTCCGCCAGTCCACTCCTGAGCAGGAACTGGGCCGCCTGCCGCTGGGCAGCCGCCCGGCCAAGCGCCGTGCCGGTGGCATCGAAAGCTTGCGGGCGATCCCGTGGATCTTCGGCTGGACCCAGACACGCCTGATGCTGCCGGCCTGGCTGGGCTGGGAAACCGCCCTGAGCAATGCCTTGGCGCGGGGCCAGGGCGAACTGCTGGCGCAGATGCGCGAGCAGTGGCCGTTCTTCCGCACTCGCATCGACATGCTGGAAATGGTCCTGGCCAAGGCCGATGCGCAAATCGCCGAGGCCTACGACCAACGTCTAGTGCAACCAGGCTTGCTGCCTTTAGGTGCGCACCTGCGCGACCTATTGTCGCAGTCGTGCCAGGTGGTGCTGGGCCTGACCGGGCAGCCGGTGCTACTGGCGCATAGCCCCGAGACCCTGGAATTCATCAGCCTGCGCAACACCTACCTGGACCCGCTGCACCGCCTGCAGGCCGAGTTGCTGGCCCGTTCGCGCAGCCGCGAAGCCGCTCTGGACAGCCCGTTGGAGCAGGCCTTGCTGGTGACCGTGGCAGGGATTGCCGCGGGCCTGCGCAACACCGGTTGACGCCAGCTGTTGCGGCCCTTGCCGATTGACAGGGTGTCGGCCAGAACAGGACGAGGAGGGTGGTTGCGCCGGGCGCAACCCCCTTCGGTTTCAGTTACAAATGACGCAATGCTGCAACTTTGGGACGCTTGTCTGGCTGCCGAGCGCTGTGTATCTTGAGCAGCCTTCTGACCGATTTATGGTCATACCCGATTTTCCGGACTTGGCCTCGATTGCCGAATCCATTGAATTTCATAAAAAAATTTGAGGAGCACGAGATGCGCGTAATTCTGCTGGGAGCTCCCGGGGCCGGTAAAGGTACTCAGGCAAAGTTCATCACCGAGAAGTTCGGTATTCCACAGATCTCCACCGGTGACATGCTGCGTGCCGCCGTCAAGGCCGGTACCCCACTGGGCCTGCAACTGAAGGAAGTCATGGATGCCGGCCAGCTGGTTTCCGACGAGCTGATCATCGGCCTGGTCAAGGAGCGTATCGCCCAGCCGGATTGCGCCAATGGCTGCCTGTTCGACGGCTTCCCGCGCACCATTCCGCAGGCTGAAGCCATGGTTGCCGCTGGCGTAGACATCGACGCCGTGGTCGAAATCGCCGTCGACGACGAAGAAATCGTCGGCCGTATGGCTGGCCGCCGTGTGCACCTGGCCTCGGGCCGTACCTACCACATTCAGTACAACCCGCCGAAAGTGGCAGGCAAGGACGACGTCACCGGCGAAGACCTGATCCAGCGCGACGACGACAAGGAAGAAACCGTGCGTCACCGCCTGTCGGTCTACCACAGCCAGACCAAGCCGCTGGTGGACTTCTACCAGAAGCTGTCTAAAGCGAATGATGGCAAGCCGAAGTACAGCCACATCGAAGGCGTCGGCTCGGTCGAGTCGATCACCGCCAAGGTGCTGGACGCCCTGAGCTGATCCAACGCCATGTGTCACAACGGCCCGCTTGCGGGCCGTTGTCGTTTATACTGCCGCTCTTTTCCCCTAGCACCTGGATACCCGTTCGATGACCACCCTGCTGGCCCTGGATACCGCCACCGAAGCCTGTTCCGTCGCACTGCTGCATGACGGCAAGGTAACCAGCCATTACGAGGTGATCCCGCGCATGCATGCGCAGAAGCTGCTGCCGATGATCAAGCAGCTGCTGGCAGATTCCGGCGTGGCGCTCAATGCACTGGATGCCATCGCCTTCGGCCGTGGCCCGGGCGCGTTCACCGGGGTGCGTATCGCCATTGGCGTGGTGCAGGGCCTGGCGTTTGCGCTGGAGCGCCCAGTGCTGCCAGTGTCCAACCTGGCTGCGCTGGCCCAGGGCGCGCTGCGCGAGCAGGGTGTGCAGCAGGTGGCCGCTGCCATCGATGCGCGCATGGACGAAGTGTATTGGGGTTGCTACAAGGCCGAAGCCGGTGAAATGCGCCTGCAGGGCCTGGAAGCCGTGCTGCCGCCTGAGCGCGTGGCCCTGCCTGAAGGCAGCAGCGGTGACTGGTTCGGTGCCGGTACCGGCTGGGGCTATGCCGAGCGTTTGGCGGTGCAGGCCTGCGCCAGCAACCCGGCCGCTTTGCCAAATGCTCTGGACATCCTCAGCCTGGCCAGCTTCGCCTGGGCCCGTGGCGAGGCAATCGCCGCCGAACAGGCGCAACCGGTTTACTTGCGCGATAATGTAGCCACACCCAAGGCGCGCTGAGTACTGTTCGTCGGTTATCGCGGTTAACGATAAAACCTTCGGCGCAAACTGTGGTCCAGTTATCACTCGAGCATTAGCGACGGAACCCTGATGCTGCTAAATTGCCATCATTGGTCCTGAGTGCTCATGCCATGCGTATCGACGGTTTCTCATCGCAGTCCTACCCGATCAAGCGCACCCCGCGCAAAGCAGCGGTGCGTGACGAGAACGTGGACGATGCCGAGCTGGTGGAGGAGAGCGAAGTCACCCAAGAGGCTTCTGCGCGTCGTCGCCCGGCGGGCCTGCCGGCTCGCCAGCAGGACATGGTATTCCCTCGCGCCCGTGACCGGCGCACCGCCACTGCGTTGGCCAGCTATCTCAGCACGGCCGGTTTTACCGACTGGGACATGGAAGTACTGGGGCTCGACCTGTACATTTGATGGATGGATCCATTACCCCTCCCATATTTCGTAGGTTGCCCGTCCTGGAGCGAGAACGCCTGGCGCGACTACCTGTATCCCGCCGACGCCAGCACCCATGAAATGCTTGGCTATTACAGCCAGGTATTCAACGCCGTCGAGGGCAACACCACGTTCTATGCGCGCCCCGCCCCCGGCACCATCGCCCGCTGGGCGCAGGTCATGCCCGCACACTTCCGTTTCACCGCCAAGTTTCCCAGGGATATCAGCCACGAAGGTGACCTGCGCGATCAGCTGGAAGCGGCCTTCGACTTCACCCGCCTGATGGCCCCGCTGGGCCAGCGCGTATCGCCGTACTGGCTGCAGTTGCCGGCCCAGTTCAGCCCCGCACGGCTGGGCGAGCTGTGCCACTTTCTCGACGAAATCGGTGTGCCGGTGGCCGTGGAGGTGCGCAACCAGGCGTTCTTCGCCAAGGGCGAGGAAGAGCGGCTGCTCAACCGTCTGCTGCACGAGCGCGGCGTGGAGCGCATTTGCCTCGACCCCCGCGCCCTGTTCAGCTGCACTTCACGCGACCCCGCCGTGCTGCATGCGCAGTCGAAAAAGCCCAAGGTGCCACCGCGCCCCGCCGCCTTCAGCCAGCACCCGCAGGTGCGCTTTATCGGCCATCCGCAGCTTGAGGCCAACGAGCCCTTCCTCACGCCCTGGGTGGACAAGGTCGCCGCCTGGATCGAGGAGGGGCGCAACCCTTATGTGTTCCTGCACACGTCTGACAACCGCCTGGCTGCCGCGCTGGCCCAGCGTTTTCACCAGCGGTTGATGGCGCGTCTGCCAGGCCTGGCAGCATTGCCGGAATTGCCGCGTGCCCCCGAGGTCGAACAACTGGGGCTACTCTGACCATTCCCTGACCCCGGAGGTTGTGATCATGGATGTACAGACCCTGCGAGCCGAAGCCTTCAAGGCACTGCACGAACGTGATGGCGCCTTCGTCATTCCCAACCCCTGGGATGCCGGTTCCGCCAAGCTGCTGGCCAGCCTAGGCTTCGAAGCCTTGGCCACTACCAGCGCAGGCCTGGCCTTCAGCCTCGGCCGACCGGATGCCGAAGGCGCCTTGAGCCTGGAGGAGACCCTGGGCAACGCCGGGGTGATCGTCGATGCCACGCCCTTGCCGGTGGCCGCCGACCTGGAAAACGGCTTCGGTGACCTGCCGGAGGACTGCGCCCAGACCATCCTGCGTGCCGCCGAAGCAGGGCTGGTCGGCGGCTCGATCGAAGATGCCAGCGGCCGCGCCGAGGCGCCGATCTACGACTTCGAACTGGCCGTGGCGAGGGTACGAGCTGCGGTGCAGGCCGCCCGCAGCCTGCCATTCCCGTTCACCCTGTGTGCCCGTGCGGAAAACCTGCTGCACGGGCGCATGGACCTGGACGACACCATCCTGCGCCTGCAGGCCTTTGCCGAGGCCGGTGCCGACGTGCTCTACGCGCCGGGGTTGCGCAGTGTGGATGAGGTACGAGCGGTGGTGCAGGCCGTGGCGCCGAAGCCGGTCAATGTGCTGATGGGCCTGGCGGGTGTGCCATTGAGCGTCAACCAGTTGCAGGACCTGGGTGTGCGTCGGATCAGTGTCGGTTCATCGTTGGCCCGGGCAGCACTGGGTGCGTTCCAGCGTGCGGCCCTGGAGATTCGAGATCAAGGCACATTCAGCTACGGTGAACAGGCCTTGCCATTCGCCCAGCTCAACGACCTGTTCCGCCGCTGAGGCGCCATGCGCGCGGTGATGATGCTGTGCGGCCTGCTGTTGGTGATGGCAGGCCTGGCCTGGCAATTGGGCTGGCGCCTTCCGGACGCCTGGAACCCGTGGGCGGCGCTGGATGTGCGCCAACCGCCGAACTGGCTGACGAGTTACAAGCTGTCGCGACTGCGCAATGACCCAAGCTTGTGCCGCCAGGTGCTGGAGACTTCCGGCCTGCGCTACCGCGCGCAAGCCGACAGCCCATCATCGGCCAGCTGCCCTCTGCGGAACGTATGGCGCATCGAGCAGGGGCAAGCCCGGCTAAGCAGCAGTTTCCTCGCCAGCTGCCCTTTGGCAGTGGCTTATGCGTTGTTCGAACAGCATGGGCTGCAAGCGGTTGCACAGCGGGTGTTTGGCCAGCCCGTTGCTCAGGTGGAACACCTGGGCAGCTTTGCCTGCCGCAATGTCTACAACCGCAAGCAGGGGCGCCTGAGCCAGCACGCTACGGCGAACGCGCTGGATATCAGCGGCTTTCGCCTGCAGGACGGTCAGCGCATCGTGCTGGCGCGGGACTGGCAGGCGGGCGGGCAGAAGGGTGAATTTCTAAGGCAGGTGCGGCAAGTGGCGTGCGACAGTTTCAGCACGGTGCTGGGGCCGAACTACAACGCGGCCCACCACAATCACTTTCATCTGGACATGGGGCGTTGGCAGGTCTGTCGCTGATCTCAGGCGTTGACGCGAACGTTGTTCAGCACTACCGGGCGCGCCCAGTGCATGTCGAACTCCAGATCGTTCTGCTGCCTGGCCATGGTCGCCTCATCAAACGGCTCTGGCGCGGGGTCGAGCAGGTTCATCTCGAATTCGGCGATCGGCAGGTGCAACGGGCGCGGGGAGGGGGCCGGGCCTGGTTCGGGGAGCGGGTGACCCTGGCTCATCACCACCGGGCGCAGCCAGTTGTTGCTGATGTCGAGCTGGCGCTGTTGCTGGATCATCTCAGCGACGCTGAACGGCTCCGGCGCCGGCTCCAGCAGGTGGGCCTCAAGTTCCGCCTTGGGCAGGAACAGGGGCTCGGGCGGTGCGACGATGGTGTCGTGTACCGGGCAGGCGCGCTGGGTTTCGATCATCGCCAGGGCCTTGGCTCCGCCAATCGGCTCGCCGCTGGCCTGGTCATACTGCACCATGGCTTGGCTGACGCTGTCGGGCTCTTGCGCTTGCTGCTCTTCCATCGCGCGGGCAAAGAAATCCTGCCACAGGTGGCTGACGCCCCCGAGTGCCTGGGTATTCTGCCGACCGTAGTTGCCGACAGGCGACAAGTAGGTCAAACCGATGGGAAGAGTGTCTGTCATGGCAGTCGTGCGCGCTGGGCTCTGGCAGAATAGCGGGATATTGCCTGTATCGGCCATGGCGGCCGATACATGAGGGGCAGGGGTCAATTTCTAGGTGTGAATGATGGAAGAGCAGGGCACAGGTATCCGGGTCGAGGCGCTTTCGGCTGAATTCGAGGCGCAAGCTGCCGCATGGGCCGAGCGCCTGGTGCTGCCGCTGCAGGACGACGCTGCCGGGTTTGCCGTGCAGGTGGGCGCCGACGGCTTGCAGATCCAGCAGCTGGGCCCGCAGGCGCCGGGGCCGGTGCGGGTGGACTTCGTCGAAGGCCAGGCCGCGCACCGGCGCCAGTTTGGAGGCGGCAACGGGCAGATGATTGCCAAGGCGGTGGGCATCGCCCAAGGCGTGCGGCCGCAGGTGCTGGATGCCACGGCGGGGCTTGGCAAGGACGCGTTCGTGCTGGCCAGCCTGGGCTGCCAGATGACCCTGATCGAGCGCCAGCCGCTGATTGCCGCGTTGCTGGAGGATGGCTTGGCTCGCGGTCGGTTGGATGAAGAAGTGGGGCCGATTGTCGGGCGCATGCGCCTGCTGACTGGCAATGCCATCGAGCGCATGCGCAGTTGGGAAGGCGAGCCGCCGCAGGTGATCTACCTCGACCCGATGTTCCCGCACCGTGACAAGAGCGCGCTGGTGAAGAAGGAGATGCGCGTGTTCCGGCCGCTGGTAGGCGATGACCTGGATGCGCCTGCATTGCTGGAGGCGGCACTGGCATTGGCCAGTCACCGGGTGGTGGTGAAGCGGCCGCGCAAGGCACCGATCATTGATGGGCCGAAGCCGAGCCACAGCCTGGAAGGCAAGTCGAGCCGCTATGACATCTATCCGAAGAAAGCCCTGAAGGCTTGATCGCCTGCGTCGGCTTCTTTGCGGTTAAAACCGCTCCTTCAGGGGTATCCCAGGTCCTGCAAGCCGAGCGGAACCTGGGGCAGCGGGCGTGCCTGCGAAGAGGCCGGTTGAGGCTGACTCAGGCCTTGAATGCCCGAATAAACAACGCCACCACCTCACGCACATGGGCCTCGGCCTCATCTCCCTCCAGCGGCCCGGCACACCCCAGCAACAGGCGATAATCAGGCGCACCCTTGACCAGGCTGAAGAAGTGCTCGGCCGCCTGCAGCGGATTGGCAATCCGCAGTAGCCCGCACCCATCGATCCTGCGCAACAGTGCTTCCATCCCCACCAGTAGCCGCTTCGGCCCGGCTTCGTAGAAGTACGCGCCAAACCCCGGGTCCTGGCTGCTCTGGGCCATGATCAGGCGGCTCAGCTTGACCGCCTCGTCACTGCTGATCAGCGCCTGGAAGCTATGGCCGATAGTCAGCAACACCTCCTCCACCGCCGCTCCCTCCGGGTACTCGAACATCAAGTCCGGCAACTGGTTCTGGCAGGTCGCCATGACGGCGGAGCCGAACAGCGTCTGCTTGTCGGTGAAATGGCTGTAGACCGTGAGTTTTGAAACACCTGCCGCCGCAGCGACCGCATCCATGCTGGTGTTGGCATAACCGAGGCTAAGGAACAGGGCCTTGGCGGCTTCGAGGATGGCCTCGCGCTTTGCCAGGTCCTTGGGCCGGCCCGGGCCGTTGGGTGCGTCGTTGGACATTGGAATCCGCATCTGGTTGAGGGGGCGCCCATCTTACCGGGTGCAACGGCATCCGGCTGCAGGTCGCGACCTTCGTTAATGTTGATTTTCTTTCCGACGCTGGCTTCCCGGCCTCGGTTCCCTGATTTAATATACTCGCCAGTATAAATATTCAATGTGCACTTCGCGAAAGGATTCATCATGTTGCGCCATGCCTTGTCCCTCGCTCTGCCCGCTGCTGCCGCGCTGTTGCTGGCAGCCTGCGGCCAGGAAGCAGCCCCGCCTGCCGCGCCGCGCCCGGCCCTGGTGGTGCAGCCGCAGCCGGCCGAAGCCGCTGCCGACAGTTACCCCGGTGAAGTGCGCGCGCGCTTCGAGCCGGAGCTGGCCTTCCGCATCGGCGGCAAGGTTAGCAAGCGCCTGGTGGAGGAGGGGCAGCGGGTCAAGGCCGAGCAGCCGCTGGCCGAGCTTGACCCACAGGACGTGCGCCTGCAGCTGGAGGCCAACCGCGCCCAGCTGGCAGCGGCCGAGGCCAACCTGTCGCTGGTGCGCGCCGAGCGCGACCGCTACCAGAAGCTGCTCGACCGGCAGATGGTCAGCCACTCCCAGTATGACAACGCGGAAAACCTCTACCGTGCAGGCCTCGCCCGCCTGAAACAGGCCAAGGCCGAATTCGACGTGGCCGGCAACCAGGCTGATTACGCCGTGTTGCGTGCGCCGCAGGCGGGTGTCATCGCCAAGCGCCAGGTTGAAGTCGGCCAAGTGGTCGCGGCCGGGCAGACCGTGTTCACACTCGCTGCCGACGGTGAGCGTGAAGTGGCCATCGGCCTGCCGGAACAGCAGTTCGCCCGTTTTGCCGTGGGCGAGGCTGTCAGCATCGAATTGTGGTCGCACCCCAACCAACGCTTCCAAGGGCGCATTCGCGAGTTGTCACCTGCCGCCGACCCGCGCTCACGGACATTCGCCGCAAGAATTGCCTTCACCTCGGCCAAGGTGCCTGCCGAACTCGGTCAGAGTGCGCGGGTGTTCATTGCCCATGACGGAGTGATTCCGCTGGCAGTGCCACTGTCGGCCGTCACCGCGGAAAACGGCCAGGCCTATGTCTGGCGGGTCAACAAGGACAGCCGCCTGGAGCGTGCCGTGGTGCGCCTGGGCGCGTATGGCAGTGAAACCGTGCCGGTGCTCGAAGGCCTGGCGCCGGGCGACTGGGTGGTCGCTGCCGGTGGCCATGTGCTGCGCGAGGGGCAGGAAGTGCGGCCGGTAGATCGCACCAACCGCGTGGTGAACCTGGCGGCCAAGGAGTAAGTCCCGATGGGTTTCAACCTTTCCGCGTGGGCGCTGCGTAACCGCCAAATTGTGCTGTTCCTGATGATTCTGCTGGCTGCCATTGGCGCCATGTCCTACACCAAGTTGGGGCAGAGTGAAGACCCTCCGTTCACCTTCAAGGCCATGGTCATTCGTACCCTGTGGCCAGGGGCCACGGCCGAGGAAGTGTCACGTCAGGTTACCGAGCGCATCGAGAAGAAGCTGATGGAGACCGGTGAGTACGAGAGGATCGTCTCGTTCTCGCGTCCGGGTGAGTCGCAGGTCACCTTTATGGCCCGCGACTCGTTGCACTCCAGGGACATTCCCGAGCTCTGGTACCAGATTCGCAAGAAGGTCGCGGACATCCGCCACACCTTGCCGCCGGAGATTCAGGGGCCGTTCTTCAACGACGAATTCGGTACCACCTTCGGCAATATCTACGCGCTGTCCGGCGCCGGGTTCGACTATGCGGTGCTCAAGGATTACGCCGACCGTATCCAGATCCAGCTGCAACGGGTCAAGGACGTGGGCAAGGTCGAGCTGATCGGCCTGCAGGACGAGAAGATCTGGATCGAGCTGTCCAACCTGAAGCTGGCTACCCTCGGGGTGCCGCTGGAGGCGGTGCAGCAGGCGTTGCGTGAGCAGAACGCGGTCAGCACCGCCGGTTTCTTCGAAACCCCTAGTGAGCGCCTGCAACTGCGGGTGAGCGGGCGCTTCGACAGCGTTGATGAGATCCGCCAGTTCCCCATCCGGGTGGGCGACCGCACCTTCCGCATTGGCGATGTGGCCGATGTGCACCGAGGCTTCAACGACCCGCCCGCCCCGCGCATGCGCTTCATGGGCGAGGACGCCATCGGCCTGGCGGTGTCGATGAAGGACGGCGGCGACATCCTGGTGCTGGGCAAGGCACTGGAAGATGAGTTCGAGCGCCTGGCGCGCAACCTGCCCGCCGGCATGGAGTTGCGCAAGGTCTCCGACCAGCCGGCGGCGGTCAAGGCCGGGGTCGGCGAGTTCGTCCAGGTGCTGGTCGAGGCGCTGGTGATCGTGCTGCTGGTGAGTTTCTTCTCCCTCGGCCTGCGCACCGGCCTGGTGGTGGCTTTGGCCATCCCGTTGGTGCTGGCCATGACCTTCGCCACCATGCACTACTTCGGCATCGGCCTGCACAAGATCTCGCTCGGCGCGCTGGTGTTGGCGCTGGGCCTGCTGGTGGACGACGCGATCATTGCCGTGGAGATGATGGCGATCAAGATGGAGCAGGGTTATGACCGCCTCAAGGCCGCCAGCTACGCCTGGACCAGCACGGCGTTCCCGATGCTCACCGGTACGTTGATCACGGCCGCGGGCTTTCTGCCGATTGCCACGGCGGCGTCGAGCACTGGCGAATACACCCGCTCGATCTTCCAGGTGGTGACCATCGCGCTGTTGACCTCGTGGGTCGCTGCGGTGGTCTTCGTGCCTTACCTGGGCGAACGGCTGCTGCCGGACCTGGCCAAGCTGCATGCTGCCCGCCATGGCAAGGACGGGCACGCGCCCGACCCGTACGGCACGCCATTCTACCAGCGCGTACGGCGTGTGGTGGAGTGGTGCGTGCGGCGGCGCAAGACGGTGATCCTGCTGACCATTGCCGCCTTTGTCGGCAGCATCCTGCTGTTCCGCTTTGTGCCCCAGCAGTTCTTCCCGGCCTCGGGGCGCCCGGAGCTGATGGTTGACCTGAAGCTTGCCGAAGGTGCCTCGCTGGCCAATACCGCCGAGCGGGTCAAGCAACTGGAAGCGCTGCTCAAGCAGCAGGACGGCATCGACAACTACGTGGCCTATGTGGGCACCGGTTCGCCGCGCTTCTACCTGCCGCTGGACCAGCAGCTGCCCGCTGCCAGCTTTGCCCAGTTCGTGGTGCTGGCCAAGTCGATGGAAGACCGCGAGCGCCTGCGCGGCTGGCTGATCAGCACCGTCGACCAGCAGTTCCCCGACCTGCGCGCCCGCATCACGCGCCTGGAGAACGGCCCGCCCGTGGGCTACCCGGTGCAGTTCCGGGTCACTGGCGAGCATATCGAGAAGGCCCGTGCCCTGGCCCGGGAAGTGGCGGACAAGGTGCGCGAGAACCCGCATGTGGTCAATGTGCACCTGGACTGGGAAGAACCGAGCAAGGCGGTGTTCCTGGAAATCGATCAAGACCGCGCCCGTGCCCTGGGCGTGAGTACCGCGCAACTGTCGAGCTTCCTGCAGAGTTCGCTGACCGGCACCACGGTCAGCCAGTACCGCGAGGACAACGAGCTGATCGAGATTCTCTTGCGCGGCACCCAGCAGGAGCGTG
The DNA here is from genome assembly GCF_039673865.1 of Pseudomonas sp. TWI628. Classification (NCBI taxonomy): domain Bacteria; kingdom Pseudomonadati; phylum Pseudomonadota; class Gammaproteobacteria; order Pseudomonadales; family Pseudomonadaceae; genus Pseudomonas; species Pseudomonas sp. TWI628. The sequence continues at coordinate 29,401 of NZ_JBDJMM010000027.1, read as the reverse complement.
GCGAACTGGCTAACCTCGGCAGCCTGGCGCTGCCCACCAACAACGGCCAGAGCGTGGCGCTGTCGCAGGTGGCGACGCTGGAGTATGGCTTCGAGGAAGGCATCATCTGGCACCGCAACCGCCTGCCGACGGTGACCGTGCGTGCCGACATCTATGACAAGGAGCAGCCGGCGACGCTGGTGAAGCAGATCCTGCCGACCTTGCAGGAGATCAAGGCCAAGCTGCCGGATGGCTACCTGCTGGAAGTGGGCGGCACGGTGGAAGACTCCGAGCGCGGGCAGAAATCGGTGAACGCCGGCATGCCGCTGTTCATCGTGGTGGTGCTGAGCTTGCTGATGATCCAGCTGCGCAGCTTCTCGCGCACGGTGATGGTGTTCCTCACCGCGCCTTTGGGGCTGATTGGCGTGACCTTGTTCCTGCTGGTGTTCCGCCAGCCGTTCGGCTTCGTCGCCATGCTCGGCACCATCGCCCTGGCGGGGATGATCATGCGCAACTCGGTGATCCTGGTGGACCAGATCGAGCAGGATATCGCTGGCGGAATGGACCGTTGGCAGGCGATCATCGAGGCCACGGTACGGCGCTTCCGGCCGATCGTGCTGACCGCGCTGGCGGCGGTGCTGGCGATGATTCCGTTGTCGCGGAGTGTGTTCTATGGGCCGATGGCGGTGGCGATCATGGGTGGGTTGATCGTGGCCACGGCGCTGACCTTGCTGTTCTTGCCGGCGTTGTATGCGGCGTGGTTCAGGGTCAGGAAGGGCTGAAAATCGTAGGGGGCGCAAGGCGCCCCCCCAGGGCGTCAAAGGGCGCCGAAGACTTTCTTGGCCAGGCTGGTAGCGGCCTGTGCCGGGTTCTGGCGAATGCTCTGTTCCTGTTTGGCAATCATCTCGAACAGGCCATCCAGCGCCTTCTCGGTCACGTAGTTCTCGATGTTGGCGTCATCCTTGATCAGCCCCAGGCCCTTGGCCTGACCGGCAAAGGCGTTGTACTGCTGGGCGACGCCGACCTTGTCGGTGGCCTGCTTGACGATCGGCAGGAACTTGGCGCGGATCTGCTCGCGGCTGCTCTTGTTCAGGTACTGGGTGGCCGAGTCGTCACCGCCGCTGAGGATGCCCTTGGCATCGGTCACGGTCATCTTCTTCACGGCATCCACCAGAATCGCCTGGGCCTGTGGCACGGCAGCTTCGGCGGCCTTGTTCATGCTGGCTTCCAGGGCATCGACCTGGTCGCCCTTGCCGAACATCTTCATGGCCTTGGCAGCTTTACCGAGGTTGCCCGGCAGCTCGATGCGCACGTCAGGGTTGTTGCTGAAACCGCCTGGCGTGCTCAACTGCTTGACGGCAATCTGCGCGCCCTGGGTGAGGGCATCCTTCAGGCCGCCGGTGGCGTCGGACTGGCTCAGGTCGCCAAGCGACAGCGCCAGGGCGCTGGCCGACAGCAGCAGGCCGGCGCACAGGGTAGTGAAGCGCAGGGAGGCGCGAATCATGGGTATTTCCTTATCGATGAAATGGGGCGGGCTCAGCGCACCGGGTCGACTTTGACCCGTACCGGCTGCGGGTCGCTGCCGTCGAGTGCGACGCCGTGGTGTTCGGTGTTGATGAACAGCAGCTTGCCGTCCAGCTCGATCCGCGCGCTGACCGCGTAGCGGTGGCCGGGCTTGACCTGGGCCGGGTCGTAAATGAGGTGGAACGGCAGTGGCACGTTGCCTTTGACCGGGCCGGCCTGGCGCGCCAGGGTCACGGCGGGGGCGTCCATCAGCGAGACATCCTGCAACTCGACGCTCAAGGTGGCGGCAGGCGGCAGGGCGATGCGCTGCAGGTAGAAGACTTCGCCATCCAGGCTGGCCTGGGTGGACGGGGTGTGGCTGGAACAGGCTGCGAGCAGGGATGCGCAACACAGCATAAAGAGTTTTTTCATGGAATCTCCGGTGTCCTTGGAGCTGGCTTGTGGCCAACCCCAGGGACTTTAGCGGATTTCCCGGCGCAGTGGTCAACCCTTGCTGTTGTCGCCGTGAATCCCCTCAGTGGATGCCGGAGTGAGATTGCCTCCGTGGATACCCTCGGTGATGGATTCCGGCAAGCTGCCGCCGTGGATGCCTTGGGTGACGGTTTCCGGCAAGTTGCCGCCGTGGATGCCTTGGGTGACGGTTTCCGGCAGGTTGCCGCCGTGGATGCGTTGGGTGACGGCTTCCGGCAGGTTGCCGCCATGGATACCTTTGCTGATGCTGGATTTGCTCGACATATTAAGAAGCTCCTTGAGAGTGGATCAATGCGTGCTGCTCATTGATCCTGCGTCCTTCCACAGCTCCGCTACAGCCTGTACGCCTACCCTTGGACGATTCCCATGGTCTCATCACGGTGCAGCGCTACCTGGCGGATCGACAGGCGCAGCTCCGCCGACAGCACACGCTTGGCCACGCCTTCGGCCAGCTCGCCGAGCTTGTCGTGGTAACCCAGCTTGCCATGGCCATCCGGGCGCAGCACGCCCTGCCCGATCAGGGTCTGGATGAAGTGGCGGAACAAGGTCTTGTCGAAGAACTCCGGGGCATTCAGGCCATGCAGGATCGACAGGCGCTGGGCCATCATCACACACAGGTCTTCCAGCTCTTCGGCGCTGAGGGTGTTCTGCCCACTGTTGAGCAGCAGCGAAGTGGCCATGTAGAAACGCTGCAAGGTCTGGGTGATGGTGCGGGCGAGCAGGGTCAGCAGCACGAACTGGCGTGAGCTCGGTGCCGGGCGCATGTACAGGTCGTTCTCATGGCGCAGCAGGCCTTGTTCCACCAGTGCCGCCAGCCACTGGTCGATCACCTCGTCCAGTTGCTCCGGCGCCCAGCGCAGGAACAGTTCGGCTTGCAGGTAGGGATACAGCGCATGCACGTACTGGCCCAGCAGTTCGCGGCTCATGCGCGAGCTACTGAGGAAGAAACTCGCCAGCAGGGCGGGCAGGGCGAAGATGTGCAGGACGTTGTTGCGGTAATAGGTCATCAATACCGCGTTGGCCTCATCCAGGTAGAGAATGCGGCCCAGGGCGTCCTTCTGCTCGGCCAGCAGGTCCATGCCGCGCACGTGCTCGATCAGTGCCAGGCCGTCGCCTTCGGGCAAGGTGGTGTGCTCGGAGTAAGGCACCTGGCGCAGCAAGGCCAGGTACAGGTCGAGCACGCGGGTGAGGGCGCGCTCGTCCAGCGCCAGGCGGCTGGTGGAGAGCAGGGCCAGCGCCACCAGGTTGACCGGGTTGACCGCTGCTGCCTCGTTGAGATGGCGGGCAACGGTTTCGCCCAGGCGGGTGGTGGCATCATTCAGCCAGGCTGGTCGGAACTGCGGGCCCAGCTCCTGCTCGCGCCAGCCGGGTTGTTGCTCGTCGAGGAAACCGGCCAGGCGGATCGGCTCGCCGAAGTTGACGTACACCTGACCGAAGCGCTGCTTCAGTGCACCGAAAACCTTGAAGATGTCGAAGATCGACTCCTTCTTCTTGCTTGCCCCACGCAGTTCGCCGAGGTAAGTACGGCCCTCCAGCACACGCTCGTAGCCGATGTATACCGGCACGAATACGATCGGCGTGCGCGACGAGCGCAGGAAGCTGCGCAAGGTGATCGCCAGCATGCCGGTACGCGGCTGCAGCATGCGCCCAGTGCGCGAACGGCCACCTTCGACGAAGTACTCGACTGGGAAGCCCTTGGTGAACAGGGTGTGCAGGTATTCATTGAACACTGCGGTGTACAGCGGATTGCCCTTGAACGTGCGGCGCATGAAGAAGGCGCCGCCACGGCGCAGCAGGCCCCCGATCACCGGCATGTTCAGGTTGATCCCGGCCGCGACGTGCGGCGGCGTCAGGCCATTGCGGAACAGCAGGTACGACAGTAGCAGGTAGTCGATGTGGCTGCGGTGGCAGGGCACGTAGATCACTTCATGGCCCGGGGCGATGCCCTGCACCTGCTCGATGTGGTTGACCTTGATGCCGTCGTAGATCTTGTTCCAGAACCAGCTCAGCACCACTTCCAGGAAGCGGATCGCGGTGTAGGTGTAGTCCGAGGCGATCTCGTTGCCATAGCGCAGCGCCTGGGCTTCGGCCTTGGCCACGGGCATGTTCTGGCGCTGGGCTTCGTCGGTGATGGCCTGGCGGACCAGGGGCGCATGCACAAGGCCCTTGACCAGGTTGCGGCGGTGCGAGAGGTCGGGGCCGATCACTGCGGTCTTGAGGTTGCGAAAGTGCACGCGCATCAGGCGCTGGGCCATGCGCACAGTACGCTCGTGGCCCTTGTTGTGCTGCACCAGTTCGCGCAGGTGGATCGGCGCGGAGAACTGCACGCGGGTCTTGCGCCCCAGGATCAGCACGGTCAGCAGCCGGCGCAGGCGCCCGGTCACTGCCCAGCTGTCGGCGAACAGCAATTTCCATGGGCTGTTTTCACTGGCCGGCGTCTGCCCCCAGAACACACTGACCGGAATGATCTGCGCATCTGTCTCGGCATGTTGGCTGACGGTGGCAATCAGGCGCTCCAGGGTGGGCGGGGCACCGCGCTTGTCGTGGCGGCCGAGCCAGTCCGGGTCCGGCGTCAGGTAGAAGAACGCGGCAGGTTCTTGCAGCGGGCCGACGGCCACCGGCAGCACCGGGCGCGGCAGCCCCGCTTTGGTGCATTCACGGTCGAGTACTGCCAGGTCGGTGAGCGATGGCGAGGGCAGGGCATAGAAGACCGGGCGGCTGCGGTCGAGCTTGAGGGGCAGGGATGACTGGTTGATGGTCTCGGAGCGCACCCACAGGTATATCAGGCGACGCAGGGCGCCGAAGATCAGGCGGCGCAGGGGGGAACGGGTCATGGGGTGAGTGCCCTGGGAATGAATTTCAGAGAATAGACAGCCATTTAGTCTGCCGTATCGGCGCAAGTTCAGCAAAATTCGGTAAATAGCGCGACGGTCATGAAAATTCTTTGTTCTGTGTCATATACTCGGCCTGCCACTTGCAGGATATTTCGGCAAGCGGCGTCGACATAGGGAGGACACCCTGTGTCTACAAGGCGATCTTCACAATAAAAATCCGGAGTAGTTCAGATGTCGTCTCGTGAGACTGGGAATGTTAAGTGGTTCAACGATGCCAAAGGTTATGGCTTCATTCAGCGCGAAGGTGGTGCGGATGTTTTCGTCCACTATCGGGCGATCCGCGGTGAGGGGCATCGTACCCTGGTCGAAGGGCAGCGGGTGGAATACGCCTGCGTGCAGGGCCAGAAAGGCCTGCAAGCCGAGGACGTAGTCGGGCTCTGAGCCTCTAGCTGTAAGCTTCAAGCTGCAAGCGACCGTGTGCTTGCAGCCTGATGCAATCCCTCTTGAAGCTTGCAGCTCAAGAAGTACGCCAGGTGATTTCCTCTTCACCGTCGGCGCTGATGCGGATCCAGCGATCGGCATCTTCCTCGCCGTCTTCCTCGACCCAGCCACCCGGCGCGCAACGCACCTCGACGTTCAGCGCGGCGAACGCGGCGCGGGCGCAGGCGACGTCATCGGCCCATGGGGTCTGGTCGCTTTCCAGGTAAAGGCTGTTCCATTTCCCTACAGCCTTGGGTAACCAGGTGACCGGAATGTTACCGGTCTGGCATTTGAAGGTCTGACCTTTCTGCTTCCATTCGCTGCACGAGCCGATTGCCTGGCTGAGCCACTCGGCAATTTGCTTGTGGTCGACGTCGGCGTCCTTCAGGTAGATCTCGATATCGGGTTGGCGCATAAGGGCTCCGGATGTGCTCAGTGCTGGCGCACAAAATAGTCATAACGCATGGAAACCGTCACCTCGAACGGCTCGGGCTGGTCGATCACCCGGGCGCGCTTCTCGGCGCTGGCGCGCCAGCCGTGCGGGGTCATCGCCAGCAGGTCGGCACGGGCCTTGGGTGCGGCCAGGCTCAGGCGGAACTCGAGGGTTTCGCTGTGGGCGTGGGCCATGCCTTCGGGCACCAGGGCCAGGTGCTTGTCATCGGCGTAGGGGCGCACTTCATCGTAGAGCACTTCGCGCAGCTCCATCAGGTGGCCGCTGGTCGGGCCCACGCGCATCAGGCCGCCACCGGGGCTGAGCAGGCGCTTGGCCTCGTCCCAGTCCAGTGGGCTGAACACGCTGGCGATGAACTGGCAGCTGGCATCGGCCAACGGCACGCGGGCCATGCTGGCGACCATCCAGGTAACCTCGGGCGCGCGGCGGCAGGCGCGCTTGACCGCCTCGCGGGAGATGTCCAGGGCATAGCCATCGGCATCAGGCAACGCCTGGGCCAACTGCGCGGTGTAGTAGCCTTCGCCGCAGCCAATGTCGAGCCAGGCACCGGGCCGGCGCTCGGCGGCAAGCTCGGCCAGGCGGCGAGCCACCGGGGCATAGTGGCCGGCGTCGAGGAAGTCGCGGCGGGCTTCGACCATGGCCTGGTTGTCGCCTGGGTCACGGCTGTTCTTGTGCTGCACCGGCAGCAGGTTCAGGTAACCCTGGCGGGCGCGGTCGAAACGGTGGCCGGCCGGGCACACCACGCCGTTGTCGAGCCGCGACAGGGCTGCCTGGCAGAGGGGGCAGGCGAGCATCAGGCGAGCAACCGGACCAGGGTCTGGTAGTAGATTTCGGTCAGCAGGTCGAGGTCGCTGGCCAGGATCCGCTCGTCGACCTGGTGGATGGTGGCGTTGACCGGGCCAAGCTCGACCACCTGGGTGCCCATGGTGGCAATGAAGCGGCCATCGGAGGTGCCACCGCTGGTCGACGGCTGGGTGTCGCGGCCGGTGACGCCCTTGATGCTGGCCGACACGGCGTCGAGCAGTTCGCCCGGTTCGGTGAGGAACGGCAGGCCCGACAGTGCCCAGTCGACCGACCAGTCCAGCGCGTGCTTGTCGAGGATCGCCGAAACCCGCGCCTGCAGGCCTTCAACGGTCGACTCGGTGGAGAAACGGAAATTGAACAGCGCGGTCAGTTCGCCCGGGACCACGTTGGTGGCGCCGGTGCCGGAGTTGAGGTTGGAGATCTGGAAGCTGGTCGGCGGGAAGAACGCGTTGCCCTCGTCCCAATGCTCGGCAGCCAGTTCCGCCAGGGCCGGGGCGGCCAGGTGGATCGGGTTGCGTGCCAGGTGCGGATAGGCCACGTGGCCCTGCTTGCCGCGCACGGTCAGCTTGGCGCCGAGCGAGCCGCGACGGCCGTTCTTGACCACGTCACCGAGCAGGGTGGTGCTCGACGGCTCGCCGACGATGCACCAGTCCAGGCGCTCGTTGCGTGCTTTCAGGCGCTCGACCACGGCCTTGGTACCGTGGTGGGCCGGGCCTTCCTCGTCGCTGGTGATCAGGAAGGCGACCTTGCCGCGATGGTTCGGGTAGTCCTGCACGAAGCGCTCGCTGGCGATCACCATCGAGGCCAGGCTGCCTTTCATGTCGGCGGCGCCGCGGCCGCAGAGCATGCCGTCGGCGTCGATCAGGGCCTCGAACGGCTCGTGCTGCCACTGCTGCACCGGGCCGGTGGGGACCACGTCGGTGTGGCCGGCGAAGCACAGTACCGGGCCGTCCTGGCTACCGTGGGTAGCCCAGAAGTTGTCGACGTCTTCAAAGCGCATCGGCTCCAGCTGGAAGCCCACGGCGCCCAGGCGGTTCATCATCTGCGCCTGGCAGTCGGCATCGACGGGGGTGACCGAGGGGCGACGGATCAGGTCGCAGGCCAGTTGAAGGGTAGGCGAGAGCTCGGCAGGGGCCGTCATGGGGGACTCCGGGGCAAGGCAAGGCGGGGAAATCTGAGGGGCGTTATCTTATATCAAACAGAGGGGTCTTGGGGGCGCAAAGCGCCCCCGCAATCTCAAGCCTGTTGTGCTTCGGCGGCCTTCTCGACCGGCTTGGGCAGCGACGACAGAAACGCCATCACCAGTGCAGCCACATACGGCAGCGACTGCACCAGCAACATCGCCACCCAGAAGCGCATGTCCGAACTCGGCAGCCCCTGCACCAGGAAAATGCCCAGCGCCGCGCCCCACAGCAGCAACATGATGAACAGTTCTTCCCGCGCTTCGGAAATCGCCACCAGCAAGCCATGGCTGTCGGCATTTTTCGGCGTCCGGAAGAACGGCATGCTGCTGGTGAAGAACCCGTACAGCACCGCCTTGGCGATGGTGTGCGACAACGCCAGCCCCGCCAGTGCCGCAGCAAAGGCATCCTTGAGGTTCACCCCCACCGCGCGGCGGTAGAGGAAGATGATCTTGCCGACCTTGAAGAAGAACAGCGCCAGCGGTGGGATGGCGAAGATCATCAGCGGCGGGTCGACCCGGTGCGGCACGATGATCATCGCCGCCGACCACAGCAGTGCGCCGACGGTGAAGAAGATGTTCATGCCATCGGCAACCCACGGCAGCCAGCCGGCCAGGAAGTGATAACGCTGGCCACGGGTCAGCTCGCTGCCCTTGCCGCGCAGCAGGGCGCTGGCGTGGTGCTTGATGATCTGGATGGCGCCGTAGGCCCAGCGGAAGCGCTGCTTCTTGAAGTCGATGAAGGTATCGGGCATCAGGCCCTTGCCATAGCTGTTGTGGGCGTAGGCGGCCGACAAGCCTTTCTCGAACACCCGCAGGCCCAGTTCGGCATCTTCGCAGATGCACCACTCGGCCCAGCCCAGCTCTTGCAGCACGCTGCGCCGTGTCATGGTCATGGTGCCGTGCTGGATGATCGCGTCACGGTCGTTGCGGGTGACCATGCCAATGTGGAAGAAGCCCTTGTATTCGCTGTAGCAGAGCTTCTTGAAGGTGCTTTCGTTCTGGTCGCGGTAGTCCTGTGGCGACTGCACCACGGCGATCTTCGGGTCGGCGAAGTGCGGCACCATGTGCTTGAGCCAGTTGCGGTCGACGCAGTAGTCCGAGTCGATCACCGCGATCACTTCGGCGTCCTTGGCAGTGTGCGGGATCAGGTAGTTCAGCGCGCCGCCCTTGAAGCCGGCCAGGGGCGCGACATGGAAGAACTTGAAACGCTCGCCGAGCTTCTCGCAGTGGGCCTTGAGCGGCTCCCACACGGCCGGGTCCTTGGTGTTGTTGTCGATCACCAGCACTTCATAGTCCGGGTAATCCAGCGCGGCGAGGGCGTCGAGGGTCTGTTTGACCATCTCCGGTGGCTCGTTGTAGCACGGCACATGCACCGACACCTTGGGCCGGTAGGCGCTGTCGCCCTGCACCGGCAGGAATTCGCGCCGGCGCTTGTGGATCCACACCGCCTCGGCCAGCTCGTGGGCCTCGGTCATCAGCACGATGAACACGCCCAGCGCGCCGAGCGCCAGCAGCACGCCGACGGTCAGGCTGAACCAGGTGCTGTATTGCTGGCTGTAGTCATAGGCGATCCACACCAGCACCGATCCGCACAGGAAGGTGATGAACGTGAGGAAGGTGCGGCCGCGCTGGCGCAAGGCCGAGCCGTCGATCAGCAGCACGGCCAGGGCGATCATCGCCAGCACCACCGAAGCGACCGCCAATGCCCGCCATTGCGGGATCGCCACCACCGGCCCTTCGAAGTTGAACTTCTGCTGGCGCTCGGCGTTGTATACGCCCCAGTAGGCGCCTACCGAGCCTTCGTCGTTGGCCTTCCACGGCTGGTCGTAGGCCTCGATGACGAAGTAGTTGTAGCCACGGCGGTTGAGGGTGTTGACCAGGGTGCGCAGGTAGATGGCCTGGTCGGCCTGGGTGGCGTCGGCGCCGCCGCGCATGCGGCCGTTGCTTGGCCAGCCGACTTCCGACAGCAGCAGCGGTTTGTGCGAGAACTGGTGACGCAGCTCGCGGGCGCGGTCGAGGACGAACTGTACCGAGTCTTTCATCGGCACGAACTCCCAGTACGGCAGGACGTGCGCGGCAATCAGGTCGACGTGCTTGGCCAGTTCCGGGTGTTCCTTCCAGATGTGCCACTGCTCGCTGGTGGTGACCGGTACCTTGACGGCGGCGCGTACGCGATCGAGGTACTGGATCAGCTCCTCGGGCGTGACTTCTTCGCGGAACAGCGCTTCGTTGCCGACCACCACCCGCACCACACTGCGTGAGTGGTTGGCCAGCTCGATGCCTTTTTCGATCTCGCGTTCGTTGCGTTCCAGGTCCTTGCTGATCCAGATGCCCAAGGTCACCCGCAAGCCGAATTCTTCGGCCAGCCGCGGGATTTCGGCCTGGGTGCCTTCGACGGTATAGATACGAATGTTGTCGGTGAGCTTGTTCAGCTGCTCCAGGTCCTGGCGTATCTCGTCATCGCTGGGGTATTGGCCCTTTTGCGGGCTCTCCCCAAGGCGGAACGGCGAATACGAGAAACCGGAGATCTGTTCCGGCCAGGCAGGTGCGGAGACTGGGCGATTGATCAGCGCCCAGAACCCGGTGAACAGCGCGGCGATGGCCAGGACCACCACCAGGTTGAGGCCGAATTTGCGAGATGACATTGTGGTCCGATTCTGTCCAAGTGATAGGACATTAAAGCAGTAATGGTAGGGTGTTTCCTAACGATGGAGGTCAGAGCGGCCATTGGCCTATAATGCGCGCCGCTTTTTCGGGTACGCGCTTTCGGGGTAGGAACATGAGCACAGAAGATCCACGCTTTGCCGGCGTTGCCCGGCTGTACGGCGACGAGGGCCTGCAGCGCCTGCGCAATGCCCATGTGGCAGTCGTCGGCATCGGCGGGGTCGGCTCGTGGGCTGCCGAAGCCTTGGCGCGCAGTGGCGTGGGCGAGATCACCCTGTTCGACCTGGACGACGTCTGTGTCAGTAACACCAACCGCCAGGCCCATGCCCTGGAAGGCCAGGTGGGGCGGCCCAAGGTCGAGGTGATGGCCGAGCGCCTGCGGGCGATCAACCCGGCGATCACGGTGCACGCCGTGGCGGATTTCGTCACCCGCGAAACCATGGCCGAGTACATCACCGAAGGTATGGATGCGGTGATCGACTGCATCGACAGCGTGATGGCCAAGGCCGCGCTGATCGCCTGGTGCCGGCGCCGCAAGATCGCCATCGTCACCACCGGGGGGGCGGGCGGGCAGATCGACCCGACGCAGATCCAGGTCGGCGACCTCAACAAGACCTTCAACGACCCGCTGGCTTCGCGGGTGCGCTCGACCCTGCGCCGGGATTACAACTTCTCGCGCAATACCAGCCGCAACTATGGCGTACCGTGCGTGTTTTCCAGCGAGCAGCTGCGTTATCCGAAGGGCGATGGCAGTGTCTGCCTGCAGAAGAGTTTTGTCGGTGAAGGCGTGCGCCTGGACTGCGCGGGGGGCTTTGGTGCGGTGATGATGGTGACTGCGACCTTTGGCATGGTTGCGGCGAGCAAGGCGATCGAAAAACTGGTGGCGGGCGCGCGGCGGCCTTCCGAGCGGGTCAAGCCCGAATAATCGCGCTGCCTGCTTCGCAGGTAAACCCACGAAGCAGGCGACATTGATTCAGCGGGTGCTGGCCAGCTCAGCCATCCGCAACAACACCGCATGCAGCCCATTGCTGCGCGATGGCGACAGTTGCCGTTCCAGCCCCAGCTGGGTGAACCACCCGTGCAGATCCAGCCCGGCCAGTTCCGCACTGGCCAACCCCTGAACCCGCACCAGCAGCAGCGCCAGCAGCCCGCGCAACAACCGCGCATCGCTGCCAGCCTTGAAGTGCCACTGCCCATCGGCCTGTTCAGCCACCAGCCACACCAGGCTTTCACAGCCGTGCACCCGGTTGCTCTCGGCCTTGTCCGCCTCGCTCAGCGGCTCCAGCCCGTCGCCCCATTGCATCAGCAGCCGCGCACGCTGCTCCCAGCCGCGTGCCTGTTCAAAGCTTTCCAGCGCGTGCTGGGCCGGCAAAGGCAAATTCATCGCAGCAACTCCAGGCCTTGGTCCAGCGCCGCGAAGAAGCGTTGCAGGTCGTCACTATCGTTATACAGCCCCAGCGACACCCGAATCGCCCCGTCCAGCCCCAGGCCCTTGAGTAGCGGCATCGCGCAGTGATGCCCCGCGCGTACGGCAATGCCTTGCTCGGTCAGCATGTGGGCGATGTCGGCGTTGTGTACGCCTTCGATGACGAAGCTGGCCAGGGCTGTCTGTGGTGTGCCGAGCACGCGCACGCCTTCCCGGTCGGCCAGGCCGCGCAGCAGGTGCTGGTGCAGGCTGGCTTCATGGGCCTCGACGGCATGGCTGTCGAGGCTGGCCAGGTAATCCAGCGTCGCCCCCAGCCCGATGACGCCGGCGATCGGCGGGGTGCCGGCTTCGAAACCCAAGGGGGCCGGGCGAAAGCTTGCGCTCGGGTAATCGGCCAGTTGCACCATTTCGCCGCCGAACTGCCAGTGGCGCAGCAGCTCCAGTGCCTGTGCACGGCCGTACAGTACGCCGACGCCCTCCGGCCCATACAGCTTGTGGCTTGAGAATACGTAGAAGTCGCAGCCCAGTTGTTGCACATCATGGCGGCCATGCACCACGCCCTGGGCTCCATCGACCACGGTCAGCGCACCTTGTGCACGGGCGTGGGCCAGCAGCGCAGGCAAGGGTTGCCAGGTGCCGAGCACGTTGGACAGCTGGCTGACGGCAAGCACGCGGGTGCGCGGGCCGATCAGTTGCAGCGCCTGATCCAGGTCGATACGGCCATGCTCGTCCAGCGGCAACACCACCAGGCGCAGGTCGCGCCGACGGGCCAGTTGCTGCCAGGGCAACAGGTTGGCGTGGTGCTCCAGGGCGCTGATGGCAATCTCGTCGCCCGCTTCGAAACGGTGTTCCAGGCCATAGGCCAGCAGGTTCAGCGCCGAGGTGGCGCCGTGGGTGAAGATGATCTGCCGTGAGTCCGCTGCATTGAGCCAGGCGGCCAGCTTGTCGCGGCTGCTCTCGAAGGCCTGGGTTGCCAGCGCGCCGGGCAGGTGCTGGGCGCGGTGCACGTTGGCAGCGCCGTGGCCGTAGTAATGGCTCAGGGCATCGAGCAACGCCTGGGGTTTCTGGGTGGTGGCGGCGCTGTCCAGGTAGGTCTGGTGCTGCCGTTGCAGGGCGGCGATGGCGGGGAAATCGGCGCGCCAGGGGGAGGGCTGGAACATGTTCGCGGGGCCTGGAATGAAAATCGGGTCTGGCGCATGCACGCCAGACCCGATCTTAACACTTCAAACCGCCAAGGGTTCTCAGTTGTGGGCGTGCAGCGCCTCGTTCAGCTCGATGGCCGACTTGTGGGTCTTGCACTCCACGGCGCCGTTCAGCGAGTTGCGGCGGAACAGCAGGTCGGTCTGGCCGGCCAGGTCGCGGGCCTTGACCACTTTCACCAGCTCGTTGTTCTCGTCCAGCAGGTTCACCTTGGTGCCGGCGGTGATGTACAGGCCGGCTTCGACGGTGTTGCGGTCGCCCAGCGGAATGCCGATACCGGCGTTGGCGCCGATCAGGCAGCCTTCACCGACCTTGATGACGATGTTGCCGCCACCGGACAGGGTGCCCATGGTCGAGCAGCCGCCGCCCAGGTCCGAACCCTTGCCGACGAATACGCCAGCGGAAACGCGGCCTTCGATCATGCCTGGGCCTTCGGTGCCAGCGTTAAAGTTGACGAAGCCTTCGTGCATGATGGTGGTGCCTTCGCCGATGTAGGCGCCCAGGCGCACACGGGCGGTGTCGGCGATACGCACGCCGGCCGGGACCACGTAGTCGGTCATCTTCGGGAACTTGTCCACCGAGAACACTTCCAGCAGCTCGCCCTTCAGGCGCGCTTCCAGTTGCAGTTCGGCCAGCTCGCTCAGGTCGACGGCACCCTGGTTGGTCCAGGCCACGTTCGGCAGCAGCGGGAAGATGCCAGCCAGGCTCAAGCCGTGCGGCTTGACCAGGCGGTGCGACAGCAGGTGCAGCTTGAGGTAGGCCTCTGGGGTCGAAGCCAGCGCGGCATCTTCGGCCAGCAGGGTGGCGACCAGCGGCTTGTGGCTCTCGGCCAGGCGAGTCAGCAGGGCGGCCTGGGCGGCGTCGACGCCTTTCACGGCTTCGGCGAGCTGGGCGGCCTGGGCGTTGCTGAAGGAGATGGCCTGGTTGCCGCCCTCATAGCCGAGGATCGGCGCTACTGCGGCAACCAGTTCGGCGCTCGGGTTGAGCAGCGGTTGTGCGTAGAACACTTCCAGCCAGGTGCCCTGGCGGTTCTGGGAGCCGACACCGAAGGCCAGGCTGAACAGGGTATTGGACATGTGATTACCTCGTGCGAAATAGGGTAGGGGCTCAGGCCAGTGCGGCGGCGTACAGGTCGGGCTTGAAGCCGACCAGGGTGCGCCCGCCAAGGTCGAGCACCGGGCGCTTGATCATCGACGGCTGGGCGTGCATCAGTTCAACGGCCTTGGCCTGGTCGAGGTCGGCCTTGCTGGCGTCATCGAGCTTGCGGAAGGTAGTGCCGGCACGGTTGAGGATGATTTCCCAGCCGTGTTCGTCGCACCAGCGGTTGAGGCTGTCGCGGTCGATGCCTTGGGCCTTGTAGTCGTGGAATTCGTAGGTGATGGCGTTGTCTTCGAGCCAGGTGCGCGCCTTTTTCATGGTGTCACAGGCTTTGATGCCGTAGAGCGTGTAGGTCATTGTGTGCATTGAGGCCACAGGCTGCCTCAATCTCTCCATTTCCGAATGTCAGTCGCGGGATTATGCGGGAACGATCCTTTGAGCGCCACGGGGTGTGCATGCCTTGAGGTTTGTGTTGTCTGTGATACCGAGCGCCACAGCACCCAGGACATGCGCCTCCAGGCCAATACGCTCCCGAACCCGCACAACCCGCAACGGCCAAGTATCATCATGTTACATTTTCATCCGCCAACTGCGACTATCGTGCAGCGGCCTGGTTTTGCCATACCCCGCTAACATATTGTTTCAATGGCGATCTCTCGCCCCTGCTGTCGTTTTTGGTTCACAAAGGAAGCCTTCACGGATGCAGTCCGCCTACACCGTCCTCATTCTGCTGACGCTGGTAAGCGTGTCGAAACTGGTCGGGCGCATGATCCCGTTGCCGCTGCCATTGGTGCAGATTGCCGCAGGCGCGTTGCTGGCTTGGCCGACCCTGGGCCTGCATGTGGCCCTGGACCCCGAATTGTTCCTGTTTCTGTTCCTGCCGCCACTGCTGTTCGCCGACGGCTGGCGCATCCCCAAGCGCGAGCTGTGGCGCATCCGCGGTCCGGTAGTGGCGCTGGCCGTGGGGCTGGTGCTGTTCACCGTGGTCGGCGCCGGCTACTTCATCCACTGGTTGCTGCCAAGTATTCCGCTGCCGGTGGCCTTCGCCTTGGCCGCCGTGCTGTCGCCCACCGATGCCGTGGCGGTGTCGGCCATCGCCCAGGACCGCCTGCCGACGCCGCTGATGCACATGCTGCAGGGCGAGGCATTGATGAACGATGCCTCGGGCCTGGTGACCTTCAAGTTCGCCCTGGCCGCCGCCATTACCGGAGCATTTTCGCTGGCCGATGCCAGCTTCAGCTTCGTTCTGGTGGCCCTCGGCGGCCTGGCAGTGGGGGTGGCCCTGAGCTGGCTGATCGGTCGCCTGCGCGCCTGGATGATCGCCCGCGGCTGGGATGACCCGGCCACCCACGTGGTATTCATGCTGCTGCTGCCGTTTGCCGCCTATGTACTGGCCGAGCGCCTGGGCGTGTCTGGCATTCTCTCGGCGGTGGCCGCCGGCATGATGCAGAGCTGGCTCGACCTGTTGCCGCGCCAGACCAGCACCCGCCTGCTCAATCGCAGCGTCTGGTCGCTGCTGGAGTTCGCCTTCAACGGCCTGATCTTCCTGCTGCTGGGCCTGCAGCTGCCTGAAATCATCAAGGCCGTAGTCAGCCACGAGGCCACCGTCTGGCCGACCCTGGCATGGCGTTGCCTGGATGTGCTGGCGATATTCGCCGCGTTGATCCTGCTGCGTTTTGTCTGGGTGCAGAGCATCTGGCGTGCCATCGGCGTGATACGCCGCTGGCGAGGTAAACCGGCACTGGTACTGACGCCGACCATGCGTTCTTGCTGGCTGCTGACCCTGGGCGGTGTGCGCGGGGCGGTGACCCTGGCCGGTGTGATGTCGGTGCCCCTGCTGATGGGCGCGGGCCAGGCATTTCCAGAGCGTGACCTGCTGATTTTCATTGCTGCCGGGGTGATTCTGCTGTCGCTGATCAGTGCTTGTGTTGCGCTGCCGCTGCTGCTGCGCGGCGTCACCAAGAGCCCGGATGAACGGTTGCATCAGGAAGTGCAGGAAGCCTGGCGGCGTACCGCCGAGGCGGCGATCCATGCGCTGGAAGCGGAAGAGGTGATCGATGCCAGCGCGCCACAGGATGCGGCACAGGCGACCCTGGCCACGGAGCTCAAGGCACGGCTGATGGCCGAGTACCGGGATGAGCTGGACAGCTACGACGACACGGCTGAAGCACGGGCATTGGCTGAACAGATGGACTTGCTGGAGCGGCGTTTGCGCTTGCGGGCGCTGCGGGCTCAGCGCTTGGAACTGTACAACCTGCATCGTCAGCATCTGGTGGGCGATGAGGTGGTCAGGCAGGTGTTAGGTGAGCTGGATTTGAGTGAGGCGAACCTGGGGCAGGTCAGATAGACAGTAGGGGGGCGCAAAGCGCCCCCCGGCCAATCAGCGGTTTTGCAGGAAGGCGCGAATCCGCTCCGCCGCCTCGATGCACTCGGCCAGCGGCGCAACCAGCGCCATGCGCACCCGGCCGGCGCCTGGATTCACACCGTCGACTTCACGCGACAGGTACGACCCCGGCACCACGGTCACATGCTGGGCCTCGAACAGGTCGCGGGTGAACTCGGCGTCACCGCCCGGCACCTTGGCCCACAGGTAGAAGCTGCCATCCGGGCGCTGCACGTCCAGCACCGGCTGCAGGATATCGAGCACGGCGTCGTACTTGGCACGGTACTGATCGCGGTTTTCGCGTACATGCGCCTCGTCCTGCCAGGCCGCGATGCTGGCCAGTTGGGTCTGCACCGGCATGGCACAGCCGTGGTAGGTGCGGTACAGCAGGAACGGCTTGATGATCTCGGCGTCACCGGCGACGAAGCCTGAACGCAGGCCTGGCAGGTTAGAGCGCTTGGACAGGCTGTGGAATACCACGCAGCGTTTGAAGTCGTTGCGGCCGAGCTCGGCGCAAGCGCTGAGCAGGCCCGGTGGCGGCGCATCTTCGTCGAAGTACAGCTCGCTATAGCACTCGTCGGCGGCGATCACGAAGTCGTGCTCGTCGGCCAGGGCAATCAGCTTCTTCAGGGTATCCATTGGCACCAGGGCGCCGGTGGGGTTGCCTGGCGAGCACAGGAACAGAATCTGGCAACGCTTCCAGACGTCGGCCGGCACGGCGTCGAAATCAGGGTTGAAACCGTTGTTTTCCAGGCAGGGCAGGTAGTGCGGCGTGGCACCGGCCAGCAGGGCCGCGCCTTCGTAGATCTGATAGAACGGATTGGGGCTGACCACCAGGCCGTCATCGGCACGGTTGACCACGGCCTGGGTGAAGGCGAACAACGCCTCACGGGTACCATTGACAGGCAGGATGTGGCGGTCGGCGTCCAGCCAGCCGGCCGGCACGCCGAAACGCCGCTCGCACCATTGGCCGATGGCCTGGCGCAGGGCCGGCAGGCCGATGGTGCTCGGGTACACCGCCAGCTTGTCGAGGTTGTCGGCCATGGCCTGGGCGACGAATGCCGGCGATTCGTGCTTGGGCTCACCGATCGACAGGGCGATGGCGCGTTTGTCTGCCGCAGGCTTCACGGTGCCCAGCAGGGCGCGCAGTTTCTCGAACGGGTAGGGCTGAAGCTGGGTCAAGGCATGGTTCATCGGCGCAAGGTCTCGTCAATCGTCTAATCGTTAAAAAGTCACGCGGGTCGTCGGGTTGGCATCGCTGGCCTGGCCGGCCTGCAGCTGCTGCACGATGGCTTCCTGCAGGCGGCTGCACAGCTGCGGGTCGGACAGCGGCTGGTTGTCGGCATCGGTGATGAAGAACACGTCTTCCACGCGCTCGCCGAGGGTGGCGATCTTGGCGTTCTGCAGCGACAGGTCGAACTCCAGGAAAATCCGCCCGATCCGTGCCAGCAGGCCGGGGCGGTCCGGAGCCGTGATCTCAAGGATGGTCACCGGGCGCTGGGCATCGTTGAGGATGGTCACCTGCGGCGGGAAGTTGAAGTGCTTGAGCTGGCGCGGCACCCGGCGCTGGATGATGGTCGGGTAGTCCTCGGGGTTGCGCAGCGCTTCGGTCAGGCCGTCGCGGATCTGCTTGACCCGCTGCGGGTTGTCGCCAATCGAGCCGCCGTCGTTGTCGAGCACGATGTAGGTGTCGAGGGTGAACTGGCTGCTCGAGGTGATGATCCGCGCATCATGGATGTTCAGGTTCAGCTGCGACATGGCGGCCACGGTCACGGCGAAGAAGTCGTGCTGGTCGGGCGCGTAGATGAAGATCTGCGTGCCGCCCTCGAACTCGCGCTGGGTGGTTTCCTTGATCAGCACCAGTGGTCCGCCATCGGCCGGTTGCTGGAGGATGGCGTCGCTGTGCCAGGCCACGTCGGCAGCGTTGTGCTTGAGGAAGTAGTCATCGCCCAGCTGCGACCACAGCTGCTCGACGTCGTCCGGGTCGGTGCCCTCGCGCACGAGGATGTCCAGTGCGGCCGACTGGGTCTGGCGGATCTGTTCCTCGCGGTCCAGCGGGTTCTCCAGGCCGCGACGCAGGGCGCGCTTGGTCTCGGTGTAGAGCTGGCGCAGCAGGCTGGCGCGCCAGGAGTTCCACAGGCTGGGGTTGGTGGCGTTGATGTCGGCCACGGTCAGCACGTAGAGGTAGTCCAGGCGCGTCTCGTCGCCCACATGCAGGGCGAAATCGTTGATCACCTGCGGGTCGGACAGGTCCTTGCGCTGGGCGGTGGTCGACATCACCAGGTGGTTCTGCACCAGCCAGACGATCAGCCGGCTGTCCCAGGCCGGCAACTGGTGGCGCTCGCAGAACTTCTGCGCATCCACCGCGCCGATCTCGGAGTGGTCGCCCTGGCGGCCCTTGCCGATGTCGTGGTACAGGCCGGCCAGGTAGATCAGCTCGGGCTTGGGCAGACGGCCCATGAGCTTGCTGGCCAGCGGGAATTTCTCGGACACCGGCGTGTACTGCAGCTTGCGCAGGTGCTTGATGAGGTTGAGGGTGTGCGCATCGACCGTGTAGATGTGGAACAGGTCGTGCTGCATTTGCCCGACGATCAGGCCGAACTCCGGCAGGTAGCGGCCGAGGATGCCGTAGCGGTTCATCCGTCGCAGGTTGCGGTGGATGCCGATTTCGCACTTGAACAGCTCGATGAACAGGCTGGTATTGCGGATATCGTTGCGGAAGGTGTCGTCGATCAGGTGCCGGTGTTCGCGCAGCAGGCGTACGGTGTCGGCCCGCACGCCCTTGATCTCCGGGTGCTGGGCCATCAGCACGAAGATCTCCAGCATGGCGAACGGCGTGCGCTTGAACACGTTCGGATTGACCGCTTCGATGTAGCCGTCGTGCAGCCGGAAGCGAGGGTTGAGCGGCTGCGTGGTACCGCTGTCGTCATCGGCGAGGATGACTTCCTCGAAGTGCTGGATGATCAGGTCGCACAGCTGGCTGATGCTCATCACCACCCGGTAGTACTGCTGCATGAACTGTTCGATGGCGCGCTTGGGGTTTTCGTCGCTGTAGCCGAGCAGCGCGGCGATGCTGCGCTGGTGGTCGAACAGCAGGCGGTCTTCGGCGCGCCCGGCAAGCATGTGCAGGGCGTAGCGCACCTTCCACAGGAAGTCCTGGGACGAGGCCAGCAGTTCGTTCTCGCTTTCCAGCAGGAAGCCTTCGCCGGCCAGGGCGTGCAGGTTCAGCGTGCCGTACTGGCGGCGGGCCACCCAGAGCACCGTCTGGATGTCGCGCAGGCCACCGGGCGAGCCTTTGACGTTGGGTTCGAGGTTGTACTCGGTGTCGTTGTACTTGTGGTGGCGGGCCTTGAGTTCGGCGCGCTTGGCGAGGAAGAACTCCTTGCTCGGCCACATGTACGTGGTGCTGGTCACCTCGAGCATGCGCTGGCGCAGGTCTTCGGGGCCGGCAATGGTGCGGCTCTCCATCAGGTTGGTGATCACCGTCAGGTCGGCGCGGGCCTGCTCGGCACACTCGCCGACGGTGCGCACGCTCTGGCCGACTTCCAGGCCGATGTCCCAGAGCAGGGTGAGAAAGCGCTCGATGGCGTCGCGGTACTGTTCATGCTCGGCGGCGCCGAGCAGGATCAGCAGGTCGATGTCCGAGTGCGGGTGCAGTTCGCCGCGGCCATAGCCGCCAACCGCCACCAGGGCGATGCCGCTTGGGTCGCCCCAGTCGAACTGGTTCCAGGCCTGTTGCAGGATATTGTCGACGAGCCAGGCGCGGGCTTCGATCAGCGGGCGGATTTCGCAGCCTGTGCGAAAACGCCTGTCGAGCACCTCGCCGGCCTGGCGGATGGCTTTCTTGAAGGCGGCGATGGGGCTCGCCTTGAGGGCCAGTTCCGCCTGGAACTGGCCGCGGTCGAACAGCTCGGGATCCACCTGGGGCATTGCGTCGCGTTCCTGTCTTTTAGGTTGCCTTGGGTGCAATCAGGCCGAGGTGCGCGGGATGGTGTCGTCCTTGCGCAGGGTGAAGATCTCGTAACCGGTAGCCGTGACCACCAGGGTGTGTTCCCACTGGGCCGAGAGCTTGCGGTCCTTGGTGATGGCAGTCCAGCCATCGCCCAGCACCTTGGTGTCGGCCTTGCCCTGGTTGATCATCGGCTCGATGGTGAAGGTCATGCCTTCCTTGAGCTCCATGCCGGTGCCGGCGCGGCCGTAGTGCAGGATCTGCGGCTCTTCGTGGAACACCTTGCCGATGCCGTGCCCGCAGAACTCGCGCACCACGGAGAAACCGTTCTTCTCGGCGTGCTTCTGGATCACTTCACCGATGTCGCCCAGGCGGCAGCCTGGCTTGACCAGTTCGATGGCCTTGTACATGCATTCCTGGGTGACCTTGGACAGACGCTCGGCCCAGACCGGCACGGTACCGACGTGGAACATGCGGCTGGTGTCGCCGTGGTAGCCGTCCTTGATCACGGTGACATCGATGTTCAGCGTGTCACCGTCCTTGAGCGGCTTGTCGTTGGGGATGCCGTGGCAGACCACATGGTTGATCGAGGTGCAGATCGACTTCGGGTAGCCCTTGTAGTTGAGGGGCGCCGGGATGGCCTGCTGGACGTTGACGATGTAGTCGTGGCACAGGCGGTCGAGCTCTTCGGTGGTGATACCGGGCTTGACGTGTTCTTCGATCATTTCCAGCACATCGGCGGCCAGGCGGCCGGCGATGCGCATCTTCTCGATGTCTTCTGCAGTCTTGATGGTGACGGTCATTACAGGCTCTCTACGGCGCCGCAGGCGGCGCGAACAAACGGGAAAGGCCGGATTCTAGCAGAGCAGGGCGGCATTCTGTCGGGATAAAGGCGGCCATGCTGCTGTCTATAGGAGGCATTCTGGCCTGTTTGGCAGGGTGCTGCAAAAACTGCTGACGGACGCAACCTGATCCGGGTTCCGTTCGCTCGCGGTCTGTGGTATAAAATGCGCCGCTTTCGGGGACGACCCCGTCAGCATTAAACCCACACACGTGTCGACACGATGACCTGGGTGCCCCGATTCTCCGGAAGCGCGGGTTGGTCATTGGGATGCGTGGAGGCCCAACCCGACTTATCAAGGAACTATCATGTCCCAAGTCAACATGCGCGATATGCTGAAGGCCGGTGTGCACTTCGGCCACCAGACCCGTTACTGGAACCCGAAAATGGGCAAGTACATTTTCGGCGCGCGTAACAAGATTCACATCATCAACCTGGAAAAAACCCTGCCAATGTTCAACGAAGCTCTGGCTTTCGTAGAGCGTCTGGCCCAGGGCAAGAACAAGATCATGTTCGTCGGCACCAAGCGTTCCGCCGGCAAGATCGTAGCCGAGCAAGCTGCTCGCGCTGGTTCGCCATACGTTGATCACCGTTGGTTGGGCGGCATGCTGACCAACTACAAAACCATCCGTGCTTCGATCAAGCGTCTGCGCGACCTGGAAACCCAGGCCGAAGATGGCACCTTCGCCAAGCTGACCAAGAAAGAAGCCCTGATGCGTTCGCGCGATCTGGAAAAGCTGGACCGCAGCCTGGGTGGTATCAAGGACATGGGCGGCCTGCCTGATGCCCTGTTCGTGATCGACGTTGACCACGAGCGCATTGCTATCACCGAAGCCAACAAGCTGGGCATCCCGGTTATCGGCGTTGTCGATACCAACAGCAGCCCAGAAGGCGTTGACTACGTCATCCCAGGTAACGACGACGCCATCCGCGCCATCGAGCTGTACATGACTTCGATGGCTGACGCCATCATCCGCGGTCGCAACAACGTTGCTGGCGGCACCGAAGTCTACGCTGAAGAAGCGGCTGCACCTGCTGCTGAGTAATAGGCGCTAGCGTCTACTTGGCACGCGAAAAGGGGGCTCTGCCCCCTTTTTGCCACCTTGAAATCCTGCTGTCAGCAACGGCCCCGCATGATGGGCGAGCTGATATAAAAGCAGCGATTTGCAGAATTTAACGCCCGTGACGAACGGGTGGAATGGTTGAAAAACTTTCCAAGAGGATTTTGAAATGGCAGCAATTACTGCGGCGCTGGTCAAAGAACTGCGCGAGCGTACCGGCGAAGGCATGATGGATTGCAAAAAGGCCCTGGAAAAGGCCGGCGGCGACATCGAGAAAGCCATTGACGACATGCGTGCCTCGGGCGCCATCAAGGCCGCCAAGAAGGCTGGCAACGTCGCTGCTGAAGGCGCTATCGCCGTCAAGGCCGACGGCAAAGCCGCCGTCCTGCTGGAAGTGAACTCGCAGACCGACTTCCTGGCCCTGCAAGACGACTTCAAGAACTTCGTGGCCGAAAGCCTGGAAGAAGCCTTCGCCCAGAAGCTGACCGACGCTGCTCCGCTGATCGCCTCGCGTGAGTCCGCTCGTGAAGCCCTGGTTGCCAAGTGCGGCGAAAACGTCAACATCCGTCGCCTGGTGCGCGTTGAAGGTGACGTTGTCGGCGCCTACCTGCACGGCAACAAGATCGGTGCAGTCGTTGTTCTGAAAGGCGGCGACGTCGAGCTGGCCAAGAACATCGCCATGCACGTTGCAGCTTCGAACCCAGAGTTCCTGGATTCGTCGGAAATCTCCGCCGAGGCCATCGAGCGCGAGAAGGGCGTCTTCCTGCAGCTGAACGCTGACAAGATCGCTGGCAAGCCGGAAAACATCGTTGAGAACATGGTCAACGGTCGTATCGCCAAGTTCAAGGCCGAAGCCTCGCTGAAAGAGCAAGCCTTCGTCATGAACCCAGAAGTCAAAGTTGGCGAGCTGGCCAAGAAAGCCGGTGCTGAAATCGTTTCCTTCACCTACTTCAAGGTTGGCGAAGGCATCGAGAAGCCAGTCGACAACTTCGCTGAAGAAGTTGCCGCTCAGGTAGCTGCTGCCAAGCAGTAAGACAGCCCCGTCTGTCGCCCCAAAGAGGCTGCCCGCTCACGCGCGCAGCCTCTTTGTCAAAACGGCGCAGGGTTTATAAGGCCCGGCGCCGCTGGCACCAAAACGGTGCCACGCTACAGTTAGCAAGCCGAAAACGGCTCGCACGAATTTTCTAAAAGTACGCCGCAGGAGAGACTCGCAATGGCTCAGCAGGTGAGTGGTCGCCAACCTCGCTATAAACGCATTTTGCTCAAACTTAGCGGCGAGGCCCTGATGGGCTCGGAAGAATTCGGGATCGACCCGAAGGTGCTGGACCGCATGGCCCTTGAAGTTGGCCAGCTGGTAGGGATCGGTGTTCAGGTCGGCCTGGTGATCGGTGGTGGCAACCTGTTCCGCGGCGCAGCGCTCAGCGCAGCCGGCATGGACCGTGTCACCGGTGACCACATGGGCATGCTGGCCACCGTGATGAACGGCCTGGCCATGCGCGATGCGCTGGAGCGTTCGAACATCCCGGCCCTGGTCATGTCGGCCATTTCCATGGTTGGCGTCACCGATCATTACGATCGTCGCAAAGCTATTCGCCACCTCAACTCCGGGGATGTGGTAATTTTCTCTGCCGGTACCGGCAACCCGTTCTTCACTACCGACTCCGCAGCCTGCCTGCGCGGCATCGAAATCGATGCCGACGTGGTATTGAAGGCGACCAAGGTTGATGGTGTGTACACTGCCGATCCATTCAAGGATCCGCACGCCGAGAAGTTCGATCACCTGACCTATGACGAGGTTCTGGATCGCAAGCTGGGCGTGATGGACCTGACCGCAATTTGCCTGTGCCGTGACCACAAGATGCCGTTGCGGGTATTCAACATGAACAAGCCTGGCGCCCTGCTGAACATCGTGGTCGGTGGCGGTGAAGGTACTTTGATCGAGGAAGTCCAAGCATGATCAACGACATCAAGAAAGACGCGCAGGAGCGCATGACCAAGTCCCTCGAGGCCCTTGCTCGCAACCTGGCGGCAATCCGCACTGGTCGCGCTCACCCAAGCATCCTGGATACCGTCAAGGTCACTGCCTGGGGCAGCGAGATGCCGCTGAACCAGGTGGCTGCGATCACCGTCGAAGACGCCCGCACCCTGAAGATCGTCGCTCACGACAAGAACCTCAGCGCTGCCATCGAGAAGGCCATCCTGACCTCCGACCTGGGCCTTAACCCGTCCAGCGCCGGTACCACCATCCGCGTACCGATGCCGGCCCTGACCGAAGAAACCCGCAAGGGCTACACCAAGCAGGCCAGCGGCGTTGCCGAAGATGCCAAGGTGGCTGTGCGCAACGTGCGCCGTGATGCCCTGGGTGATCTGAAGAAGCTGACCAAGGACAAGGAAATCAGCGAAGACGAAGAGCGTCGCGCCGCTGATGAAATCCAGAAGCTGACCGACAAGTTCATTGCTGAAGTCGATGCTGCTTATAAAGCCAAGGAAAAGGACCTGATGGCCGTTTAAGGCCGAGGTTTTTTAATGGAAAAGTCCAAGTTGGCGGTACCGTCGTCGGTGCCGCGTCATGTCGCGATCATCATGGATGGCAACAACCGCTGGGCGAAGAAGCGCCTGTTGCCCGGCGTCGCCGGGCACAAGGCCGGCGTCGATGCGGTGCGCGCAGTCATCGAGGTGTGTGCTGAATCCGGGGTCGAAGTGCTGACCCTGTTCGCGTTCTCCAGTGAGAACTGGCAGCGCCCGGCCGAAGAGGTCGGTGCGTTGATGGAGCTGTTCTTCTCGGCCTTGCGCCGTGAGGCCCGGCGCCTCAACGAGAACAATATCAGCCTGCGCATCATCGGTGACCGTTCGCGTTTCCACCCCGAGCTGCAGGCCGCCATGCGTGAAGCCGAGGCGCTGACAGCGGGCAGTAACCGCTTCATTCTGCAGATCGCCGCCAACTACGGTGGTCAGTGGGATATCGCCCAGGCAGCCCAGCGCCTGGCGCGTGAGGTTCAGGCCGGTCACCTGCGTCCGGACGACATCACCCCGGGTCTGCTGCAGACCTGCCTGGCCACAGGTGAGCTGCCGTTGCCCGACCTGTGCATCCGTACCGGTGGCGAGCATCGCATCAGCAACTTCCTGCTGTGGCAGCTGGCTTACGCCGAACTGTACTTCTCCGACCTCTACTGGCCGGATTTCAAACACGAGGCCATGCGCAAAGCCCTGGCCGATTTCGCTTCGCGCCAGCGCCGCTTCGGTAAGACCAGCGAGCAGGTCGAGGCTGGAGCTCGTGCTTAATGCTTAAACAACGCATCATTACTGCGCTGATCCTGTTGCCGGTCGCGCTGGGTGGGTTTTTCCTGCTCAACGGCGGGGACTTCGCCCTGTTCATCGGCTTCGTGGTGACCCTCGGTGCCTGGGAGTGGGCGCGTCTGGCCGGGCTTATGGCCCAGCCTTTGCGCATCGCCTACGCCGCTGTAGTCGCCGGGGCGCTGATGTTGCTCCATCTCATGCCGGACCTTGCACCTTGGGTGCTCGGGGCTTCGGTCATCTGGTGGGCGCTGGCCACCTGGCTGGTGCTGACCTACCCACGCAGCAGCGAGCTCTGGGCCAGTGCGGCCTGCAAGCTGTTGATCGGCCTGCTGATCCTGTTGCCGGCCTGGCAAGGGCTGATCCTGCTCAAGCACTGGCAGCTGGGCAACTGGCTGATCCTGTCGGTCATGGTGCTGGTCTGGGCTGCTGATATTGGCGCCTATTTCTCCGGTCGTGCCTTTGGCAAGCGCAAGCTGGCGCCCCAGGTGAGCCCGGGCAAGAGCTGGGAAGGCGTCTATGGTGGCCTGGCCGTCAGCCTGGTGATCACCCTGGCGGTGGGCATCAGTCGTGACTGGGGCTTCGCTCAGCTTCTGCTAGGGCTGTTGGGCGCCGCGCTGGTGGTCATGTCGTCGGTGATCGGCGACCTGACCGAAAGCATGTTCAAGCGCCGTGCCGGCATCAAGGACAGCAGCAACCTGCTGCCTGGCCATGGTGGTGTGCTGGATCGCATCGACAGCCTGACCGCTGCGATCCCGATCTTTGCCGTGCTGCTGTGGGCTGCCGAATGGGGTGTGATGTGAGCAGCGTGCAGCGGATTACTGTCCTGGGTGCGACCGGCTCGATCGGCCTGAGCACCCTCGATGTGATTGCACGGCACCCCGAGCGCTACCAGGTGTTCGCGCTGAGCGGCTATTCGCGCATCGACGAACTGCTGGCCCTGTGCGTTCGGCACCGTCCAGCCTATGCCGTGGTGCCCAATGACGAAGCCGCTGCGCGCCTGCGCGATGGCCTGGTTGGCGCCGGTTGCACTGCGCAGGTGCTGGTAGGGGAGGCGGGCCTCTGCGAGGTTGCGGCAGCCCCTGAAGTGGATGCGGTGATGGCCGCCATCGTCGGTGCCGCGGGCCTGCGCCCGACCCTGGCCGCCGTCGAGGCGGGCAAGAAGGTGTTGCTGGCCAACAAGGAAGCGCTGGTGATGTCCGGCGCGCTATTCATGGACGCGGTACGGCGCAGTGGTGCCGTGCTGCTGCCGATCGACAGCGAGCACAATGCGATTTTCCAGTGCCTGCCGGGCGATTATGCCCGCGGCCTGGGCCAGGTTGGTGTGCGCCGCATCCTGCTGACCGCCTCGGGTGGGCCGTTCCGCGAAACGCCCCAGGCAGCGCTGGTCGATGTCACGCCGGAACAGGCCTGCGCCCATCCCAACTGGTCCATGGGGCGGAAGATTTCCGTGGACTCGGCCAGCATGATGAACAAGGGGCTGGAGCTGATCGAAGCCTGCTGGCTGTTCGATGCGGCGCCGGCCAAGGTCGAAGTGGTGGTGCATCCACAAAGCGTGATCCATTCGCTGGTCGACTACGTCGATGGTTCGGTGCTGGCCCAGTTGGGCAATCCGGACATGCGTACCCCGATCGCCAACGCCCTGGCCTGGCCGGAGCGGATCGATTCCGGGGTTGCGCCGCTGGACCTGTTTGCCATTGCCCGTCTGGACTTCCAGGCGCCGGACGAACAGCGCTTCCCCTGCCTGCGCCTTGCGCGCGAGGCGGCTGAAGCCGGTAACAGCGCGCCTGCGGTGCTCAATGCGGCCAATGAGGTCGCCGTCGAGGCATTTCTCCAGCGGCGTATCCGCTTCCCGGAGATCGCGGGTATGATCGAACAGGTGCTTGATCAGGAACCTGTGGTGCCGCTGCAGTCGCTGGAGGCCGTGTTCGCTGCCGACCAGCGTGCCCGTGAGCTGGCTCGTGAGTGGCTGAGGCGTCACGGTCGTTGAGGCTGGGCGCTCTGCCAGGGTTCTGCTGAACGTCATTCGGAGATAGATATGACTGCGCTCTACATGATTGTCGGCACCCTGGTGGCCCTGGGTGTATTGGTCACGTTCCACGAATTTGGCCACTTCTGGGTTGCCCGGCGCTGCGGGGTCAAGGTGCTGCGCTTCTCGGTCGGCTTCGGCATGCCGCTGCTGCGCTGGCATGACCGTCAGGGCACCGAGTTCGTGGTGGCGGCGATCCCTCTGGGTGGCTACGTCAAGATGCTCGACGAGCGTGAGGGCGAAGTGCCTCCGGCGCTTGCCGATCAGTCCTTCAACCGCAAGTCGGTGCGTCAGCGCATCGCCATTGTGGCGGCCGGCCCGATCGCCAACTTCCTGCTGGCCATCGTCTTCTTCTGGCTACTGGCCATGCTGGGTACCCAGCAGGTCCGCCCGGTGATCGGCGCGGTCGAATCCGGCAGCCTGGCAGCGTCGGCAGGCCTGGCCGCCGGTCAGGAAATTGTATCTATCGATGGCAAGGCGACCAGCGGTTGGTCGGCAGTCAATCTGCAGTTGGTTCGGCGCCTGGGTGAGAGCGGCACGCTGCAGGTGGGGGTGCGCGACGAAGGCGCCACTGCCGAGCGCCAGCTGCAGGTGAAACTGGACCATTGGCTCAAAGGCGCCGACGAGCCGGACCCTATTCAGTCCCTGGGCCTGCGCCCATGGCGGCCGGCGGTGTCGCCGGTGCTGGCCGAGATCGACCCGAAAGGCCCGGCTGCGGCCGCTGGTCTGAAGGCCGGCGACAAGTTGCTGGCCCTCGACGGCGCGGCGCTGAGCGATTGGCAGCAGGTGGTGGACAGTGTTCGCGCCCGCCCCGATGCCCAGGTGGTGCTGCGCGTCGAGCGCGATGGCGCGGCCCTCGATGTGCCGGTCACGCTGGCTCACAAAGGTGAAGGCAAGGCTGCCGGGGGCTACCTCGGGGCGGGTGTGAAGGGCGCCGAATGGCCGGCCAGCATGCTCCGCGAAGTCAGCTATGGCCCGCTGGATGCCGTGGGCGAGGGCCTCTCGCGGACCTGGAACATGAGTGTCCTGACCCTCGAGTCGCTGAAGAAAATGCTGTTCGGTGAGCTCTCGGTAAAAAACTTGAGTGGACCGATAACCATTGCTAAAGTGGCGGGCGCTTCAGCCCAGTCCGGCGTGGGGGATTTCCTGAATTTCCTGGCCTACCTGAGCATAAGCCTGGGGGTTCTTAACCTGCTGCCCATTCCAGTACTGGATGGGGGGCATTTGCTGTTTTACCTGGTCGAGTGGGCGCGCGGTCGTCCGCTGTCAGAACGGGTGCAAGGTTGGGGGGTCCAGATCGGTATCAGTTTGGTCGTAGGGGTGATGTTGCTCGCCCTGATCAACGATCTGGGTCGACTTTAAAAGCTTCGCTCAATTGCGAACCTGCCGTTTCCATGCGGCGGGTTGTTTATTGCCAGTTGGAATAAAAGGACTTCATGAAACGTCTGCTGCTAACTGCGGTCATGTCCGCACTGATGATCGCTGAAGTTCACGCCGAGTCCTTCACTATCTCCGATATTCGTGTCAACGGCCTGCAGCGGGTATCCGCTGGCAGCGTGTTCGGCGCCTTGCCGCTCAACGTTGGCGACCAGGCTGACGACCGCCGCCTGGTGGATTCCACCCGCTCGCTGTTCAAGACCGGCTTCTTCCAGGACATCCAGCTGAACCGCGATGGCAACGTCCTGATCATCAACGTGGTCGAGCGCCCGTCGGTGTCGAGCATCGAGATC
>NZ_JBDJMM010000026.1:0-100364 GCF_039673865.1 Pseudomonas sp. TWI628 | reverse complement strand
TCCAGCAGCTCTTTGGGGATTTTGGGCAGGTCACGCAAGGGTTTCTTTTTGGTTGGCATACATGCACCTCTTACTCATGTTATGCCCGAACACAAAATTTCTGACACCCTCGTGAGATCGAGCGCCACACCTGCCAAGGCATGCACGCCCAACCCACTGCTAACCCCAATACTGGGGAACACCGCCCACCAAAAAACCTGCCGAAACCATCCGCCATCACCACTGCAACCCAGACCGCACAAGGCCTGCAGCCCAATGTGAAAAAATTGGCACGGCAGTTGCCCTAGTCCTCCCAGACGCCCCAAGTCCATGGGCCCGTTAGCAGGAGGAACCGACTCATGCTCCGACCGATACCCAACACGCTGGCAGTGGCGATCGTCGCCGGCCTGTTCCAGCTCCCGGCGCAGGCAGCGCTGTATGCCGTCGACACTGGGCCCTATACCCCCGCCAATGGCCACTACGCCGCCTGGTACCAGGACACCCATGGCCGAACCCTCGACCTGTGCCTGTCCAAGGCCGTGAGTTCACGCGTCGCCGGCGCCCCCGGCGCACCGTCGTACATGTGCACCCTGTTGCCTGCCCCCGGCATCTTCGATGACACCAAGCCGTTGGTCTTCCCGACCAACTGGCCGGATGAATCCTTCTGGTTCACCGCCGACGCTGCCATCAACGACGCCGCCCGGGGGGTCAACCTGATCTACGTGAGCGCACTCGAAGCAGCGTTCGGTGGCGGCGACCCGGCAGAAAACGACCAGATCAGCTTCGCCCGTGTGCGGATCCGGGTCGACGTTCCCGTGGCCGGCACCTACGTGGTCACCCACCCCTACGGCGTCGAAGTGTTCGATGTACCCGCCGCCGGGCGCCGGGCGATCAACATGACCCGCGACATCGGCATCGGCTCCGCTGGCACCTATACCGGTGCCTTGAAGGGCGATATCGGGCCGTTCCTGCGTAGCGTCAACGGCCCCTACACCGAAGGCAGCGAGAAATTCATCGGCGACCCCAACCTCAACGAGCGCGTCACCGGCAGCCCGTTCAACACCAACTTCGTGCGCATCGAAGGCCCTAACGGCATCGACCTGCGGACCGACCTGTTCGCCGTTTCCGGCAAGCTTTCCGAAGTCGTACGGCCCACCCCGTTGATCCCATTGCGCAGTACCTACTCGCGGCACACCGAGAACGGCGACCTGCGCGCCCAACAGGACGTGTTCGTGCTGGCCCCGCCACCGCCCGGCAGCGCCACCCTGACCAGCCAGACCCCTAACCTGCCACTGACCGAAGCCAATGGCACGGGTACCTGGTATGCCCAGTCGGCGCTGAACCCGGCACTGCCAACCAGCATGCTGGTCAGCGCCGACAACAGCGTGGCCATCCCCACCAGCAGCGTGACCACCGCCGACATGCCGCTCACCGACCTGGTCACCATCACCAAAGCCGAATACAGCCTGGCCAACGCCACCCTGACCTTGATCGCCACCAGCAGTGACGAAACCAGCCCGCCGGCAATGACTGCCCGCACCGGCAACGGCACCTTCATTGGCAACTTCACAGGCGACGGCGCGCAGAAAAGCCTGACCGCCAACTTGTCACCCGTTCCGCCGGCCAAGGTGCAGGTCTCCAGTGCCAACGGCGGCAGCGACATCGAAGACGTGGTGCTGGTGCCATGAACAGACAAAGGCTCCGCCTTCAAGGAGGTAGCATGAACACTTGGCAACGCCGTGCGCTGTTGGCCGCCGGTTTCTCCCTCACCCTCAGCAGTGCGGCCTGGGCTGCCCTGTCCGATGTCGACCCGGGCCCCTACACCTTCGCCACCGGTGGTTTCCCGTTGTGGTACAAGGACACCAACGGCCTGTCACTGGAACTGTGCCGCTCGCACGCCGTCAGCACCCTGGTCGCTGGCGCCCCCGGTGCACCGGCCTACATGTGTACCCTGCTGCCAGAGCCGGGCGTCTTCGACGACACGCTGCCCTTGGTGTTCCCTGACAACTGGCCTTCAGAGATGTTCTGGTTCCTGGCGGAAACCAGTATTCCTGCCGTTGGCAACAGCGGCTATGAGCTCGACGCCTATGTGGCGGGCATAGAAGCGGCATTCGCGGGTGGCAACCCGGTCGACGGCGACCAGCAGAGCTTTGCCCGCATCCGTCTGCGCGTCTCGGTGCCCACTGCCGGTACCTACACCATCACCCACCCCTACGGCGTGGAGACGGTCAACGTCACCACACCCGGCCGCCGGGCGATCAACATCACCCGTGACATCGGCATCGGCGCCCCGGGCAACTTCACCGGTGCGCTCAATGGTGCAATCGGCCCGTTCATCCAGGGCTTCGGCGCACCCTATACCGCAGTCAACCCGGAGACCGGCACCACCGACACTTTCATCGGCGACCCCAACCGGCCGGAAGCGATCAAGGGCAGCCCGTTCAACACCAACTTCATCCGCATCGACGGCCCGCCCGGGCGCATCGAAACCAGCCTGTTCACCGTCTCTGGCAAGGTGCTCGACCAACGTCCGCAGCTACCGGCATCACTGGAACGGGCGACCTACTCGCGCAATGGCAGTGGCACCCGGGTGGAGGTATTCGCCAAGGCGCCAAGCAACGCCAGCGTCTGCTTCCGTAACGGCCTGGCGCTGGTCGGTACACCGCCATCGCCCTGCCAGTTCAGCATGACTTCGGACAACAACGGGCTGTTCTTCAGCCAGCAACTGAGCCAGCTGGCGCCGCCGCCGGTGGTGGTGGTGACGGCCAGCAGCAGCGACATCAACACCCAGCCGACCGCCATTTCGAGCAAGCTTTCCGATGTGGTCAAAGTCAGCACCGCACGTTACGAGTGGGCCAACAAGCGGCTGACCATCGAGGCGCGTTCCAGCGATGAGGTGGTGATCCCGGACATGGTCGCCCAGGGCTACGGCCGCCTGTCCAAGTCCGGCACCCTGCAAACACTCACCGTCAATGACGTGACTCAGCCACCGGCCACCGTCACGATCAAGTCGAGCCATGGTGGCGTGGATGTGGAGCCGGTGATCGTCGTCGGCAGCGCACCGGTGTCGGCTGCCAACCAGCCACCGCTGGCCCAGGCCGATGTCGGCAGCACCAGCGTCGGCGTGCCGCTGACGATGAACCTGCTGCTCAACGACAGCGACCCGGACGGCAACGTGCCACTGAGCATCACTGACCTCACTCAACCGGGTACCGGCCTGGGTGGCGTGGCGCTCAACGGCAGCACTGCGGTGACCTATACCCCACCGCCCGGTGCCACGCAGCCGGTGGTGGCCACCTTCACCTACCGCGCAATGGACGCCAAGGGCCTGAAGTCGGAACCGGCCACCGTGACCGTCAACGTCGCGCCCAACCAGGCACCGACCGCCAACCCGGAAACCGTGACCACCCTGGCCGCGCCGCTGACCATCAACGTGTTGACCAACGACACCGACCCGGAAGGCAACGTGCCGCTGACCGTCGTCAACCTCTCCCAGCCGGCAGCCGGTCGCGGCACGGTGAGCACTGACGGCACCACGGTCAACTACACCCCACCGGCCAGCGTCCCGACGGCGTTCACCACCACCTTCACCTACCAGGCGCGTGATGCCCTGGGCGCGGTCTCCGCCCCGGCCACCGTCACGGTCAACGTGCAGCCACGGCCTGCCGCCGGCGAGACCTTCACGGTCACCGCAGCCACCGTCCTGGCCCGCTCGAACAACCGTTACAACTGGGATGTCAGCGGGACGTCGTCAGTGACCACAGGCAATACCGTTACCGTCCGGGTGACCACCACTACCGGCGTGCAGACCCTCGGCAGCGTCGCGGTACCGGTGACCGGCCGCTGGCGCCTCACGGTAAGCAACAGCACCACGATCGTCCCGACGGCCGCACCGACCGCCACCGTGACGAGTAGCCAAGGCAGTACCCGTACCGTCGCCGTAACCGTGCAGTAAGGCCAGGAGACCGCCATGAAGTGCCTGTATCCACTGCTGCTGAGCCTGGCCCTGGCGGGCCAGGCCGGGGCCGATGACCTGATGGACAACGCCGACCTGGCGCCCGGCAACGACCTCGGTGAACCGCTGATCATCCGCCTACTGCCGGTCGGTGCCGGTCAGGCGGCGGTGATCGAGCAGCAAGGCAACGGCAACCGCGCCGCCCTCGACCAGAACGGCCAGGCCCTGCTGGGCCGCATCGTCCAGGCCGGGGGCGCGCAGGAGGCGTACATCCTGCAGGAAGGCAGTGACCTGATGGCCAGCATCAGCCAACAGGGATATGGCAACAGCGCTGCGATCCGCCAGAGCGGCACCAGCAACAGCGCCAGCATCGAGCAGCTCGGCAACAACAACAGCGCCAGTATCGAGCAGGCCGGCTCAGGCCTGAGCAGCTCAGTGACCCAAGCCGGCAATGGCCAGCGTGTTCAGATCACCCAATACCGATAGACCTGGAGGCACCACCATGTTCAAGCTCGCTCCCCTAAGCGCCGCTATCGTCCTGGCCCTGGCCGGCCAGGTCATGGCTGACGACAGCACCTCGAACCAGTCGCAGACCGGTAACCAGAACATCGCCGAGGTGCAGCAAACGGTTGCGCCGTTCGCCGCAGCCACCCAGAACCAGACCGGCAAGGGCCACAACCATCTGGCGGTGCAGGAAAGCAGCACCAGCACCATCACCCAGAGCGCCAGTGGTTCGTACAACGCTGGCTACGGCGAGCAGCTGTTCGAAAATGGCAGCCAGATCACCCAGCAGGCCTCCGGCTCCTACAACGATGCCTTCGCCAGCCAGTCGGTGGGCGAAAACAACCAGTCGCAGCAAAACCAGCAAGGCAGCGAAAACCGCTCGACCGTGTGGCAGGACACCCAGACCAACAGCCAGGCCACCACCACCCAGAGCGGCCAGCGCAACGAAGCCTTCGTCGAGCAGCTGTTCGGTGGCAGCAACAACCGCGCCAACATCACCCAGGATGGCCAGGACAACTACGCGGCCTCGGAGCACATCCTGCATAACGACGGCTATGTGCAGATCTACCAGCAAGGCAAGCAGAACTTCGCCTACGGTGACCAGCGCGACGGCAACGGCGGCACGATCGCCATCGACCAGTACGGCACCGGCCACTCGGTGGAAGTCTGGCAGGACACCCAGACCGGCAGCCGCGCCACCGTCAACCAGACCGGCCAGACCAACGAAGGCTACATCGACCAGAGCTTCGGCAAGGACAACGTCGCCAACCTGTATCAACAGGGCCAGTCCAACGCCAGCTGGTCGGATCAGTTCGAGACCAACAACTCGAACACCACCATCTCCCAAGGCGGCAAGAGCAACAGCAGCTTCACCTACCAGACTGGGGACAACCAGAGCCTGACCGTCAACAGCAAGGGCACCGGCAACAAGGTCCTGGCCAGCAACTGGAAAGGCGACAAGATGGGTGGCCAGTTCGGCAAGAACCAGACTGCCAACATCAACCAGAACGGCACCAACAACAGCGCCAACCTGACCCAGAACGGCGAGGCCCACCTGGCCACGCTGAGCCAGAAAGGCACCGGCAACACCATGCAGACCAAACAGGCCGACAGCTACAACGAGCTGTACTTCGATCAGAACGGGAGCGACAACAGCCTCATTGCCGACCAGCGCGGCACCGACAACTACGCCTACGGCTCGTCTACCGGCAGTGGCAACAGCATCAACCTGGACCAGTCTGGCTACGCCAACCAGAGCTACACCACTCAGCTGTACGGCAGTGGCAACAGTGCAACCATCAAGCAGGCTGACAGCGCCAACGTCGCCTACGTGACCCAGGGCGGCAATAACAACGCGGCCATCGTCAACCAGAGCGGCGCCTACCAGAGCGCCACCATCAGCCAGATGGGCAACGGCAACACGGCCACCGCGACCCAACACTGACCAGCTCCCCCCTTGAACCGCGGCGTCTCCTCTCCCTGGCGTCGCGGTTCCTTTTTATCTCCCTGCTTTGCACATCAGTGATGACTTGGGCCGCGTTGGGCTTACAATGCCTTGTACTCACCCACGCCACCGCCCCGATGATCCAGTCCGACCTCGACCTGTTCGGCCACCAACCACAACGTCTGGCCAGCCACACCGTGCTGCTGCCCGGCTTCGCCCTGGCCGTCATTGAGCCGCTGCTCGACGCCCTGCGCCCGGTGCTGCGCGCCGCGCCGTTCCGGCACATGCAGACACCGGGCGGCCTGAACATGGCGGTGGCGTTGACCAATTGCGGGGCGCTGGGTTGGGTCAGTGATGCCAAGGGCTATCGCTACAGCGCCACCGACCCGGTCAGCGGGCAACCCTGGCCTGCCCTGCCCCAGGTCCTGCTCGAACTGGCAGGCCGCGCAGCGGCGGCGGCGGGTTTCGAGGGTTTCGTGCCGGATGCCTGCCTGGTCAACCATTACCTGCCCGGCACCCGCCTGAGCCTGCACCAGGACCGTGACGAGCAGGACTTCGGCCAGCCGATCGTGTCGATTTCACTGGGGTTGCCGGCGGTGTTCCTGTTTGGTGGGTTGCAGCGTTCGGACAGGACTCAGCGGATACCGTTGAGCCATGGTGATGTGCTGGTGTGGGGAGGCGAAGATCGGCTGCGCTTTCATGGGGTGTTGCCGATAAAGCCGGGGGTGCATTCGCGGATGGGCGAGCGGCGAATCAATCTGACCTTGCGCAAGGCGGGGTGACCGGTAAGCAGGACCGGCCTCTTCGCGGCGGTTCGACGCCGCGAAGAGGCCAGTGCAGGTTGTTTACTGGGGCTGGTTCTGGCTAAGGAATTTGTCCACCTCTGCCTTGCCCTCCCCCGGTTCCCCCGCCACCTGCCACAGCCGCCGTTCGATACCCTGGGCCAGCAGGTGCCCCACCGCCGCCTCGATCGCCGACAGCACGCACAGCTGCGCCGGTTCGTTGGTGGTGTAGCCAACCTCCGCTTCGAGCAACTTCTTGAACTCGATGAACTTGAACACCCCGGCACTGCGGCCGATCGAGTAGATGGTCTTGCTGGTCATGACGTTGGCCAGCACCTGCCCGGTGCGCACGTCCACCGCACGCAGGTTCACCGTGACCTGGTCGACCCGGTACTCGCGGGAGATGTCGACGCCCAGGTAACGGGCGCCCTCGCCGCCACTGCGCACGTTGGTGTCGTAGGCGATGATCCCGCCTTCGAGCATCAAGTTGGCGGCCTGCAGCGGTGGCAGTTCGCTCATGATGTTCTCGGGCACGTCGGGCTTTTTCTGCGAAGCACGGATGATCTTGCGTTCGGTCAGCAGGTTCTGCAGGCCTTCACGCTCCAGCACCACGAACCAGCCGCTGGCATTCAGGGCATCCATCAGCATGCTCGCCGCCCCCTGGGTGACGCTGGTGGAGAACGAGCTGGCCGGGGTCGGTTTGTATTGCCCGGTCTGGTCGCGGAAGCCGTATACCACGGCCATCAAGCGGCCTTTGGGGCGCGGCATGTTGATCAGGTCGTAATAGGTCGAGGCCCGCGGCGTCAGGGTCGGGGTTTCCGTGTCCTGTTCGGCCGGCATCGGCTCACGCAGGCCGCAGCCTTGCAGACCGGCAAGCGTGGCGACAATCAGTAAAGTGCTCAGCAGACGTTTCATGGTGCTCTCTCCCCAGCTAAACGACCCGTCCCTCTCAGGGGTTCAGGCCACTGACCTCAATGAGCGACGTTTCTCCTGTGGCGCGGTCAGTGACCTTGATGCTCAGGGCACCGGAGTCATCAATGACATCGATCAGGAACGCGTCGGTGGCCATGCTGCCGGTCTTGCCGTTGCTGATGTTGTCCAGCAACTGCGACAGCATCCGTGACTCCAGCTGGTTGCTGAAGCGCTCCAGCGCCGAAGTGCCCCCAAAGGCAGAGGTGCGGTTCTTCAAGTCCGGGTCGTCAAAGTCGTTCTGCGCCTGGGCGTTGTTCAGCAGCCAGGTGCCGTTGAGCGGGTTGCCGCCAAACGCCGGGTTGACCGGGGTGTACACCAGCTCGGTGGCGGAGGCGGCGCAGGCACTGAGCAGCAGGCCAGCCGCAAGGCAACGGGGTATGCACGTGTTCATAGCTCATCCCTATCCAGATCAGTGGTGTCCTGCAGCAGCCGTTGCAGCTTGCGCTGAATGACTTCCTGCTTGACCAGGTCGGCGGCCGCGACGGCCTCTTCTTTTAATTGCGTGACGTTCGGCGGCAAAAAGCGCCGGTACAGCACATCACGGTCGAACTCCACGGTCACCAGGCTGCCCCAGCGGGCATCCGGGCGTTCGCGCACCACCAGGTTGAAGTCCAGGCGGCTGGTGGCGCGCAGGCGGTCGGCGAAGTAGTAGTAAAAGTCGTGGCCGATGTGCGAGATGGTGTTGTCGACGATAAAACCCTTCATCTCGTCCTCGGCGTCGGCCATGGCCGCACCCGGCACCCCGGCTGCCAGCAGCAGGCACAGGCACAGGGCGTGCAGGCGTTTCATGGCGTGTCTCCCGGGCCGGCATGGGTACGGGCGCCGCCGGCACTTTCGTTGAAGGCCTGCTCGGCGACGAACTGCCAGTCGCTGTAGTGCTCCAGGCCTTCGAAACCAGAGAACTGTGTTTCGAAGCCACTGCGCTTGAACGGGGTGGCATCGGAGCGGCTGTGCACACCGGTGATACGGCCATCGATGGCGCGCAGCAGGCCCCAGTCGTCACTGTTGGTGATCGGGTCCGGATACAGGCGGCGGATATGCCGCTTGGCCTCCGGGAAGCGGTTGTCTTCGAGCAGGTCGACCAGCTCCTTGGGGTACTGGGCCAGGCCCGGCGAGGCGCGATAGTAGCTGCGCAGGGCCTGGGCATACTGGCCACCGACCCACAGCAGCTCGCGCTCGTGCTCGCGCTGCGCAACGCTTGACCACACCGTGCCGGTAGCGGCCAGTGCGACGCTGCTGATCGCGATCAACAGCAGCACGCCCAGGTAGGTGAAGCCGGCGCTGGCCTTACCACTCCGCGAACAGGCTGCCATCACGCGCCCTCCCTGTGGCACCGCTCTTGATATCAGCGACACCGCCGGCCACGCCTTCCGGCGGTGGCACCAGCTGCCAGGCGTCGCTGCGCTCGGTGATCGGGTCGACCGGGGTATTGCGCAGGTAGCGCTGCTCCACCAGCTGCTCCAGCGAATCCGGGTAATGCCCGGTGTCGCCGTAGTAATGGTCCAGGGCTTCGCGCAGCACCGCCAGGCTCTGGCGCAGGGTGGCCTCGCGGGAGCTGTCCAGGCTGTTGAAGTAGCGCGGCATGGCGATGGTCATCAGCGTGGCGATGATCGCCATCACCACCAGCAGTTCGATCAGGGTGAAGCCTTTGCTGCGTTTCATGGCTGTCACCATTGCCCGTAAGGGATGTTGTTGAGGCCTTTGCCGCGGGCCTTGGAATACACATCGAACACATCTTCGCCTTCACGCGGGTTGTCCGGGCTGCTGGCGTAGGCGCGCAGGCCCCAACCGCCATCGTCCTCGTTCTTGGCCGCCACCAGCGGGTCGTGAGGGATACGCCGCAGGAAGTAGAACTTGGCACCCTTGGCACTGCGCACATCGCGCACGCCATCGACCAGCACCTGCAGGTTCGGCGGGTAGCCGCTGGCATCCAGGCGCTTCTCGATGAAGCCGGCGTCGAAGGCGCGCTTGTAGGCGTCGATGGCATCGCGGATCTGGTACAGCGCCTCGCGCAGTTGCTGCTCCTTGCCACGGCGCACCACTGTTTCGGTCAGGGGGGCAGCCATGGTCGCGAGCATCCCGAGCAGGGCCAGGGTCAGCACTACCTCAATCAGGCTGAACCCCTGCTGGCGGCGTTTCATGGCCGTGGGCTCACGGTGACGGGGGCGGGGGCGGTGGCCACCTGGCTCTGGACCACCGGCGCGCTGTCCCGGCTATCGCTCGGCACGTCGCCCGGCACGTCACGCACTGGCAGCGGCGCCGCCTGGCGCACCTGCATGCTCGACTCGGTGCCGGTACCGAATTCCATGTCCGACGGGCTCTGGTACGGCAGGTTGCGCACGATCCGCGGGGTGATCGCCAGCACCAGCTCGGACTTGCTCATGTCGTCCTTGTTGCTGCCAAACAACCGCCCCAGGCCAGGGATGTCGCCAAGGCCTGGGATCTTGTTGCCGCTGGCGTTGTGGTCGTTGCGCACCAGGCCGGCCAGCACCTGGGTTTCGCCATCGTGCAGGCGCAGGCTGGTCTGTGCGTTGCGGGTGTCGACCTGGACCGGGATGGTGCCTTGGCGGGTGGCCTCCAGCGGAGTGGCGTTACTCACTTCCAGGGCAATCTTGATTGCCACTTCGTTGTTCAGGTGCACGGTGGGCTGCACTTCAAGTTTAAGACCCACGTCCAGGTAGGTAACGCTTTCGGTGATCACCGGGCCTTGGGTGGACGGCACCGAGGTGGCACTGATGATCGGTACCCGCTGGCCGATGTGGATCCGCGCCTGCTCACGGTTGCTGACGCGGATCACCGGGCTGGCCAGGGTGTTGATGTCCTTGTCCTGGGCATTGATCTTGGCCTGCGGTGCCGGCGAGATGCTGATGCGGCTGGAGTTGATGCCGCGCAGCTGGTCGAGCACGCTGACCGGGTTGCCGTCGTCGGTCAGCACGCCGAAGGTGTTGGGCCATTGCAGGCCAAGGTCGAGGATGCGTGAGGTGGCGACTTCCATCACCTCCACTTCCAGCACCACTTCGGGGTTGGACTGGTCCTGCGACTGCAGCAGCTTCTCGGCCATGCGCACGGCATCGGGGGTGTCGCGCATGGTCAGGGTGTTGAGGCGTTCGTCGACGAACACGTCACGGGTCTTGAGCATGGTCTTGACCATGTTCAGCGCGGTGTTGGCGTCGATGCTGGTCAGGTAGAAGGTGCGCATGACCAGTTCCTGGTAGTCCTTGGTCTTCTGCGGCGAGTCCGGGTAGATCAGCAAGGTGTTGTCGTTGACGATCTTCTGGCGCAGCTGGTTCTGCTCCAGTAGCAGTGCCACGGCATCCTCGATGCGCACGTCACGCACGAAGATGGTGGCCTTCATGTCCGGGCGCAGGTCCTTGTCGAAGATGAAGTTGATGCCGGCGACCTGCGACAACACCTCGAAGATGGTCTTCAGGCCCGCGTCGCGGAACTCCAGGGTCACCGGGCGCTCCAGCTTGCTGCGCAGCTGCGGGTACGGCGTTGCGGTACGCGCCTGGACGTTCTCGATGTCGGTGCGCAGGGCAATGCCCTTCTGGTTCTGTGGGTCCAGGCGCAGCACTTCGCGCATGTAGCGTTCGGCGCCGAACAGGTCGCCCTGGCGCAGCGCGGCCTGGCCCAGTGCCACGCGCTCGTCGAGGGTGCGGATCAGCTCCAGATGGCGAATGCCTTCCTGGGCGCGGCGGTTGTTCGGCTCGATGGTCAGCACCCGGCTGTAGCCCATGCGCGCGCTGGTGAAGTCGTGGCGGATGCGGTCGGCATCGGCCTGGCTGATCAGCGCTTCCACTGCGGCCTGGCGCCCGTGGGCCAGGGCGATGTTCAGCTCGGTGTCGCGCGGGTTTTCGCTCAGGGCTTCTTCCAGGCGGGCGATGCCGGCCTCGTATTGGCCTTCCTTCATCAGCTCGGCGCTGTCCTTGCGCACCCCGCTGGAGCCGCAGCCGGCAATGGCCACGCACAGCGCCAGGAGCATGAACGGAGCAGGCTTGCACAGTTTCGACGACTTCATGGTGCGCTCCCTACAGACAAGGTCTGTGACTGATGCAAAGGCAGGTAAACCAGGTCCAGCTCATTGGCCGAGACTCTGTCGAGGCGATAGGTACTGTCGATCACGTCGCCCTTGCGCACGACGTACAGCTTTTCTCCGCTCTGCAAGAAGATCTGCAGGTCGTCGCGGTCGCCCATGCGACCGACGAACTGGAACGGCAGCGCTGGGGCGGTCGGGGCTGCGGTCACCACGGGTGCGGTGGCTACAGGTTGTTCGGTGACGGTGGCCAGGGTTTGTGGCTTGGCCCATTGCTGGGCTGGGAACAGATCCCTGGAGGCCTGTGCGGGCCCTTTCGCCGGCAAGCCGGCTGCCACAGGGTCGGTGCTTGCCTGGGCATTGGTGTTGGCTGCCTTGCCGGCGATCGGCGCCGCCTCTTCGTCCTGGTTGAACCAATGCCCCGGCGCCCATGCCAGTGCTGCCGACACGCCGAGGAACCCCACCCACATCACTGCGCGTTGTGTGTTCATCACGACCTCGACAGGTAGAGGGTCAGGCGTACCCGGCCGTTGAGTTCGGTGTCGCCGACGGTCTTGCGTTTAAGCTCCAGGTCTTCCAGCACCAGTGTCGGCAGCTGGCCGATCAGGCCGCGCAGGAAGGCGCGGATCTGCGGGTAGCTGCCGCGCACCGGCAGGATGATCTGGTAGCGCGACAGCTGGGTCTTGGGATCGACACCCAGGGCGTACTCGCCACGCGCCAGGCTGATGTGCTCGGCACTGGCCAGGTGATACAGGCGCTCGATCAGTTCGCTCGCTTCAGGCTGCCCGGGCAGTTGCTGGCGCAGGCTGTCCAGCGCCTGCTGCTCGGGTTTGACGGCGATCTTCAGCTCGCCGCGCTTGACCCGTTCGACCTGCACGCTGGCATCGGCTTGGCTGGCGCGCAGTTCGCGCACGGCTTGCCATTCGGGCACTACACCGGCCAGCGCAATACCGACGGCAAGTGCGGCGACGGCGCCGGCGCCCAGGCCGACCGGGCCGATGCGGCGCAGTTGCTCGTGGAGGATAAGGCTAGGGACGCGCATGGCCGGTCTCCCAGGTGGCGGTGAGGTTGAAGCGCACCGGGTGCTCGGGCTGCCCGGCCACCACTTCGTGGTTGAGCAGCGAGACATCGCTGAGCTCGGCGCTTTGCTCCAGGCGCTGGTGGTACTGCAGCATGGCTTCCAGGTTGCGGGCCTCGGCGGTGATGCGCACCTGGCCCTTGCGGGCATCCGGGGTCAGGGTAAGCAGCGCGACGTCTTCCTGCGGCTGCGCTTCGAGCATGGCGAACAGCTGTTGCCAGGGCCGTTGCAGTTGCTGCGAGACGCTGCGCATCTGGGCCAGGCGTTCGGCCTGCTCGCGGCTGGCGGCGCTGTTCTGCGGGGCGACCGGGGCCGGGCGGCGGCCCAGTTGCAGTTCCAGGCGGTGCACCTGGGCTTCCAGGTCTGCCTGCTCGACCTGCAGCTGCTGTTGCAGCAGCACCA
Organism: Pseudomonas sp. TWI628; assembly: GCF_039673865.1. NCBI lineage: Bacteria > Pseudomonadati > Pseudomonadota > Gammaproteobacteria > Pseudomonadales > Pseudomonadaceae > Pseudomonas > Pseudomonas sp. TWI628. The sequence continues at coordinate 87,215 of NZ_JBDJMM010000026.1, read as the reverse complement.
GCCCGGCGACTGCGACTGCGCCCAGGGCCAGCAGCGACCAGGCCAACGGGCCGCTGCGACGGGGCTGAAATTCCAGGTCGAGGCGGCGCATGTCAGGCCACCGCCCGCCACATGGCGCACAGCGGGTCGCTGTCGCCGGCGGGCCGGCACAGCTGCACCGCCGCCAGTTGCGGCACATCGCCGCGCCCGGGGGCATGCAGGTAGACCCGTGGCAGATGCTCGCCGTACAGCTCGCAGGTGCGCTCGATCAACGCCTGCAGGGCCTGGTCGCTATCGGCGCAGCCCTGGGCCAGCACCTGTTGCCAGGCACCGCCGGCAGCCAGCAGCAGCACACTGCGGCGCGGTTCGGCGAGCACGAACAGGAAGTCGCCCTGCTCCAGTTGCGCCGAGCAGCGGTTGTAGGCCGCCATCAGGTAAGGCTGCACCGAGCGCAGGCTCAGGCGGCTTTCCCGGCCCAGGTTCTGCAGGCCTTGCAGCAGGGCTTCGGGCAGCGCGGTGGCGATGCGTGCGGCACCGGCTGGCTCGGGCGAGAGGACGATGCGCCAGTCGTCCAGCGACTGGCCGTAGAGGTTCTCGAAGCAGGCCCGGGCGTAGGCATCCAGCTCGCCTGGCTGGCCGATGGCGTCACTCCACGGCACCAGGCAGAAGCGGCTGTAGCGGGCCGACAGCAGCACGCGCAGCTGCGCGCCTTTGACGGCGTGTTCGGCCAGCAATGCACTCAACGCTTGCAAGGCCGCTGCCCAGGCCGGCTGCGCGGCATCGCAGGTGAACTCGCGGCTGCCCAGCCACTGCGTTTGATTGCCGTGCGCGCGACCCAGGCCGACACCTTCGGCGCCCAGTACGGCGCTGTATCTATAAGAGCCATGCTCAAATGAATGTGACACGGTTGATCTCCTCAAGAGTGGTGCGGCCATCACGGACCAGGTCCAGGGCCGAGGCACGCAGCAGGCGCAGGCCGCGTTGGCAGGCCAGCTGCTTGATCTGCGACAGGGGGCGGCGTTCGACGATCATCTGCCGCAGGTCGTCGTCCAGGTGCAGCAGTTCGGCAATCGCGCTGCGGCCGCGGTAGCCACTGCCACGGCACTGGCCGCAGCCTTGGGCGCGGACGAACTTCCAAGCGGTGACCGCTGCGCGGGTCAGGCCCGAGGCGGTCAGGGTGTCGTCATCGACCTCGCACGGCGTGCAGCAGTGCGGGCAGGCCAGGCGGATCAGGCGTTGGGCCAGCACGGCATTAAGGGCAGAGACGAAGCTGTAGGGGTCGACCTGCATCTGGCTGAAGCGGCCGATCACATCGAAAACGTTGTTGGCATGGATGGTGGTGAACACCAGGTGGCCGGTCAGCGCCGACTGCACGGCGATCTGGGCGGTGTCGGGGTCGCGGATCTCGCCGACCAGGATCTTGTCCGGGTCGTGGCGCAGGATCGAACGCAGGCCGCGGGCGAAGGTCAGGCCCTTCTTCTCGTTGACCGGAATCTGCAGCACGCCGGGCAGCTGGTACTCGACCGGGTCTTCGATGGTGATGATCTTGTCCACGCCATGGTTAATCTCGCTGATCATGGCGTACAGGGTGGTGGTCTTGCCGCTGCCGGTGGGGCCGGTGACCAGGATCATGCCGTAGGGCTCGGCCGCCAGCCGGCGCAGGGCGCGCAAGGTTTCATCGGCAAAGCCCAGGGCCTGCAGCTGCACGCCGCTGACGCGGTCGGACAGGTCCTGCTTGTCGAGCACCCGCAGCACCGCATCCTCGCCAAAGATGCTCGGCATGATCGACACACGGAAGTCGATCTGCCGCTCGCCAATGGCGACCTTGAAGCGGCCATCCTGAGGTACGCGCTTTTCACCGATGTCCAGTTCGGCCATGACCTTGATGCGCGAAATCACCTGGTCGGCGAAGGCGCTGCCGCTGGCCTTGCCGGCGCCATTGAGCACGCCGTCGATGCGGTACTTGATGACCAGGCCTTGGCCAGTCATCCCCAGGTGGATATCGCTGGCGTGCTGCTTGAGGGCGTCGTACAGGGTCGAGTTGACCAGCTTCACCACCTTGCTCTGGTCTTCGCTGATGCTGGTCAGCGACAGGCGTTGCAGCGGGTCGATCTCCCCGCTGGCTTCGCCGTCATGGTCGAGGGCGTCGACGGCGTGGAAGCTTTCTTCGTGGCGGGCCAGGAAGGTGGCCAGGTCGGCAGCGTGGGCCAGGTACAGCGGCGCACCCGGCAGATTGTCGTCGATCCAGGCCAGCCGGGCGTGGTCGAAGGGGTCGGCGAATACGCCGATCAGCTCGCCGTCCTGCTCGATCAGCACGAACTCGCGCTTCAGGCACTGGGCCAGGCTGACCTTGTCGAAGCGTGGGCTGCTGGCCAGCAGGGCCTGGGTTTCCAGCACCGGATAATGCAGGGTCAGGCCAAGGCGATGGATGAAGCGGTCGGGGGTTTCGTTGGCCAGGCGCTCCAGGCAGTTGAGCAGGCGCTCGTCGCCAGCTTGCAGACGGGCCTGGGCCAGGAGTTCGCGGGGGTAGGCACTGTGCTTGCCTGCACGTGTATCGAGTACGTCTGACATGGCCTGCGACTCCGCTCAGGGGCGCGTCGCAGGCTGGCTTGGCCAGGGCAGCGGGCGCCGCTATTCCCCGGTGAGCAGTTGTTCGTCGTCAGGTCCTGGGGGCTTGGCGCCATTACGGCGGCGATCGGCCAACACCCAGCTGCCATCGTACAACTGCAAGGGGAACGATTCGTTCCTGTTCTGGCGTCGTTCGACAAACCCTTCGGCTGGATCGTCAGTGGCCCTGCGCCGGCGCTCGATGCCCATCAGGTCGAAGATCGCGCGGGCCAGTTCCGCCAACGGGAACGGCTTGAACAGGACATGACTCACGCCAAGTTCGGCGGCTCGCTCACGGACTTCGACAGTCGGGTGGGCGGTGATCAGCACGAAATGGCACTGCCTGTTCTTGCGCACGGCCTCCAGGACCTGAAACCCCTCCATGTCGGGCAAGCGGTAATCCAGCACAATCACTTTCGGTGCCAGGCTCTGCGCCTGCTCGATACCACTGGCACCGTCGTGGGCGACGTGAACTTCCAGGCCTTGCGCCTGCAGGTACGCTTGCAGGTTCTGCGCAAGGGTCTGTTCGTCATCGACTACCAATACTCTGTTCACCAAGGTCGACTCCCAAATACTGCCCGGTTGCCCGGTTTGCGAAGTGCGGCCTCGATAAGGCTTGAGCAGGCTTCGTGCCAGGCGTGAATAGTCATCTCGCACCACTGTAAGTCATTGATTTTGCTAGGCCGCGCTAGGCCCGGCAATACAGGCACAGGCCCGGTTCCCCACATCCGGGGAAGGTGATGGCACTTTGCCAAACCGGTATTCCCCAGCATTGGGGAAACCCATTCGAGGGCCTCAGTCGGCGATTTCCACTGTAGCGGATTCGCGCAAACGTTGGCGCACGGATTGGCGCGCCTGCGCCTGCAATTGGCCGATGAGCGCAGCCTTGGCCAGCGCCAGGCCCGGTTCGGGTATGACCGACGTACTATCACTTTGGTTCTGCGCTCCTTGCAGGATTTGCCGGTTGGCCTGGTAGAACGCCGCGACTTCGGCCTGGCTGGGCTCGTCTACCGCGCTGAGCTGGGCGTACACCTGCTGCGCGGCCATTTCGTGGCGCACGTAGTCAGCGTACTCCGCCCGATCGAATCCTGCATCTGCAAGGCGCCTTTCGAACAGCGCCGGGCTGCCGAAGGCTGCTTCGATTTCACCTACCTGCATTGCTATCTGCTCATCACTGATGTGAATGCCCTGGCGCTGGGATTCCTGCCAGAGCAATTCCTTGTCGATCAGCTCGTCCAGTGCTTGCACGCGCAGGCGCTTGTACAGCGTCGGGTTGCGGATGCTGGCCACTGCCCTGCCCTGGGCTTCCAGGTACTCGGTGAAATAGCGCTCCAGGCGCATCAGGTCGATATCCACGCCGTTGACCCGCGCAGCGGGCACGTCGGCCCAGCTCGCCTTGGCGATCACCAGCAGCAGGCACAGCAACAGGATACGCATGGCCACCTCCGCTCAAGGGCTGTCCGGCACTGGCCGGTACGGGGCAACAGCGGTAAAGCGAGGCCCGGGCAGCGCCACCGCGACGACATGGGCACCGGCCATGCCCTGGCGGCGGCCGGGGCCGAAGCCCAGCGCCGGGGTCAGGCCGGTGTCGACATCGTGCAGGCCCTCCAGGGCGGCCACCAGCTGTTCGCGGCTGGCATCGCGGCCAATCTGCTTCAGGGCCTCGGACAACAGCCGCAGGGCGCACAGGGTGCTGACCTGCAACGACGCCTGGCGCGGGTCGAGGCCCTGGCGCTGTTGCAGGCCGGCCAGGGTCGCCATGCCCTGCTCGGTCCAGTCGCCCGGCACGAACGGATAGGCCAGGAACACCCGTTGCGACCATTGTGCTGGCAAGCCGGCCAGCGCTGCCGCCACCTGGCTGGAGGCGGCGAACAGGTAGGGCTCACGACCTTCGGCCTGGAGCGCCTGGGCCAACTCGGCAAAAGCCTGGGCACGGCCGATGAAGACGATGCCCTGGCCTTCGACGGCCTGGCCGTCAAAGGCCTGGATCGGTGCTGGCGTCCAGCCTTGCTGACGCAACCGTTCGCGCACCTGCTCGGCCAATACAGCCTGATCGTTGCCGGCGTACACCACGCGCAAGCCGTCGGGTGCCAGGCCCAGGGCGCCCTTGGCATGGGCGGCCAGGCTCAGCAATTGGCTAGCAATACCCGGCAAGGGGTCGAAAATCTGTGAACTGCCCCCGCTGCGCGGCGTGCTGCCGATCAACGGCACACCCCGTTGTTCGAGCAGTGTCGGCAGTTGCTGATCGAGCATGGGCGACAGCGGCGTAATCAAGCTGAACACCTGCTCCTGATCCAGGAGGCGCTGCAAGGCGCGCTCGGCGCTGGCCTGATCGGTGCCAGTATCGGCCACCACCAGTTGCAGGCGTCGGCCATGAATGCCGCCCTGCTGGTTGATCTGCGCCACGCCATCCTCCAGCACGGCACGCACGACATGCCCGGCGTCTGCCAGCGGGCCATTGGTTGGGAGCAAGGTGCCCAGGCGCAGCACGCCGTCCTCCACGCCGGGGTCGCGTTCTTCACCCAGGCGTTTGAGGTAGGCCGTGAGGTTGCGCTGGTCAGCCAGGGTCAGTTCGAAGCGCGGCATGGCCGGGTCCAGCCGCTGGCCCGCCGGATCGACGCCGTGCTGGATGGCGCGGGCCAGCGTGCCGTCGCTGTAGGCCGGGTAGCGGCGACCGTTGCTTTGCCGCTCGCCCTGCCCCAGCGCCAGGCGCTGCCAGTCGAGGCTGGGTGGGCGTAGCCCGCCTTCGGCGCGCCCGCGCCCATCAAGGCCGTGGCAGCTGGCGCAGGGCAGTACGCTGGCGGGCACGCTCATGTCGCTGGCGCCGACGCGCGCCAGCAACTGTGCATCGCTGCTCGACACCCCGTCCCGGTACAGGCGCTTGCCGGCCTGTTCATTCGGCGTGAGGTCGAGCGCCAGCGCCGGGCCACAAAGGGCCACGCTGAGCAGCATCGCCCAGGGCTTCATGGCTCAGCGCCCAGCCAGCGGTTGCGCCAGCAGCTGCATGCGCTGGGCGATGGCGGCGGGGGGTGCATCCGGGCGGATCTTGCTCCAGCGCTTGCCGGCCACGTCACCGGCGATCAGCTGGGTCGAGTGCTGCTCAGGGCTGGGCAGGAACTGGCCGATACGCCCCAGCACTCGATCGACATCGGCCTTGTCACCGGTGAGGAACAGCCAGTTGGCGCTGTCCACGCCTTGCTTCTCGGCGAAGGCCTTGAGCGCTGCCGGGGTGTCGTTGAGCGGGTCGCTGCTGATCGACACGAAGGTCACCTGGCTGGCCAGCTCCGGCCCCATGGCATCGCGCACGTCACGCAGCTTGCGGGTGATCAGCGGGCAGGCATCGGTGCAGTGGGTGAAGATCACGTTGAGCATCACCACCTTGTCCTTGAGCACATCGCTGTAGAAGCGCAGTTCGCGGCCGTTCTGGTCCTTGAGCACGGTGTCGGTGAACCAGGTCTGCGCATCGCGGGTACCGCCGCCGCTGGCCATGGCCGGCGGTGCCGGTTGTGGGCTGGGCGCCTGCGGCCCATGGCCCTCGTGGGCGAACGCCACCGAGCTGAGGATCCACAGTACGGCCACCAGGGCCAGCCAGTCGGTGCTGCGCATCGTGGTGTGGCGGGCTGCGCTGCTCATGGCTGCACCTCACTGTGTTCGGCAATGGCGGTGCTCTTGGCGTGCACCCGGCGGGCACTCAGGCGGTTGATTTCCTCGACCAGCACGGCCGGGTCGGTGAAGCCGTAGTAGCGGGTCCAGTGGCCCGTGCGGCCATCCCCCACCAGGATCAGCGGCGGATGCTGGCTGAGGTCGGCACTGAAGCTGCCCAGGCCCTTGAGGGTTTCGGTAATGGCATACTGCGAGCCGGTCAACCAGCTCCAGCCCGGGCCATGCTGGAAGGCCTTGGCGTAATGCTGCAGGCGCTTGGCGTCGTCACGCTGCGGGTCGACACTGATCGACACCAGCTGGATCTCCTCGCCCACGCGCCCTCCCAACTGTTGCTGGACCTTGCCCATGATCGACGACACCACCGGGCACACCGTGGTGCAGCTGGTGTAGATGAAGCCCATGACCACCAGGCGCTCGCCTACCAGGTCCTGCTCCAGGCGCACCGGCATGCCATCCTGGTTGAGCAGCGGAACATCGACAAAGCGCACGCTGGCCTTCTCCTGGTGCGCTGCCGGCGGCTGCCCGGCGTGGCCGTCGTGGTCATGGCCGGCATGGGCCAGGGCCAGGTTGCTGGCCAATGCCAGGCTCAGGGCAAGCAGCTGGAAAGAATGCTTGGCGTTCATCGCACATGCCTCACTTCGGTCTGGGAAGCGGTAGCCGCCGCGGCGGGCAGCACGCGCAGGCTGGTGTAGTTTTCTTCGGCGAACTTGCGCCCGAGCGAGGGTGACTGCACATGCAGGTACCAGGCTCCGGCTTCGGGCAGGGTCAGCGCCGCCTGGTACACGCCCTCACCCACCTCTTCGAGCGGCAGGTTGCGCGGCAGCGACGAAGGCGCCAGGAAGTAGCGCAGGGTCAGGTCGCCAAGGCCCACCCGTGGCCGGCCGTCGTCGCCGACGATGCGCACCTTGGCGGTGAACACCGTTTGCTGCGGCATGGGCTGGTCAAGGCCGATGAACTCGGCATGCGCCCCCCGGCGCTTGCTTGCATCCGGTGCGGCAGCCACCTCGGTGCTGAAGCAGTGGATGATCTGTGGCTGGTTGAGCAGGAAGGCCACATCGAACGTGCCCGCCGCCGGCATCTTCACTGTCGAGCCATACACCCCCGGTGCCAACTCGCGCAGGCTGCGGTCGATGACCAGGGTCGCGCGGGCCTGGTGGCCACGGTTGTTGTAGCCGGACATCGGGGCGTTCATGCCTTCGGCATAGAAGTAGGTGGTGTTGTCCACCGGGTTGACCACGAATACCGAGTTGTCGTCACGCGACACCGACAACCCCTGGGCCAGTGGCAGGTCACCGGCCTGGCGTGGCGCTGCGGGGCCGGCGTCGAAGCCCTGCACGATCGGCTGGCGCCCTTCGCCCAGGCTGCTCAGGTTGATCATGCTGACCTTGGGCGAGGCCAGGCCACGGATGTAGGCATAGCCTTTGGTGAAGGTCAGCTGGTACGGTTCGGCCGCCACCGGAACACGGTGGATCAGCTTGTCGGTACTGGCATCGATCACCAGGGCCTGGTTGTCCAGGGTGTTGAGCACGATGCCGTAGCGGCCATCGCCGCTGAAGCGCATCGGCCCGAGGCCCTGCTCGGCCTTGACGATGTGGCGCAGCAGATGGCTGCGGGCATCGATCACCCGCACCGTGCCCTCTTCACCGTCAGCCACGTAAACCGCCTGGGACAGCGCCGAGTAGGCCACCGACAGCGGGTGCGGGCCGACCTCCAGGGTTTTTACCAGGCGCATCTGAACGATGTCGATGACGCTCAGGGTGCCGCCATCGCGGTTGCTGACAAAGGCGTAGCGCGAGTCGGCGCTGAAGGCGATTTCGTGGTGCCCGGAGCCGGTGGCGAACGACTTCAGGGTGCTGCGTGAGGGGACGTCGATCACCGTCACCCCGCCTTTGGCCGGGTCGCTGCTGTTGTTGCCGACCCACAGCCGCTGCTGGTCTGGCTGCATGGCCACGCGCACCGGCGACTCGCCGGCGTCCAGGGTGGCCACGCGGGTGAAGGTCTCGGTATCGATCACCGCCACCTGGCCACGCTCCGGGATCGACACGAATACCTGCTTGTCGTCGCTGCTGGCCGTCCAGTCCATGGGCCGGCCCGGCAGGTCGATGCGCGCCAGGGTGCTGGTAATGCCGCCCACCGACACGGTCGGGTCGATCACGGTCAGGCTGGCGTCCTTGTTCAGCACCAGCAGGAAGTAACTGTTCAGGTCCAGCAACGGCCGTGCACCAATGCTGCTTTTGAGGAACAGCGCAACGCGGGCCTTGCAGCTCTGGTCACGGTTGCCGCCTTCGAGCGGTGCCGCCTGCGCCGGGTCGATCCAGGCACCCGGGGCCATGCCCGACAGCGGCTGGCCGCTGGCCTGGTCGGTGACCTTGAAGCGGATGTTGGCAAAGGCCCCTTCGCGCAGATCGCCGCCGGCCAATGGCCGCGCCTCGAACTCCACCGTCACGCCATCGCGGCTGAGCCGATGCAGGCCCTGCAGGTCGGCAGGCTCCTGCAGCAGTTCGCGCGGGTCGCACCAGAGTTTTTCATAAGCCATCCCCAGGCCGATCAGCGCCGCCCCCAGCACTACCCCCAGTACTGCGGGCCGAGTCTTGTTGTTCTTGTACATGCTCGCGCTCCCCTTCCCTTACTGGCCCGCGGCGGTTGCCGGCGGCAAGTCGTTGGTCACCCGCAGGATGCCCCACAGTCCCGAGAGGTTGCCGTAGGCGGCATAGTCGCGGAACAGGTAGTCGCCTGGCACTGCGTTGGCGCCACCGGCACTGGGCAGCATGAAGCTGAAGTGCGCGGCGGGCAGCACGCTCTCCTGGGCGCCGATGTACATGGCCATCGGGTTGGCGCCAAAGCGCACCGAGCCGATACCGGGCATGCTCATCGGGTAGCCGTCGAGGTCGTTCTTCTCGGCCTGGTAGCTGTGCAGCGGCCAGAGGTGCCCGTCCAGCTGGTAGACCATGCCGCGGCTGCCGCCGCTGGGCATGACGATGTGGTTGCGCACCGGTTGGCCCGGCTTGGCGTACAGCACCGGGGTCAGCGGGTCGCCACCGACCAGGGCGTTGGCGTAGGCCATGTGAGCGTTGGGCACATCGGCGAAGCCCAGGCCGTTGGCGTGGCCGAACGGCGCGTTCGGGGCCATGCCGAAGCGCAGCCACAGCGGTTCGGTGCGGTAGTTGACGGCCATGTTGCTGTTATCCTGCGGGTCGCCCGCCGCGCCATTGCCTTCGACGTTGATGCCTTCCACCGGGCGGCCATCGGCCCAGCGCATGTTCAGCGCGCGCTGCCAGACGGTGACGAAGTCGCGGTAGTCTGGCTGGCCAGTGACCTTCACCGTGGCCTGGGCACGGGTGGCCGGGTCTTCGCTCCAGGTGGCGGTCTGCGGCAAGACACTCATGGCACCGACCAGGCCCTTCTGCGGTTGCTTGATGAAGTCCGACGGGGTCAGGTTGAGGCCGCCGAACTCGATCGCCGTGGTGTTGATGTTGTCCACCGTGCGGCCCAGTTGCAGCACCGGCTTGCCTTCACGCTCCAGGTGGCCGGCGTAGTACTGGTACACCTTGCTTGGGTAAGCGCCACTGTTGCCGACCCGGGGCGGTACGGTCTGCACCGGGTTGAGGCCGACGTTGGCACCATCGGACTTGGTGATGTCGTATGCCAGCAACTGGGCGTGCAGGCCGACGTGGCTGGACGGGCGCATCAGGTTGTTGGCAAAGGCGGTGGAACCTTCGCTGTCGAACCGGTCACGCTTGACCACGTTGTGCATCACCGCCGTGCTGGACAGGTCCGGCATCACCTCGGGCAGGCGGTTCTCCAGGGTGATGCTGATGCAGTCGCCAGCGTTGGCGCGCAGGATCAGCGGTTCCACAGGCACGCCGGCTTTCAGCTTGCCGGTGGTGGCATCGAGGTCGGCCTTGCGCACGTACATGATCGCGGTCGGGTCATGCAGCGGCGCACTGTGGCCACCGATGCTGAACGGTACGCCGTCCTCCGGATCGACACCGCTCACCAGCGGGATGCTGGTCTTGCGGTTGTTGAACACCAGGGTGCCGCCAGTGGCCTTGAGCGGGCCGCCGACATGCTGGCCGATACCGGCGATGTCGTTGATGGCGACGCCGTTGCGGTTATCCAGAATGTCGTTGGCCAGCGCGGCGACGATCTCGTAGCTGCGCTTGACCGTGGCGCGGGTACCGATGCCGTTGGGGTTGGCCGTGGTTTTCGGGCAGATGCCGTCGAAGTTCACGGTATTGCGCATGGCCACCGGCTGCGGGTTGTTCGGCAACGGGAACAGGTCGGCGCGCTGGGCGGTGTAGTTGCGCATGATGCCCCAGATACCGTTCCAGTAGCCTTCCAGCGCCGCGTCCAGCGAGTACAGGTAGTCACCGTTGGTGGCGGCGGAACTGGAGATCATCGACACCGGCGCCATGAAGCCGAGCTGCTCGGAGATGCCGATCATCTGCGACGACTTCCAGCCCGAGTTGGAGCTGTTGCCGAAGCCCGAGCCGTTCTGCAGCCATTTCACGCCGTGCAGGGTGACGTTGTGCTCCTCTTCGTGGCCACCGGCGTGCATGCGCAGGCGCACGTTGTCGCCGCTGTAGGTGCGCAGCATCGGCGTGAACGGGTCGCCCGGCTCGCTGCCGGCCTTGTTGATGTGCGGTGGGAAGAGCGTGGTGCCTCCGGTTGGGCCGACCGCCGAAGTGATCGCCGAAGGTGCCATGTTCATCGCCGGGATGGCGCGGTCGGTGCGGGTCTGCAGCGCGTAGCTGAGGTCACCGCCGAGGCCGTCGGCCTGCATGCCGCGCTTGCCGTCCGGGCCGACCTTGTTCGGGTCGAACACACGCAGGGCCAGCGGTTCGTTACGGTAGTTGACGACGAACATGCCAGGGTCATCCACCGAGATCGCCTGCGGGCATGGCCGGCTCGGGCAACCCGGGTTGAGGCCGCCACGCTCCTCGACGATGGCTTCAAGCAGGCTTGAGGCCTTGCCGCGTACTGGCGGGTTGATGGCATAGCGGAAGCTGTCGGCAGTGGCCGGGAACGACTGGGCATTGGGGATGCCATCCGGGCCGGCACCGACATACACGCCCGCTTCATAGGCATGCTGGAAGTCGCTGTACTCGAGGAAGAACTCACGGTAGCTGTCGTTCTTGCCATCGCCGTCGTTGTCGCCGGTCTGGATCACCGCCTGCCATGAGGTCGGGCCGCCGTCCTGGCGGGTGGCCGGGTTGTACAGCTTCTCGCCGGACTCGGCGTGGTACCAGGTGGAACCGGCAGGTTCGGCCAGTACGGTGGCATACAGCCCGAGTTGCTGGTGGGTCGATGGGCCGAGGTGGTCGTGGGTGAAGATGGTGCCCAGGCCACGGTCGACGTTGAACACGTTGACCAGCGGGTCGGCGAACCAGCGCTGCATGGCGGTGCGTGCGCCCAGCCAGTCGGCCCGGCCGAAGCGGCCGAAGTACGGGTGCTGCTTGGCTTTCGGGCAGGCCGCGGTGCCGTCGCGGCTGTCGCCCTCAGCGCAGTTGTTGAAGGCACGGATGGCGTGCACACGCTCGACCACACTGCCGGGCGAGAGAATGCCGTCTTCGTAGTTCCAGCCGTTGGCCGAGCCGTCGGCGGCGGTCAGGTCCCACTTGGGCAGGTGGATGTGCTGGCCGATCACGTCGGTCGGGGTGCGCACCTGGTAGTCGTCCATTTCATAGAACGACGGGATCAGGTTGGTGTGCTGGTACATGGTGCAGTCGAAGGTGTTCATGCGCATCACCAGCGGCTCTGGCGGGCGCTGCTTGGTGATCACTGGCCAGGCGTCTTCCCACAAGGCGATGATGCGCGCCTGCGGGAAGTGGTAGCCCACCTTGTTGTACACCGCGTCGAACTGGATGTTGGCGCCCTTGTAGATGCGCGGGCGGTCGGCGGTGAAGCTGGACGCGCCACGGAAGTTGATACCGCCCAGGCTCTCGCCACTGAAGAATTCGCCAACGCCCGAAGACTGGGTCAGGCGTTTGCCACGGTCATCCATGCACGGCTCGTAGTACGGTGCGCCTGCGGTCGGCAGCGCGCCATTGGTGCGGAAGGCCTTGGGCACCGGTTGGCTGCCAGGGATCAGCGCGTAGCTGGGGTGCTCGGCTGCGGCATGGAACTGCATGGCGGCCTGCTCGACGTCGGTACCCTCTTCCGGCAAGTAGATCGGCTTGGCCCGGTGTACCACCTTGGAGAAGTCCAGCTTGGTGGTGGTGGTGACGGCCTCGCCGCCAGCAGATACACCATCCAGCGCATGGCGCCCGAGGCCACCGTCCCAGCCATCGACCTGATTGGCGTCGAGGTTGGCCCACAGGGCTTTGCCACTGTCCTTGAGCTGGCGGGCCAGGGCCGGGTCGAGCATGTCCAGTGGCGGGGTTGGCGGGCGGTTGCCGACGCTGCTTTCCATGCCGCCGATCCAGAACGGGTAGCCTGGGTTCTTCAGCGTGCCGTCGGCATTGCGGTTGGCCTCGCTGCGGTCGACCAGGGCCAGCGAGCCGATCGCCTTGGCAGCGCCAGGCTGCTGGGCGTGGTCGTCATCACCTTCACTCTCAGGGTGGTCATCGTCGTTGGCGGCCACCTGTTCGGCCGCCAGCTTAGGCACCACCACGACCTTGCCGGGCATCGGCGCCATGGCCTTGCCGGGCAGCGGCACAATGGCCGGGATGGGCGTGCCGGCAACGATCTCGCCATCCGGCAGGGCCCGGGCCCCGGTCGCTGGCTTGCCGCTGCGCAGTGCGAACGGCGCGCTGTGGAAGCCGTTTTCGCCCTGCCCGCTGACTTCCAGCCGGGTACCTTCCTCGAATACGTCATGCACCCGCCACATGGCCCACATGCCTTGGGCGAAGTGCGGGTAGAAGTGGCAGTGATAGATGGCGTCGCCAGCCACCCGGTTGCGGTTGCCCGAACCGCCGTTGGCGATCTCGTAGGTGTAGCCGATGCCGGCACCGATACCCTGGGCATCGATGTAGTCGGAGTTGTCGTCGTTGGGGTTGAACAGCCACTGATGCCCGTGCAGGTGGAAGATGTGCTGCTCGTGGCCGTTGTGGGTGTTGCGGAACTTGGTGAAATCACCGATGTAGCTGTGGTGCACGTTGGCCGGTTCCGCCGGGTACAGGGCCATGCTGGCCTTGACCCCGGTGGCACTGGCCGGCGGCACTTCGCCCGGGCGGATATGTTCGAGGCCGACGTTGGCCGGCACATCGACCAGGGTGCCGATATCGCCCACGGTGTGCGCACTGAGGAAGAACTCCTCGTAGGCGCACGACAGGCAATCATGCATCGGCCCCACGCCGAGGCGGTTGGCAACCACCTCGGCGCCCATGCCACCGGAGCCATAGTTGATCATGAACGCGTCGCGTGCCGGTTCCAGCACATGGCCCATCACCGGGTCCGCCCAGTAACCGGGGAAGGCCTGGGTACCGGCTACTTCGTCGGCAAACTGCGAAGCGAAGTCGCGGAACGCCTCGAGCCGGTTGGGCAGCGCCGGGTTGCGCTTGCCGATGCTTTCCAGTGGGTAGGTGGACTTGGGGAAACTGCCATCCGGGTTGGGGCCCATGACGATGGCGTCGGTTTCGCTGTTGAGGATCTGGTTGCCGTCGATCATCGCGATGATCGGCTTGCCGGCCTTGCCCTCGGTCACCCACGGCTCGCGCTGCGGGTAGCGGGCCTCGTAGTCGATCACCGGCTGGCCGGTTGCGGTACGGCCGGTGGTGGCCAGGCGCATTTCTTCTTCAGTCAGGGTGTTGCGGTAGGTTCGCCCACCTTTGGGGACAACCACCACCTGGCCGAACAGGCCGTTGGCAACGTTACCGGCGGTACCCTCGCCGCCGAAGGTGGCGGCCTTGCTGGTGGCGGCGAATGCCCCTTCGCGCTCGGCAAACAAGGTGTAGCTGCGGGTGCTGCCGGGGCTGACCAGGAAGTTGCCGTTGCGGCCAGTGTTGGCGGAGATGTCGGCGATGCTGTTGACCGCCTGCATGCCGTTGACCTGGAAGCCGACCATGCGCTCGGCGACCTGCTCGTCGGCGACGAAGCCTTCGGCGCCAGGCGCTTTCGGGAGTTCGACACCCTCGACTTGATCATCGGCCTCGATGCCGTGCTTGTTGGGGTTGGCCTTGTAGTCGAGCAGGTTGGTGAGGTTGACCGTGAGGCAATCACCGGCGGCCACGCGCAGCACGATCGGCCGTGGGCGCTTGTCGGGGCGCAGGGTGACCTTGCCCGGCACTGCGGCGCCGCCCTTGCTCAGCGGGACCTGGTGGTCATCCACCACATCCTCGCGCAGGGCGAAGATCATGCCGTTGGCGTTCTGCGCACCAAGGCGGTTGAACATCAGTGGCTGGTCCAGGGCCACCACGTTGGCCACCAAGGTGCGCTGGCACTGCACAGCAGCCTCGCTGGTCGCTTCCCAGCCAAACAAGGCCAGGACGAGTGATGTCAGGACGGGGCCTTTGTACGGGGTCGACATGCTGCACCTCCGGAACACAGGAAACACTGCGATGAGGTCAGCAAGGTGTGTGCCATAAGGAAATGGCTTTTAATTTCAATAAGTTAGGAAAGGAAGCGGAACAGATTGGGGAGCAGCCCCCACGGAAATTCCCCAATTCGGGGGATGATATGCATTGTCGTTTCGGGGGCATGGCAGCGGGACTGTGCGAGGCAGGCTTACAGCCGGTTACTTTCATTGCAGGGTTCTAAGTTTACGCGTCGACAATTCCTACAGCCTTATAGGAAGAGCGACGGTCCTTCGAGAATTGATTCCCCGTTAGTGTTCAGGCTCAGCGCAAACACAACCGACCGATGAGCCACTCGTTGGCCCGCGCCACCGTACGCAGGCCGGCAATCGAGGAACCCGATGTCCAGACACCCCAACGCTAGCGATGAACACTCGGCAACGGCAAATGCGACTTTTCGCCTGAGCGAGCGGAATGCTTACAGCATGCTCGAACCCACTGCATGGGCTGCCAGCCTCTGCAGCGACAACCGCCAGGAGCCCCCGTCAGAACCTGCAAGTTACGCCGCAGACCCGGACTTCCAGCTGCGCGGTGGCTTCGCCAATTTGATGCTCGATGCCGCCGCGCCGCTGTTCGGTCTGGTCATGCGCCTGCGGACTCTGGATGAACTTGCGCACATCAAGGATGTGCATTCGAAAGTGCGCAACCAGATCGAGAACATTCGCGAAGAGATGCGTCAGAACAACTATGAGCCGGCACAACTGCAGGCCTATTCCTATGCCCTGTGCCTGTTCATCGACGAAGCCGTGATGGAGCGCCCGTGGGGCAAGAACAGTTGCTGGAGCCAGGAATCGCTGCTGAGCATCTTCCATGACGAGACCTGGGGCGGTGAAAAGATCTTCACCGTGATCTCGCGGCTTATGCAGGAGCCCAAACGTTATCAGGACGTCCTGGAGTTCATGTATTTCGCGTTGTGCCTTGGCCTGAAGGGCAAGTATGCCATTGCCCCGAAAGGCGAAGAAACACTGAACGCCCTGATCCACCAACTTCACGGGACTATCCGCGAACTGCGCGGCCCGGTCCCTGCAGAAGTGTGCGATCCCTACAGCAACGTGGCGCCACGCAACTTGCGCATCAGACGGCAGTGGCCGTGGTGGAGCCCGCTGGTGATTTCTGCCGTTGCCATGGCCATTGCCTATGGGATCTACAGCTATCGACTTCACCTGGTCACCACCGAGGTACTGGAGTCGTTGGAGCGCATTTTACAGCAATAGCCGCACGCCAAGCCTTTCAGGGAGATCTACATGTCCAGTCAAACCGACCTGCGCTTCAGCTTCCAGCCGCTACTTACGCAAACTGAATTCGAGGTCGTGTCGTTCAAGCTCGACGAGGCGATCAGCACGCCGTTCCAACTGCATCTGGAACTGATCAGCTTCGAGGATGAAGCCGACTTTGCCCAGTTGCTCGACAAGACCGCACTTTTCACCATTTGGCGGGGTGAACGCCCGCTGCGCTACGTGCATGGCCTGATCAGCAGCTTCAGCCAGGGTGAAACCGGCTTCTGTCGGACCCGTTACCACGCCCTGATCGAGCCACGACTGGCACGCGCCAATCTGCGCTCGAACTGGCGCATCTTCCAGCAGAAAACCGCACCGCAGATCATCGAGCTGATGCTCAAGCAGCAAGGCATCCTGCATTTCGAACTGGGTTGCAGCGCCGACCATCAGGTGCGCGAGTTCTGCGTGCAGGCCGGTGAGACCGACCTCGACTTCATCGCCAGGCTGGCGGCTGAGGAAGGCTTCGTCTACCGCTTCGAACACAGCGCCAAACAGCACACGCTGATCATCAACGATCGCGTGCAGGCCTTGGGGCTGATCAGTGATGGCGTCATCGGCCTGGAGGATGACGATGAAGGCTTTTTCGAGGCCCCGGAGCAGACGGGCCCCTATCAAGTGCTGTACCGCGCCAACAGCGGCTGCGTGCAGGCGGTCCCCTGCCTGCGTCGCTTGCGCTACAACGAACAGGTACGTACCACCAGGCAAGTGCAACGCGACTACACCTTTACCAACCCGGCGTATAGCCAGCAGCACGAGGCAGAGGCCAGCGGCGTAGTGCACAAAGCGCTGGACTACGAGCGCTTCGACTACCCCGGGCGCTACAAGCGCGATGCGGCTGGCAAGCCTTTTACCCAGACCCGCCTCACCGCCTGGCGCCACGATGCCTGCGTCGCTGAAGTGGAAGGCGATGATGTGCGCCTGCAACCGGGACTGAGCTTCACCCTCACGGGCCACCCGCGCGAAGACCTGAACGTACATTGGCGGGTGATCACTGTCGTCCATGAAGGTAGCCAGTTCACCAGCCTGGAGGAAGAAGCCGCCGGTGCCGAACGCGGCACGCACTACCAGCAGCGCGCAACACTGGTGCCCGGCAGAACCGAGTGGCGCCCTGCCCCGTTGGCCAAGCCCCGTATCGACGGCCCGCACATGGCTACCGTGGTCGGGCCGCCCGGCGAGGAGATTTATTGCGACCAGTGGGGCCGGGTCAAGGTCAGCTTCCCTTGGGACCGCGAAAGCCAGCACGACGAGTTCAGCTCCTGCTGGGTACGGGTATGCCAAGGTTGGGCCGGCGCAAGTTGGGGCTCGATGGCCATACCGCGGGTCGGCCAGGAGGTGATCATCCACTACGTCAATGCCGACCCCGATCAACCGATGATTACCGGCCGTACCTACTGCGGCAATCAGCTGCCGCCGTACGGCCTGCCGGAACACAAGACGCGCATGACCATCAAGAGCCAGACCCACAAGGGTGATGGCTACAACGAACTGCGCTTCGAGGATGAACTGGGCAAGCAGGAAGTGTTCATCCATGCCGAGCGGGACCAGAACAATGTGGTCAAGCACGATGAGACGACCAACGTCGGGCGCAACCGTGTCGAAGAAGTGGGCAATGACCAACAGCTGACTGTCGGTAACGATCTGCAACAACAAACGGGCCGTGATCGGGCTGAGCGGGTCGGGCGCACCTGCCAGGTTGAAATAGGTCAGGACCTTATCGAGCAAGTCGGAAACGACCATCGCGAGACCACTGGGGCCAATCACCACGTCAGCATCGGTGGCCAGAGCGAATTGCACGTCAAAGGGCGACGGCAGATCAGCATCGGTGGGGGGGTGAACCAGCAAACCACCGTCTATCAACTGCAGGCCAGTGAGCGCATCGAATTCAGAAGCCCAGGCGGCAGCATCGTGCTGGATCAGCAAGGCATCACCTTGAACGGCCTGACACTCACATTGCTCGGCCCGACCCAAGCAGCCATCGCAGGATCAGGAAATACGTTGGACCTGGATCTGCTCGCCAATGACAGCGACCGCTGCGAGGAAACCGACCGATGAGCAGTGACGCCTTGATCAAGCTGATAAACCAACATCACCGCCCCGGGCAGTACAGCTACGTGCTGCTGGACCCGCTGGCAGCCTCAGCAGGCAGCGAACATTCATTACTTGCCAGCCTGCAGCTGGTATTGGGCGACAAAGCGATGACACGCGTGGTTCGGCCCGACCTGCCTCGTTCGCCTGGATTGCATCCGGTGCTCGTTTGCCTTGGCTCACCCGCAAGCTCGCCTGACATCTCGCTGCTGGAGCTGACAGCACAGGCGGCCGAACGCGACAGGCATCGGCGCAAGCACCCTGTCTGCGGCTGGCTGCTCAGCGAAGCGCCGCCCACTGCCGTCGCAACTCACCTGACGGCCCTGTGCCGTTTGCCCGATGCATCCGGGGCGACCACGTTTCACCCTGTTTACGAACCGCTGCGCCTGGAGTTGCTGGCCGCGTTGTTCGAGCGTACGGATCAGGGGCCGTGGTGGCCGATCGAGCGCTGGGTGTTCTTGAGCAGTGGCGGCGGCCTGGCGAACCTGAAAGGTCAGCCACACGCCCGGTGCGGTTTGCCTGCGGGCGCTGTGCGTGTTCAGCAGAACACCGCCCTGATCGAGGCCGTGTTAGCGGCATTGAGGAGATTGCCTGCGTTTCCCGGTGCCCGCGAGAGCCCACCGTTCGCGGCCCTGCGAGCATCCAACCATCTCGACGACGCGCGCGAACTTGGCCTGACGGTTGAGCAGGACATCCTGGTAATGGCCCTTCACCTGCTACGGCTGCACGCGCGACTGCACACCCAGAAAGCCGTGAGCGACATGATCGACATGGCCATCCGACAGCAACGGCCCCTCGCCGAGATGTTCGCGCAGGTTTCCGATTCGAGCTGGCGCCATCTGGTTGCAGCCATTCCCCAGCCAGAGGCCTACTCATGAGCATCACTCAAGACATAGTCAATGCAGTCGCCGAAGTCGACTTCCTCCTCCCCCCCTGCAAAGCCTGCCAGCGCCAGGGCCTGCCCATCCTTCCCCTGCGCCGCGCCGTGGTTCCCGATACCCGTCCGGGCAGTGACCCTGCCACGCAAACCCGGATGGGTCTGCGCACCTTGCGCAGCGGTTATCTCTATGTGCTGCTCGACCAACGCATCTGGCACGCCTACGAAGTCACCGCGCAGGGCCACCTGCGCCGCTTCCTGCCCTACGAGCCAAACCCTGGGCCACCACCGTCGCTGCCCGAGCACTGCATGCATGAGGACCATGACATCCCGTCGTCCTTCCTCAACATCGACACCGATACCTACGGCTCGGCCTGGCTGGCCTATTCCAGCGATCCCTGGCCGGCCAGCGTGCTTGACGCCTACAAGGGCGGCCAGGCGCCTGCGCAGCGCTTTGAGGGCCTGGACCTGATCCAGGCGCGCAATAACCCCGAGCTGCTGGGCCTGGCCATGACCCCGGACAACCTGCAGGTTGACCGCCAGGTGTTCGAATATGCCCAGCAATTGAACGGCCCATTCGACAGTGCCCATGGCTTCCACAGTCGCTTCCTGCGCAAGACCGCCCTGCGCGGTTACCTGGTCAACGCCATGGCCCGGTATCAGCTGGAAAACGGCGTGCTGGCGGTGGTGCTCGACGATACTGTCGGGCTGGTCCAGGAGTACAACCACCAGCGCCTGAACTGGGTGGTCAAGCGCCAGGCCTGGCGCGAAGATCCGCTGCGCGCTTATCAGCTGCAGACCTCGCAGATCCTGCAGATCATTCGCGCCACCCAGCGTGAATGGGCGGCGCAGGAGGTACCGACGTTCGAGGCACAGTCTGGCGACGGGCCGCCGGCGTTCACCGATCCCGAGGTAGAGCGCCAGCGCGAGGTTGAAAGGCGCCAGCAAGAGAGTGATGAAAAGCTTGAGGAGCGCTATGACGAGCCCCGGCGTGCGGCGTTCCAGGCCAAATACGATCAGGAAGAAGCCCGGTTCCAGGCCTTCATCGACCGGCATGCCGGCACCTACGTAAAACTCTGCGAGAGCGCGGCCTTCGCTCTGATCGAGCGGCACGACTACGATGGCCGAGACCGCGAATCGGGCATCGCCTACAGCAAGACCATCGCTGCGTGCCTGGCCGGCGGCATCACCGAAGCGCCGAACAGCAACCCTGAGCCAGCTCCAGGCACCAGTGAAGCGCTGTGGTTGAAGTGGCTGCAAGACCCCAGCAGTCCACCCTACCGCGCCCTGCTATTACGCGACGGCCCCCTGATGGCGGCGCTGTTGCCAAGTTTCTCCCAGACCGAGCCGACCAACTGGAACGACAGCGAGAAGCTCTACAGCGCCTTGAGCAAGTTCATCACCAGTGAAGACGCCGGCTTGAAGATGCGGGATTCGCTCAAGCAAGCCATCACCGAACTGCAGGGCGCGGTGAATGCCGCCAGCCTGCGCCTGCAAGTGCGGCTCGCCCCTGGTATCCAGCAGGCCGTGCGGCACCTGAACAGCGCCAGCCAGCGGATTTACAACGGTGTGCATCTGATCGAATTGCAGGTGCAAATGAAGCTGGGTGAGTACTACGCCTTGCAGAGCGCACACCTGCGTGAACTCCAGAACAGCGCCAGCCTGAAACTGGCCGAAGCGCGGGCGCAGATGATGCCGGACCTTGAAGACGTGAAGGCCGGCATTTTCAGGCAAGCAGGCAAAGTCAAACCCATCATCCAGACCGGATTGTTGAGCCTTGCCGTGCTCGACCCGAAAGTGGCACATCAGGTGATCCCGGTCAGCGTCTGGGTCGAAGGCACGGCGCATGAGCTGCATGAGCGGTTGGCCAGAGAGGTGAAGCTCAATGTCAATCAACTGAATGACACCGCGAAGATGGCGTTAGTGGACATCACAGTCGCGGCGGGAACACTGGAGCTGGATGCGCGGAAGGCACTGAATGGCATGAAAATCAGTGCGGGGCAGGCTTCACAGTTGGTCCGTGACAGTTTTACGGGGCTACGAGGAACGGGAAAAGGCTGGGAGTTGCTACTTTCGCTGGGCGGGCTCTACTTACTGAGCGACAATCTTGTAAAGAATATGAAGGTGGTTGAAGAAGAAATTGGCCCGAAATCCAGCGAAGCCATCATGGCCCTATACGGGTCGAGCTTGGGCGTTCTGGGCGGTGGATTAGAACTTGGGGGATTATTGATTCCTCGCAAGGCAAGCACTGTCAACAAGTATTCTATCGGTCGTACTGTCGTTCGCACTGGGGCGGTGATCAGCGCTGCAACGGGCCTCTTTGATACCCTGCAAGCATTACTTGCAACCAGGCGCGCGACGAACTCAGGCGACAATAGAGCCTTCCTATGGTATCGGCGAGCCACTTTTACAGGGGCATTAGGAACCGTATCTGCAATAGCAGGTGTATATTACCCATTCCTAATGGGGCCAGTGGGAATTGCAATAGCACTGAGCCTTACGACTTTTGCCTTTTTAAAGAAAGGCGGACAGAATGAATCGACTCCATTACATCGATGGGCACGCCGATGCTACTTCGGCAACGCCGACGAATCCCCCCGCATCCATTGGGACTCACCCAACCATACCGATATCGCATTGGCTGAACTGAATGCCGCAACATCAGAATTAACTGGCATAGCAAAATTTGAAGTCACTATTGCCAACCAGCCAATCAGTTCCAAAATCGGAACCCCAATCGGCCTAAAAACACAGCACGATTTAAGCTTCAAAATTATCATTCCCGGTTTCAACAAAGCAGTGTCCGGATATCAATGGGCAGTTGTCGTACATCGACATGGCGATGGCAATTCGCCTGAGTACACTGGCGGTGAAACCATCGTACAAAGAAATCACTTCCCGCCGGCACTGCCGACAAGATACTCAAAGTTAACCTCGTTGAAACCCTTCAATAAGCCGAAAAACCTTGATTACAACCCTGACACTATGAAGCTAGCTTCAAGCTGCCAGAACCACAGCCCGCAAGACAATAGCATCTGTACCCTATCGTTCGTCGGCCGCTTAGAACTGACCTTGGACATCGGGAAACACAATATTACATCCGCATCTCTAATCATTACTTACTGGCCGGACCGCAACATACCGGACGCCTACGCCGAATTTCTTACCGAGGTGCATAACCAGTGAGCATGTCAGCCCGTGGTTTTGGTTGGAAATACGACCTACCGCCCCCAAACGAAAAAATCGAACGTGAATCAATCAAAGCAAACTTACACCCTGCACCCAATTGCTTCAACGAGCGCTTTATAGAACTGCCGCGCTCAACTTTGAAAGCAAGAGGCTATTGGCTTGCAGCAGGTTCCATAACACTTACCCTGGCCCTATGCCTATACTTCTTGTACTCACCCCCACTCAACATGGCAAGCCTAGAGTCCGGCGCTATCGATTTACTCATCTTTGCCATAGCCGTGTTTTTTGTTGTTCCCTACATTCGCATGGATCTTGGTTTCCCTCGCGACGAACCAATACGGTTCAACAGACTCCGCCGCAAAGTCTACTTTTACCAGTACAGATTCAGTCGACTTCATCCGTTCGGGCGGAAAAACTGGGGGATTAAGCCCGTCGTCTGTGACTGGGATGACCTCACCGCCGAGGTTTATCGCATTTATCTACCTATGGGCTATGGCGGCCTGAAGGAATGGATCATGCTATCAATTCATAGTCCCGATACTAACGAAATAATTGATCGCATTTTCCTTACAGACGACATTGAGAAAGGTGAACAATATTGGGCCCTTGCCAGGCTCTTCATGCAACAAGGCCCCGACGCACTTCCCGACTTCGTCCATCCGCCAATAGATTGGGATGAGTTCCCAGATATCAGCCCTTGGGGACAATCACGGCATCGCAACCCGTTTGACCGCCTTGCCCCCAAGGTCCAATGGCCGGTGGAAATGGACCTGGAATCCCGAACCGCCCCCAATCCAGGAGACCACAAATGAAATCCGTAATACTCGTTGGCCACCGCCATGACTGCCCAATTCACGGCCCAGGCGTGGTGGAGACTGGCAGCCCCCACTACACCTTCAATGGCAAAGCTGTCGCCAGAGTCGGCGACCGCACCAGCTGCGGTGCGGTGATCGAGACCGGCGCAAGCGGTTTTCAAATCGAAGGTAAGGCCGTAGCCCGTGAAGGCGACCGAACCGACCACGGCGGCGTACTGAGCCAAGGTGACAAGAACTGGCTACTGGATTGACTGTGCTCCAATCAGGGCCGCCAGGCGGCCCTTCGTCGGCCCACTCCAAAAACCCCGTGAAAACCCATGAAATAAGTTGAACATCCAGCTCCGGTAAGCTTCCAAATGATAATACGTGCCATCCTTTTACCAGGAGCCTGCCGCCCATGCCCACTCAGCCTTACCTGCTGTGCCAGCGCCCAGGAGCCCAGCGGCCATGAAGATGCCAGGCCGTGCGCCCAACTCCAGCCTGCAGCTCGACTATGTCCGCGACACGCTGTTTGGCCCGGTCGCCCTGAGCGTGGAGTGCCAGTGCCAGATGGCGGCCCTTACCCTGCAGGGCCGCCCCGCCCTGCGCCTGCACATCTGCCCGCCGCTGCCGGACAAGGTCGAGCGTGCCCACAGCGTGGCGTTCGTCTGGGATGGGCGCAGCTACCACGGAGTGGTCCGGGATCATGGCAAGTGCGGTGATGGTGGCCTGAACCTGTTGCTGGAGCTGCAGTAACAAGCCGATCAACGGCCACACTCCAGGCTGAACCCGACGCAAACCGCGGATCTCCATAACTACAAGGCCCTGCCTTCTGGAGAACGCCATGAACAGCCCGTTGCTCAAGCTTTTCACCCACCCCTCCGACGCCTGGATCGACATCCGTCGCGCCGAGGAAGACCACCCGCAACAGTACCTGCCGCGCCTGTTGGCGCTGGCGCTGATCCCAGCCCTGTGCCTGTTCGTCGGCACCACCACCTTTGGCTGGAGCCTGGCCGCTGAGGACCGCGTACGCCTGAGCATTGCCAGCGCCGCGCAATTGGCCGGGCTGCTGTATGCCACCACGGTGGTCGGGGTAATGCTGATGGGGGTGATGATCCGCTGGATGTCGCGTGGCTTCGATGTGCAACCGACGCTCAATCAATGCATCGGCTTCGCCGCCTACTGTGCCACGCCATGGTTCTTCGCCGGCGTCGTTGGCCTGCTGCCGATCCGCTGGCTGGCACTGCTGGCACTGGTCGCAGCGTCAGCCTATGCCACGCTATTGCTGTACGGCGGCTTGCAGACCTTCCTGCGCCTGCGCAAGGAGCAGGCCATGCTGTTTGCCAGCTGCGTCTGGGGGGTAGGCTTGCTGTTGCTGGTGACCATCCTGGTGTCGATGATCCTGTTCTGGACCCATGGCCTGATGCCGGAATACGTGCGTCCGGCCAGCCTCGGCTGACCGGCGCACAACGGTTGCTCAGGCGATGGCCCTGAGTGCCGCCGGGTGGCTGTCTCGCAGGGTGTGCAGCTGGCCGACCAGGTTCACCAGGTCGCGGCAACTGTTCAAGCTCTGCAGTGAGACCCCGGAGAGGGTCACGCCCTCCTCCAGGCTTTGCCCCTGACCCAGGCGGATGGTCAGGGTGGTGCCGTCCGGGCAGCTGACTTCGCAGCGGTCGGGCAGGCAGGCCTGCTCGATGATCTGCCGCATTTCCAGCATCGAAACTCCTATCAACGACATGGTACGACCCTCTCTGTACTGGATGGCCTGTTGTGTGTGAGTACGCCTATGGCAGGCAAGGTGCAAATTGATATTGCGCATGCCCAAGCGGCCGTCCATGCGCCGGGGCAATGATCGTGCGGAGAATCCTTTAGCACCTTAGTGGAAGAACGACGGGAGGCCTGGGCTGTTCGATCGAATGCTGGCACTTCGCGACAGGCGGTCGCGGCGCACGCCTATCGGTCCGCCAAAAACGCCCACAGATGCTGTGCGGCATACGCGCGCCAGGGGCGCCAGGCCTTGGCGCGTTCGGCCAGTTGGGCGTCAGGCGATTGCCGCTGGCGGGCCTGGCTTCAAGTACAGCGTGCTTGCCAGCAACGGACAGACTGCGGCAATAGGTGCCATTGCTGAAGGTTTCGATGCCGGGAATGCAGCGGGCGGCCAGGAAGGCCTGGGTCGAAGGCCAGTGGTAGGGCGTGGGGTAGCGCAGCCACACAATGTGCTGGCCTGAAGCGGTGAGTGAACGGTGCACAGCGTGCAAGTGAGAGAGATGCATCGCTACATCATGCCAAGTTTTGCAGGGATTGTAGCGGCCTCTTCGCGGCGTTTCGGCGCGAAGAAGCCGCTACAGGCCGTCAGTGATCCAGGCCAGCCCCCTCGCCCGCCATCTGCCCAAAGCGCCCGGCGTGGAAGTCATCGAACGACTCGGCAATCTCCGCCTGGCTGTTCATCACGAACGGGCCATAGCCTACGATCGGCTCATCGATCGGCTCACCGCTGAGCAACAACAGGCTGCTGCCTTCAAGCGCCTCGATCGCCACATCCTCGCCACCGCGCTCCAGCAGCACCAGGCTGGCCGGGCCGGCTTCGTGCTCGCCGTTGACCCGCACGCTACCGCGCAGCACCACCAGTGCCGCATTGTGGCCGTCGGCAACCGGCAACTGCAGGCTGGCCCCCGCCTTCAGGCGCATGTCCCACACATCCATCGGGGTAAACGTCCGCGCCGGGCCTGCGTGGCCCTGATAGGCACCGGCGATCACCCGCAGGTTGCCGGCGTCGCCCTCCAGTTGCACCACCGGTATGTCCGCCGCCAGCAGCGTCTGGTACCCGGCCGGTGCGCGCTTGTCACGCGCCGGCAAGTTGACCCACAGCTGCACCATCTCCAGCGAACCGCCACTGCGGGCAAAGGCCGGCGAATGGAACTCTTCGTGAATGATGCCGTTGGCAGCGGTCATCCACTGCACGTCACCCGGGCCGATCAGCCCGCCGGCACCGGTCGAATCGCGGTGTTCCAGCTCGCCCTGATAGACGATGGTCACGGTTTCGAACCCACGGTGCGGATGCTGGCCAACACCGCGACGGTCAGTGGTCGAGGCAAAGTCGTAGGGGCCAGCATAGTCCAGCAACAGGAACGGGCTGATCTTGCTGGCCAGGTTGTCGTAGGTGAACAGGCTGCGCACGGGGAAGCCATCGCCCACCCAATGGGCATGCGGGCTGCGGTGGATACCCAGAATCTTTTTCATGAGAAGTCTCCTCTCTAAGCTGGGTTAACCTTACCAATGAGCCCAATCAGCCGGTAGCCGGCTGATATGGCACTGATCGTTCCATAAATGGAACAACCACTCAGGCTTGCAGGTAATCGAGCACCTGTTGCGCGGCCATCGCCGGATCTTCCTGCATGAAGCAGTGCCCTCCGGGGACCTGAACGGCGTTCACCGCAGGATTGAGGCTGGCCAGGCGCTGCACCGAGTGCGGCACGAAGGGATAGGTGTGCTCGCCATAGAGCACCCGCGTGGGCACCTGGATGGAAGACAGATGCGCCCACATGCGCGACGGGAACGAGCTGAAAATTTCCACTTCGCGGCTGGGCCGGCACTTGAGCACCACGCCTTCGCCGCACTCACCGATCGCATGCTCGACATATGCCTGCAGCGCAGCGTCGGTCCAGCCCTTGAAGATGCCACGCCCGTGCAGCGATGCCCGCGCCGCCTCACGGTCCGGCCAATGGCTGCGCCGGCTGGCGGCCTTGCGCGCCAGGGCATGCCGGCGGTGCAGGCCGACCAGCGCAGCCGCGCCCATCACGCCGATCATGCGCCGGCTGAACAGCACCGGGTCGAGCAGTACGGCACGGGCAAACAAGCCCGGCTGGCTGGCCAGCATCAACCCGGTCAGCACGCCACCGAAGCTGTGCCCCACGGCGTAGCGGGGAACCTCGCCATATTCCCCACGGCCGGCCTCGAAGGCCGCCAGCGCTAGCGCGGCGGTACGGTTCCAGCCGCGGAATGCACCGCCATGGTCACTGTCACCATGGCCCTGGACATCGCAGAGCCACAGATCGAAATGTTCACTCAGGCTCAGCAGCAACGGTTGGTAGGCCAGGCAGCAGAAGCCGTTACCGTGCAAAAAGTGCAGCAACGGCTTGCCGCTGGCTGGCGAGCGCCAGCCACGTAGGGTGAAGCCTTCGGAGCTGTCAAAGGACCAGGGAATCAACTGCATCGGCTTGCTGTACTCATGGGTTCATGAAAACGCCGATTCTACAAACAGCAGCGGGTAGAGTGAAATCACCAGCAGCACGGCCATCAGGACATTGAACAGCATCAGCCAGCGCGGGTTCTGCAGCAGGTTGCGCAAGGCGCTGCCAAACATCACCCAGACGCCGACGCTGGGCAGGTTGACCAGGGCGAACAGCGCGGCGATGACCACTACATTCATCACATAGCCCTGGGCCGGCGTGTAGGTGGTGATCGCCCCTACCGCCATCACCCAGGCCTTGGGGTTGACCCACTGGAATGCCGCAGCGCCCCAGAACCCCAACGGCTTGCGCGCGCTCGGCGAGTCAGCGCCGAGCGGCCCTGAGGTGGCGATCTTCCAGGCCAGGTAGAGCAAGTAGGCCGCACCGGTATAGCGCAACACGCTGTACAGCACCGGCCAGGCCTTGAACACCTCACCAAGGCCCAGGCCCACCGCCAGCACCATGACCATGAAACCGACGCTGATACCGATGGCATGCGGGATCGAACGGCGCACACCGAAGTTCACGCCCGAGGCCAGCAGCATGGTGTTGTTAGGCCCCGGGGTGATCGAGGAAACGAAGGCAAACAGCACGAAGGCGGTCAGCAGGTCGGCAGAGGCAAGCATGGCAGGCATTCCAGAATTGTTGCAGGTGCTGTCACACTAACGGAGTCACCCTGCCCTGCGACCGCTACAGTTGCATTAAATTATGCAGATACACATCACTGTACCGTTCACCAGCGCACCCTCAGCCAAGAACAAGGAAGCCCCTGCATGAGCCTGACCATCCGCCCTGCCGTTCGCGCCGATGCCGCGCAAATTCTCGCCTACGTCACCGAGCTGGCCGAGTACGAGCGCGCCCGTCACGAAGTGGTTGCTACCCTGGCCGATATCGAGCACAGCCTGTTCGATGACGGCAGCACCGTGCACAGCCTGATCTGCGAGCGTGATGGCAAGGCCATCGGCTTTGCCGTGTACTTCTACAGCTACTCGACCTGGCTGGGCCGCAACGGCATCTACCTGGAAGACCTGTATATCACCCCTGAGCAGCGTGGCGGCGGCGCAGGTCGGGATGTGCTGCGGCACATCGCTCGCGAAGCCGTGGCCAAAGGGTGCGGGCGCTTCGAGTGGAGCGTGCTGGACTGGAACGAGCCAGCGATAGGCTTCTACAAGTCGCTGGGCGCCGAGCCACAGGATGAGTGGGTGCGCTATCGACTGGATGGCGACAGGCTGTTGCAGTTTGCCCAAGGCTGACCTTCGGCCAGAACCGGCCCTGTCGCCAGCAAGCCGACTTGCCAAGGACAGGGCCGCAACAGGCTTCAATCCTGGTGCCAGACCGCACCGGCAATGTCGACCCGCTTGGGCAACACCCGGTTCTCGAAGAACAGCTGCGCCGTGCGCTGTTGCGCGGCGACGATTTCGTCACTTACCGGGATCAACGGCGATGCCGGCCGATGGCTGAAACTGCGCCGCACCACTTCCTCAGGCACCCCCATGAACTGCGCCAGTACACGGACGCTGCCCGCCTCGTCAGAGCGCGTCAGAGACTCCGCTTCGGAGATTTGCGCCAGCAGGCGCTTGATGAAATCGCCATTGGCTTCGACATAGCCACGCGCCCCCAGCATGAACGGCCCGATCAACCCCAGCCCCTCGCCGTCCGCCAGCAGCCGCGCCTTGCCTTCCAGATCGATGGCCGAATAGTACGGGTCCCAGATCGCCCAAGCGTCGACGCTGCCACGCTCGAAGGCCGCCCTGGCGTCAGCGGGTGCCAGGTACACCGGTTGCACGTCGCGCATGCTCAAGCCCACGCTGGCCAGGCTGCGTAGCAGCAGGTTGTGGGCACTGGAGCCCTTCTGCAGCGCGACACGCCTGCCTTTGAGCTGAGCCACCGCAGTGATCGGGCTGCCTTTGGGCACCAGAATGACTTCGGCCTTCGGCTTGGCCGGTTCGGCGCCGATGTACAACAGGTCTGCGCCCGCTGCCTGGGCGAAGATCGGCGGGATGTCCCCGGTGGCACCTACATCGAGGCTGCCAATGTTCAGCGCCTCGAGCATCTGTGGCCCGGCGGGAAATTCGATCCACTCCACACGCGTATTGGCGAAACGCTGTTCCAGCAGTCGGTGCTGCTTGGCCAGCACCAGGCTGATCGAGCCCTTCTGGTAGCCGATGCGCAGTGTGGCAGGGTCCGCCGCATGAACGGCCCCCGCCAGCGCCAGCAGTACAAGCGTGGCAAAGCGTAGTACGCGCATGGCTCATTCCTTCCAGTCGGTCGAGGGCTTTTCCCACAGGTTGATCCCACCTTCAACGGCATGACGGTCGATTTCGGCGAGTTCTTCAGGGCTGAATGCCAGATTGTCGAGTGCCGCGACATTCTCGATGATCTGCTCGGGCCGGCTGGCACCGATCAGTGCCGAGCTCACCCGCGGATCGCGCAGGGTCCAGGCCAGCGCCAGTTGCGCCAGGCTCTGGCCGCGACGGCGGGCAATTGCGTTGAGCGCACGGGCGCGGGCCAGGTTGGCCTCGGACAGATGGTGCGGCTGCAGCGAGCCGCCACCGGGGCGATTGACCCGTGCATCAGCCGGGATGCCGTCCAGGTACTTGTCACTGAGCAACCCCTGGGCCAGGGCCGTGAACACGATGACACCGGCTCCCAACGCGTCGGTGGTGTCCAGCAGGTCGTGCTCGATCCAGCGGTTGAACAGGTTGTACGAGGGCTGGTGAATCAGCAGCGGCACCTTCAACTCGGCCAGCAGCGCGGCGATCTCGCGGGTCTTGCCGGCGGAATAGGAAGAAATCCCGATGTACAGCGCCTTGCCCTGGCGCACGATATCGGCCAGGGCGATCGCGGTTTCCTCCAGCGGGGTGTCGGCATCGAAGCGGTGCGAGTAGAAGATGTCCACGTAGTCCAGCCCCAGGCGCTTGAGGCTCTGGTCAAGGCTGGCAAGCAGATACTTGCGCGAACTGCCACCTTGGCCGTACGGCCCAGGCCACATATCCCAGCCGGCTTTGCTGGAGATGATCAGCTCGTCCCGGTAGCTGCGCAGGTCTTCACGCAGAAGGCGGCCGAAGTTGCGCTCGGCGCTGCCATAGGGCGGGCCGTAATTGTTGGCCAGGTCGAAATGGGTGATGCCGGCATCGAAGGCCGTGCGCAGCAAGGCGCGCTGGGTGTCGATCGGCGTCGCATCACCGAAGTTGTGCCACAGGCCCAGGGACAGGGCCGACAACACCAGGCCGCTGCGGCCGACGCGGCGGTACGGAATGCGCGCGTAGCGCTCAGGGTTGGCAATGTAGCTCATGGTTGACCTCACTCGGCAAAATAGGGGTTGGCGGGCCGCTGCAGGCCCAGGTGCTCGCGCAGGGTGCGGCCCTGATACTGGCGGCGGAACAGGCCCCGGCGCTGCAACTCAGGGACCACCAGGCTGGCGAAGTCTTCGAGCCCCTGCGGCAGGTGCGGCACCAGCACATTGAAGCCGTCGGCCGCGCGGTTTTCGAACCAGGCCTGCAGCGCATCGGCGATCTGCGTCGGCGTACCGATCAGGCTGTAGTGCCCTCGCCCGCCAGCGATACGTCGGCCCAGCTCGGCGAGGGTCAACTGCTCCTGCCCCGCCAGTTCGGTCAGCAATTGCTGGCGGCTGCGCTGGCCATCCTCGGTCAGCGGCAGCTCCGGCAGCGGGCCGTCCAGCGGGTAGCCGGACAGGTCGAAGTTGCCGAGCATGCGGCCAAGCAAGGCAACGCCCACACGGGGATCGACCAGGTCCTGAAACTGCTGGTACTTGGCCTGGGCCTCAACGGCACTGCGGCCGACCACGACGAACACGCCCGGCATGATTTTTAGCGCCTCCTCGCTACGCCCATAGCGGCCCAGGCGCCCCTTGAG
The DNA here is from genome assembly GCF_039673865.1 of Pseudomonas sp. TWI628. Lineage (NCBI taxonomy): Bacteria > Pseudomonadati > Pseudomonadota > Gammaproteobacteria > Pseudomonadales > Pseudomonadaceae > Pseudomonas > Pseudomonas sp. TWI628. Next base: position 56,126 of record NZ_JBDJMM010000026.1, on the reverse strand, counting down.
GTCGGCGTAGAACGCCTGGGCGCGCGCCAGGCTGGGTTGCGCGGTGAACACCACCTCGGCGCTTTCGGCCGCCAGTTCGCGGCCGGCTTCGGAAGACCCGGCCTGGACCAGCACCGGTCGGCCCTGGGGCGAGCGGGCCACGTTCAGAGGACCGCGCACACGAAAATGCGCACCGGCGTGGTCGATGCTACGCACGGCCTGCGGCCGGTGAAACTGGCCGCTGGCCTTGTCACGGACGAAGGCGTCATCGGCCCAGCTGTCCCATAGGCCCTGCACCACCTGCTGGAACTCGCGAGCCCGGGCGTAACGCTCGGCATGGGGAATATGCGCATCGCGGCCGAAGTTGCCGGCCTCGGCTGCGGCGTCGGAGGTGACCAGGTTCCAGCCGGCACGGCCGCCCGAGAGATGATCGAGCGAGGCGTACTTGCGCGCCACATGGTATGGCTCGTTGTAACTGGTGGTGGCCGTGGCGATCAGGCCAATGCGCTCGGTCACCACGCTCAGCGCCGACAGCAGGGTCAGCGGTTCGAAATACACCGACCGGGCGCTGTGGCTGGCCAGTGCATCGCTGGGGGCGGCGACGCTGTCAGCGACGAACAGCGCATCGAAACAGGCAGCTTCGGCGATTTGCGCGGTACGCCGGTAGCTGGCGAAGTCCAGCGGGTCGGCGGGCACGTCCGGGTGACGCCAGGCGGCGACATGGTGCCCGGTGGCCATGAGGAAGGCACCCAGGCTCATTTGACGACTCATGCTCTGTCTCCTTGCAGTGCTCGCACAGTCAGAAATCCTTGCGCAGCTGAACGCCGAAATAACGCCCGTCATCACGCGGCACAGCCCGGTAGATATAGTCACCGCCACTGGCCAGCATCTGCGCGTAGGACTTGTCACCCAGGTTCTTGCCCAGCAACGCCACGCGCCAGCCGTCGTTGTAATCGGCCAGGGCGATACTGGCGTTCCAGATGCCATAAGCGCCTTGCACGGTGTCGGGGTTCTGGTCGAGGCTGAACTGCACCGAGTCCTGCCAGCTGTAGTCGCTGGCCAGTTCCACATCCAGGCCGTTATCCAGCGGGATCACGTAATCGGCGCGCACATAGGTCTTCCAGTCCGGGGTGAACGGCAGACGGCCGCCGTCGATGTTGCAATTGGCTGCCGCCCCGACCGGGCAGTTGAAATGATCGACCCGCGCCTTGGTGTAGGCCGCAGCGGCGGAAAACTTGAGCTGACGGGTAGCCTGGAAGCTGGCATCGAGTTCGACGCCTTGGGTCTTGACCTTGCCGGCGTTGACCAGGCGGGTCACCACCTGGTTGGCCACGGTGTCGAAGAAGTTGGCCTGGTAGTTATCGTAATCGGTGTGGAACACCGCCAGGTTGGCCATCAGCCGGTTATCCAGTGCGGTGCCTTTGAGGCCGACCTCGTAGGCGTCGGATGTTTCCGGCTTGAGCGCGCCGGTATCACGCGGCTGCATGTTGAAGAACACGTTGTAGGCCGGGCCTTTATAGCCACGCGAATAGGTTACGTAGCCGGTGAGGTTGTCGTTGAAGTCGTACTGCAGGCCGGTGCGGCCACTCCAGCCGTCCTCGTCCACCGAGCCGGAACTGGCGGTCGACGGCTGGATGCCGGTGACCGCCGTGGCGGAAGTCGACACGCGACGGTGGTCGTACTCAAGGTCGTCGTGGGTCCAGCGCAAGCCGAAGATCGCACGGAAATCCTCGGTGAAGTTGAAGGTGTTTTCACCAAACAGCGCGACGCTGTCGTTGCTGGTCGAGTAGTCCGCCCTGCCCGTGTTCGCCACCCCGCCGTTGACCGAGAGCCGCTGATACGTCTCGTTGGAGGTGCCGTGCATGTAGAAGGCGCCCAGCACGTACTCATTGAATTGCCCCTTGGGCGACGTCAGGCGAAACTCCTGGCTGTACTGGTCATAGTCCACGGTACCCTTGTCGTGGGAGGCCGTGACCGGCAGCAAGGCGCGGCGGTCGCCATCCTGGTACTGGGTGTTGTCCCAGCCGCGCCAGGCGCTGATGGACGTCAGCGTGTAGTCGCCCAGCTGCCAGTCGAGCTGTGCCGACAGGCCCTGGTTCTCGTCTTCGACGTGGGTCTTGAAGTCACTGTTGATGTCGCGGTTGTGGGCGCTGGGCACAACCGGGCGCAGCTGGTTGGTGATGGCTGTGCTGGCGCTGGTGATCACCCCGCTGGGCAAGCTGTCCTCACCTTTCATGTAGTCGGCGATCAGCGTCAGGCGCAGGTCGTCACTGGGCTCGAATTCCAGCTTGCCGCGGGCGCCCTTGCGTTCGTAGCCATTGACGTCGTGGCCATTGGCGACGTTCTCGACGTTGCCATCGTAGTCACCCCACAAGGTACTCAGCGAGCCTTTGAGCTGCTCGTTGAGACGGCCACCGATGCCGAAGCGCAGGCGGTTTTCGTCGCCACCGCCGAAGTGCGAGTAATCCACATAGCCTTGGGTCTGCTCGGGGATGGCCTTGCTGACCACGTTCAGCACGCCAGCGGAAGCATTCTTGCCAAACAGCGTACCCTGGGGGCCGCGCAGCACTTCGATACGCTCCAGGTCGAGCAGGTCGAGGGTGGACTGACCGGGGCGGCCGAACACCACGCCATCGACCACGGTAGCCACGGTCGGCTCGACGCCGGGCGAGGTGGATATGGTGCCCACGCCGCGGATGAACAACGACGTGTCCTTGTTCGACGCACCGGCGCGGTAATTGAGGGTCGGCACCTGCTGGACGATGCTGGCGACATTGTTGCGATTGTCACGTTCGAGTTGTTCGCCGTCGATCACCGAAACGGCCACCGGCACCTCCTGCAAGGTCGACTCGCGGCGGGTGGCGGTCACGGTCACCGCGTCCAGCGACGTGGCCTGCGGCGTTGGTTCGGCCGCTTGCGTGGATTGGCCGATGGCGGCCAGCAGTACAGCGGCAGCCAGCGGTTGACGTTGCTTGAACGGGAATGCCTTGCGGTGTTTGTGCATGATGCGACTGCCTTCAAAGACCAGACCATGGCCCGCACGGGGCCGACACGGGTGATGCTGTGGGTGTCTGGTCTCGCTCGTGCGAGTGGCAGGCGCTTGCCAACAGCAGCGCTTGTTAGCGCTAACATCAGCAAGTATCAGAGGCTCAGGATTAGCAGGTCAAATACTAAAAAATACGATTTATATTCCATAAAGCTATTTGTCAGGCTGGGGCTCGTTAGCGCTAACATCGCCACATCTCCCAACGAGGCCAGCCTGTGAGCCAAGCCAAGGAACCCACCCGCAAGCGCCGTGGCGCGGGCCGTGTCACGCTCGCTGAAGTGGCGCGGTCCGCCGACGTGTCGGCCATCAGCGTGTCGCGCTACTTCAACCAGCCCGAGCAGGTGTCCCCACCCCTGCGCGAACGCATCGAAGCAGCGGTACAAGCACTAGGTTATGTGCCGAACCTGGTGGCGGGAGGCCTGGCCTCTGCCCGTGGCCGTATCGTCGGCATGGTCATTCCGAACATCTCCGGGCCGATTTTCGCCCAGACCATCCAGGCCTTCAGCGACACCTTGAGCCGGCATGGCTACCAGCTGTTGCTGGCGTCCAGTTATTTCAGCGAGGCCCAGGAAGAAAGCGCCGTGCGGGCCTTTCTCGGCTGGTCGCCGGCAGCGTTGGTGGTGACCAGCCATTTCCACAGCCCGGCCACCGAGAAGATGCTGCGCGAGGCCGATGTACCGGTGGTGGAAATCTGGGACTATCGCCCGGAACGCTCCCCGTTGCAGGTTGGCTTCCTCCATCACCAGGTGGGTGTGCAGGCGTGCCGCTATCTGCTGGGCAAGGGCCATCGACGCATCGCCTTTGTGCAGAACAGCGCGGCAGGCGACTTCAGCGCGCTGGAGCGGCGCGATGGCTACATCGAAGCATTGCGTGAAGCTGGGCTTGAGCCCTGGGTGTTCGTGCCTTCGGCTGACTGCGCCCCGTTCGAGGCCGGCAAACAGGCCATGCAGGCGTTGATCCGCCGGGACCCTCGCCCTGAGGCGATCATCTTCGCCAACGACAACCTGGCCGCCGGCGCCCTCCTTGCCGGCCAGCGTGCCGGGCTGCGCTTGCCCGAGGACATGGCCATCGTCGGTTTTGGCGACTACCCGTTCGCCGAGATGCTGTTGCCCAGCCTGACCACGTTGCGGCCACCGTCGCGGCTAATTGGCGAATTGGCAGCCATGCGGGTATTGCAGCATTTGGGATGCGTGGAACATGAGGGCGAAGTCGAACGCCTGAACTTGCTGCAATGCGAATTGATTACCCGCGAAAGTGCATGACGCGTCACGGCGATTGCGAGTTGAGAGCACCGAACGCAGGCCTGACGCAGCAGGCAGGTTAGACTACTCGATCAGCCATCACCTCCTCTGCCATCGTCAGGAGCCCCCCTTGGAACTCAGGCAACTGCGCTACTTCGTCAAAATCATCGAACACGGCAGCCTTGGCCGCGCCGCGCTCGAACTGGAGGTTGGCGTCTCCGCCCTGAGCCAACAGATCGCCAAGCTCGAAAGCGAGCTGTGTACCCGTCTGCTCAACCGCAGCAGCACAGGTGTCACGCCAACCAGCGCCGGCATGGCGTTCCTGCACCATGCCCAGCTCAGCCTGCGCCAGGCCGAAAACGCCATCCTGGCCGCCCACCGCGGGCGCATGAGCGGCTACGTGACCGTCGGCTTGCCGCCCACCACCGCGACCGTGCTGGCGCTGCCGCTGATCAATGCCATGCGCGAGCGCTACCCCGATATCCAGCTGCACCTGGTGGAAATGCTCTCCGGGCACCTGGCCGCGCAGCTCAACGCCCGGCAAATCGACCTTGCCATCCTGTTCCAGCTCGAAGGCGGCAAACGCTGGAGCGTGACGCCGCTACTGGATGAGCGGCTGTTCGTCATCAGCCCGCCACAGCTGCCCCGCGCGCCCGAAAGCAGCGTGCAACTGGCCGACCTGGGCCAGCTGCCGCTGGTCATGCCCAGCGCCCAGCACGGCCTGCGCTCGACCCTGATGACGGCGTTCGAACGCTCCGGCCTGGTGCCGAACATCATCATGGAAGTCGATGGCCTGGCCGTCCTGATGAACGCCGTGCGCGCCGGCCACGCCGCCACCATCCAGCCGGGCGCCGCCGCTGCGCTCAGTGGTGAAAGCGGGCTGCGGGTCGCGCAGATCAGCGACGCCCACGTCGGCCGGCGCAACCTGCTGGCAACCCTGGCGGACGATGAGCTGTCACCTGCCGCGCTGGCCGCCCGGCGCGTAATCATCGACGTTGCGCACCAGCTGGTCAGCCAGCGGCAATGGCCCGGGGCGACCTGGATCGAAGAGGCCAGCCTTTAGAAAAACTGAACACCCCATGCCGTAGCCCGCCTTTCGACACTTGGCCGATCGCCCTACTTTCTCCTCACTCGCAAGGGGCCCTACGTTCATGCCTCCTTGCGACCGAGGAGCGAAAATGATCGATGTTCTTGTAATTGGTGGTGGCAACGCCGCCCTCTGCGCCGCGCTGATGGCCCGTGAGGCCGGCGCCAGCGTCATGCTGCTGGAGGCCGCGCCCAAGGCCTGGCGTGGCGGCAACTCGCAGCACACCCGCAACCTGCGCTGCATGCACGACGCGCCCCAGGATGTGCTGGTCGACGCCTACCCCGAAGAGGAGTACTGGCAGGACCTGCTCAAGGTCACCGGCGGCCTGACCAACGAAAAACTCGCGCGCATTGCCATCCGCGCCTCCTCCAGCTGCCGTGACTGGATGCGCAGCCATGGCGTGCATTTTCAGCCGCCGCTGTCCGGCGCCCTGCATGTAGCGCGGACCAACGCGTTTTTCATGGGCGGCGGCAAGGCGTTGGTGAACGCCTACTTCCGCAGTGCCGAACGGCTCGGCGTGCAGGTGCGCTACAACGCCCAGGTCAACGATATCGAACTGCAGGGCGGCAGGTTCGTCGCCGCTCACCTGCCCGCCCGCGAAGTCGAGGGCCGGCAGCTGCCTGCCGAACGTATCGAAGCCAAGACCTGCGTGCTGGCGGCGGGCGGCTTCGAGTCCAACCGTGAGTGGTTGCGCGAAGCCTGGGGCCAGAATGCCCGTGGCGAATGGCCGTCGGACAACTTCCTGATCCGCGGCACACGCTTCAACACCGGCATCCTGCTCAAGCGCATGGGCGAACTTGGCGCCGATATCATCGGCGACCCGACCCAGGCGCACATGGTCGCCATCGACGCCCGCGCACCGCTGTATGACGGCGGTATCTGCACCCGCATCGACTGCGTGTCACTGGGCGTGGTGGTCAACCGCGACGGCGAGCGTTTCTATGACGAAGGCGAAGACTTCTGGCCCAAGCGATATGCCATCTGGGGCCGCCTGGTGGCTGGCCAACCGGGTCAGCAGGCCTATTCGATCATCGACCAGCAGGCCATCGGCCGCTTCATGCCACCGGTATTTCCGGGTACCACGGCCAATTCCCTGACTGAACTGGCACACAAGCTGGGCCTGCCAGAAGCGCAGTTTTGCCAGACCATCGAGGCGTTCAACAATGCCTGCCAGGTCGGCACCTTCGACCATACCGCGCTCGACGACTGCCACACCACAGGCCTGGCCCCGGCCAAGACCCACTGGGCTCGCCCGCTGGTCAAACCACCGTTTTACGCCTACCCGCTCAAGCCAGGCGTCACGTTCACCTACCTGGGCCTGGCGACCGACGAAAGCGCCGCCGTGCATTTCGCCGGCAAGCCCAGCCCCAACCTTTTCGTCGCAGGAGAAATGATGGCCGGTAACGTACTGGGCAAGGGCTACACCGCCGGCATCGGCATGGCCATCGGCACGGCGTTCGGCCGTATCGCCGGTGTCCAGGCGGCCGCCAGCGCAGGCTTTGTCGACAACCAGGAGGCACGCCATGCAGCTGTTTGATCCGCAGGCACAAAAAAGCGAACTGATCCCGGTGCTGAACGTGCACGAAAGCGAAGTGCAGCGGCAGATGAGCATCTGCAATGCCTGCCGCTACTGTGAAGGTTTCTGCGCGGTGTTTCCGGCGATGACCCGGCGCCTGGAATTCGCCCAGGCCGACATCCACTACCTGGCCAACCTCTGCCACAACTGCGGCGCCTGCCTGCACGCCTGCCAGTACGCCGCGCCCCACGCGTTCGAGGTCAACGTGCCCAAGGCCATGGCCAAGGTACGCCTCGACACCTACGTCGAATACGCCTGGCCCCGTGCCCTGGGCCGTCTGTACCAGCGCAACGGCCTGACCCTGGCACTGGCCAGCGGCTTCGCCCTGGTGCTGTTCCTGTGCCTGAGCCTGCTGGCCATGGGCAACCTGTTCAGGCCCATGCCTGGGGGCAACTTCTACGGCATCTTTGCGCACAACACCCTGGCGCTGATGTTTGGCGCGGTGTTCGGCTTTGCAGTCATCGCCTTGGGCCTGGGCGTACGCCGGTTCTGGCGCGACGTTTCGCCACCTGCGGCCGCCGCCGGGCTGAAAACCGCCGCAGCAGTGGAAGCGACAGCCAGCGTGGCCACGCTCAAGTACCTGGACGGTGGCCACGGCGAAGGCTGCAACAACGCCGATGATCGCTTCACCCTGTGGCGGCGGCGCTTCCATCACCTGACCTTCTACGGCTTCCTGCTGTGCCTGGCGGCCACCGCCAGCGCGACGCTCTACCACTACCTGATGGGCCTGGCGGCGCCCTACCCGGTGCTGAGCCTGCCGGTCATGCTCGGCATCGCCGGAGGCCTGGGCCTGCTGGTCGGCCCTGCCGGGCTGCTGTGCCTGAACCTGCAGCGCAACCCCGCCCACGGCGACGCCGAGCAAAAGCCCATGGACCGCGGTTTCATCGCCCTGCTGTTGCTGGTCAGCGCCAGCGGCCTGGCCCTGCTGGCGTTTCGCGAAACCAGTGCCCTTGGCCTGCTGCTGGCCCTGCACCTGGGGCTGGTGATGGCGTTCTTCCTGACCATGCCCTACGGCAAATTCGCCCACGGCATCTTCCGCAGCGCTGCGCTGCTCAAGCACGCCATCGAGAAACGTCAGCCCAATCCGATCAATGCCGGCAGCGATTGAACATCCCAAAACAACAAAAGCGAGCAAAACGGTAGCCATGATGAAAACAACAACACAGACCAGGGGCGCCATCCTGCGGGTCACCAGCGGCAACTTCCTCGAACAGTTCGATTTCTTCCTGTTCGGTTTCTATGCCACCTACATCTCCCAGACGTTCTTCCCGGCAAGCAGCGAGTTCGCCTCGTTGATGATGACCTTCGCGGTGTTCGGCTCGGGCTTCCTGATGCGCCCGCTGGGCGCCATCGTGCTAGGCGCCTACATCGACAAGGTCGGCCGGCGCAAAGGGCTGATCGTGACGCTGTCGATCATGGCCGCTGGCACCGTGCTGATTGCGCTGGTACCGGGTTACGCCAGCATCGGCCTCCTCGCCCCGCTGCTGGTGCTGCTGGGGCGGCTGTTGCAGGGCTTTTCCGCTGGCGCCGAGCTGGGGGGTGTTTCCGTCTACCTCTCGGAAATCGCCACGCCGGGGCGTACCGGCTTCTACACCAGCTGGCAATCGGCAAGCCAGCAGGTGGCTATCGTCGTGGCGGCGGCACTGGGCTATACGCTCAATGCCTGCATGGATACCCATGAAGTGGCCAGCTGGGGCTGGCGTATCCCGTTCTTCGTCGGCTGCGTGATCATCCCGTTCATCTTCGTCATCCGCCGCTCACTGCAGGAGACCGAAGCGTTCAAGGCGCGCGCGCATCACCCGGGCGCGGCCGAGGTGTTCCGTTCGATGTGCGACAACTGGCGCACGGTGCTGGCCGGCGGCCTGCTGGCGGCGATGACCACCACCACGTTCTACCTGATCACAGTCTACACCCCGACCTTCGGCAAGACCGTACTGCAACTGAGTACCACCGACAGCCTGGTGGTGACCCTGCTGGTGGGCGTCAGCAACTTCATCTGGCTGCCCATCGGTGGCGCCCTCTCCGACCGCATCGGCCGGCGCCCGCAGTTGTTGGCGATTTCGCTGCTGTGCGTGCTGACCGCCTACCCGGCCATGCACTGGCTGGCCGAGGCCCCTAGCTTCGAGCGCCTGCTTGCGGTGTTGCTGTACTTCTCGTTCTTCTTCGGGATGTACAACGGCGCCATGGTCGCGGCGCTGACCGAGGTGATGCCGGCCAACGTGCGGGTGGTCGGCTTCTCGCTGGCCTTCAGCCTGGCCACCGCGCTGTTCGGCGGCTTCACGCCGGCGGTTTCGACACTGTTGGTACAGGCCACCGGCGACAAAGCTTCGCCGGCCTACTGGCTGATGTTCGCGGCGGTGTGCGGGTTTACCGCCACGACCGTGCTGTACCGTCGCCACAGACCACAGGCGGTAAGCGCCTCCTGACCCTGAGCCCATGGGCACCTGTCATTTTTATCAGGTTACGCACTGACGAATTTGCTGGAAGCTAGCCTCGCATCGAATCACGCCCTGATCCTGCGAGGTCGCTTTCCCATGGGTCGTATGGAAAAGGCAGTCTACCGCAACACCCCGACCGTAATGGCCCACGAAAGCCGTGGCCTTGCCGTGCGCGAGATTGCCTTTTACCGTCACCCTGACCCGCTGGATGAAACCCAGGTACGCATCACAGGTCACCGCTTCACTGCCTCTGGCTTCTTGAAGCAGAGCGCGGACCCGCGCCTCGCCGACCAGGGGCTTGCGAGCTTCATCTACACCTGCGATCTGCGAGGCAATGCCTTGCACACCCGCAGCGTGGACGCGGGCACCTCGGTCAACCTGAAAGACACCGCCGGCCGGCCACTGCTCACCGTGAGTGGCATCCTCGGCACTGGCGACAGTACCGGGGACCACAGCCAAGCCGTCAACCACACCTGGCATTATGAGGTGCCTACCCTGCCTGGTCGGCTGCTAGCCGTTTCCGAGCAGGTTGCCAGTGGCGACCCACGAACAACGCAGCGCTTCATTTATGCGGCCAGCACGGCTGCAGGCAAAGACCTGAACATCGCCGGGCTTTGCATCAACCATTACGATACCGCCGGGATGATGGCCACTGAATGCATGGCCCTTTCTGGCGTGCCATTGTCGACGACTCGCCGCTTGCCCAAAGCAGCGACCGCCCCCGATATCCAGGTCGATTGGCACGGCGCGGATCCGGCAGCCTGGAATACGCTGCTGGCGCCAGAAACGTACACCACCGTCACTTGCAGCGACGCCACGGGCAATGTGCTGCTCACACAGGATGCAGCCGACCATCAGCAACGTGTGACGTATGGCGTGAACGGGCAGCTGGCGTGCAGCTGGCTGACCGTGAAGGACAGCGCGGAGCAACCTGTGGTGACGACGCTGGCCCACTCGGCCGCGGGACAAAAGCTGAGCGAGACACACGGCAACGGCGTGACATGCACTTACCAATACGAGCCGCGAACGCAACGACTGGCAATCATCCGAGTAGAACGTGCAACCGGCTTGCTGCAGGACCTGCGTTACCAATACGAACCGGTAGGCAATGTGCTCAGTGCCCGGGACGAAGCTCAGCAAACACGTATTTGGCGCAACCAACGGGTGGAACCAGAAAGCCTCTACGGCTACGACAGCCTGTACCAACTGGTCAGTGCCAGCGGGCGGGAAATGGCCAATGCCGGTCGCCAGAACAGTCGATCAACCCCCGCATTCGTGCCACTTGCCAGTGACAACACCAGCTACACCCGATACACCCGCCACTACCACTACGACACCGCAGGCAATCTGACACAGATCCGCCACAGTGCGCCCGCCACCCACAACGGCTACACCACGGACATTACCATCAGCAACCGCAGCAACCGGGGGGTGACCAGTAGCTTGGCTGGCACCCCTGAGGAAGTGGATGCGCTGTTTACAGCCGCAGGCCATCAACGCCAGTTGCAGCCAGGCCAGGCACTGGAATGGACACCGCGGGGAGAACTGCAGAAAGTCACCCCCGTCGTGCGCGACGGCGCCCCGGGCGATCACGAACACTACCGCTACGATGCCCACTGTCAGCGTGTACTGAAAAGCAGCACGCAACAGCTGAACAGCCAGCAAGTCATCTATCTGGGCAATCTGGAGCTGCGAACGACGGGGAAGGAAAACCTTCAGGTGCTGTGCGTGGGTGAAGCCGGGCATGCACAAGCGCGCGTTTTGCACTGGGTGGCCGGCAAGCCGGCCGAGATTGCCAATGATCAGTTGCGCTACCAGTATGGCGACCTTATCGGCAGCCATGGCCTGGAGCTCGATGCTAGCGGCAACCTGATCAGCCAGGAAGAATATTACCCGTACGGGGAGACGTCGGTATGGGCGGCGCGCAGCGCGGTTGAGGCTGACTACAAGACCGTACGCTTTTCGGGCAAGGAGCGCGATGCGACCGGCTTGTATTACTACGGCTACCGGTATTACCAGCCCTGGACCGGGCGCTGGTTGAGTGCCGATCCGGCTGAGACAGTGGATGGTTTGAATGTTTACTGCATGGTCCGAAACAACCCTCACACCTATGCAGACTCAAACGGCCTCATGCTGACTATTACGGCATATGGGCTATCACAGTTCCCTCCGGATGAAGCAGAAACGGTAAAACAAGCACTGGATGCAGCGCACACCGCACTGAGAAAAGTTGTGACAACCGACCAGCCACCACACACAGATATAATGGAAACTTTCTTTGGGCCGGACTATCGAAGCGCACTACCAAACATAGTAAACAGTTGGAGAAGAATGGAGAGTATGCTAACCAGCTATGCCACGCCCGAAATAGGGTACAAGAAGATAATCCGATCAACAGGAGGCGCCAGCACCCTAACAGCTTTTATATCCAGCGCCGATATCCAAGGCAACATTCACATCGCGGATGGATTTTTTTATATAAGTTCTTTTACGGATACATTCCGCGCAGCGACAATCGCGCATGAAATTAGCCACCTTCGGCGGGTAGCAGGCATACCGTCAGTCGGTGCGGCTTCTCAGGACTTTTTTTACCATTACGGCCGCAACAATCCGGAAGGTTCTTTTAAAATCGCTTACCAAGGAAGACTCATGGTAAACGACGTCGTAGATCGAATTGGTTTATTCAATGAAATCGCCGCTGAAAACAATTACGAAATTATGCGAGTTGACGACCAATCCATACACTATATCGACCAACAAAGACTGTATCTCCTACCACTAAATGATGCAGTATCGAGATTCAATGCAAGCAGCTCTCTGCGCGCCCGCATCACCAGCAAAAACGCTGACAGCCTCGCTTACTCAGCCATGGCAATGGCTGCAAGGTTATGAATGCAACTCACTGTCTTCACCCTCATGATTAATATGGCGGCAAGATTACAGGCGATCTGAGCTAGCCAATACGAACCTTACGCATCACCGTGACCACCAGCAGCACATTGGTCAGCGCCAGCAGGCACAGCGTCAGCAACACCCCCATCGAGCCGAAATGCTCGAACAGAAAACCACCCACCACGGGCGTGAGTGCCTGCCCTATCAGCGAAGGCCGCGACATGCGTCCCATCAGCAACACATATTGCGCTGGCGGCATCATCGCCAGCGGCAGCAACCCCCGCACGATCGCCCGCAGGCCATTGCCGCAGCCGAACACCAGCAAGCCCACTGCGGTGGCGGCTGGCACAAAGGTCACCATCAGCAACCCGACCAGCACCAGGCTGACCCAGGCCAGCGCCGTCCAGATCGGGTGCCGTTTGCCCGCCAGAATCTGCAGCACCCGCGACGCCACCTGGCTGGGGCCGAGCATCGCCGCCAGGCCGATGGCCACCGGCAGCGAATGCCCCAACCCCTGCAGCACGGCCACCAGCTGCACGGCGATGGCGGTCATGATGATCGCGCCGATGGCGAACATGCTGGTCAGCAACCAGTAGAGCTGGCGGTCCACGCCAACCGCATCGCCTTGCGCCTGCGCCTTGGCCGGCACCTCGACCCGCCCTCCTGCAGGCAGCACTCGCCAGTACAACGGCGCCACCACCACGATCAGCACCAGCGCATAGCACACGCACGTCGCCCGCCAACCGAAATGTTCGATGGCCAGCGCCACGGTCGGCCACGAGATCGTCGAGGCGAAGCCAGCGATCAGGGTGATACCGGTAATCGCCTTGCCCGCGCCTTCGCCATACAACCCGCCAAGGGTGGCGAACAGCGCTTCATACAAGCCCATGGCCATGCCAATGCCGATCACCGCCCAGACCAGCAGAAACAGTCCGAGGGTGTGGCTGGCAGCCATGATCAGCAGCCCCACCGCTACCACCGCGCCGCTGGCAGCCATTTGCGGGCGGCCGCCGTAGCGGGCGACCAGTCGGCTGGACAACGGGGCCAACAGCGCCGAGACCATCAGGCTCAGGGACAGCGCGCCGTAGACCCATTGGCTGGGCCAGCCGGTATCACGGCTGATCGGGTCGGCCATCACCGCCATGAGGAAGAACGAGCCGCCCCAGACCAGGATTTGCAGCACGCCGAGCAGGACGATGCCGAGGGGGCCGGGCAGGCGGTGGTAGGTGTGCACGGTGAGGCCTTTTTCAGTCGCTATACGGCTGTTAGAGCGCTTGCCGGCAAGCGCCGTCACATGCCCGCCATCGATGATTGATCCAGACATATCATTGCGCGTGATATTAACCTTCGCTGCGTTCGATTCGTGCGTCACGCGCAAGGCACTCACACTCCGCCCACTACTAATACATTGGCGGAGTTCTCCATGGATCACTCACTCAAACCCTTGCGCTTCCCCCTTGCTGCCCTGGCAGTGGTGGTGCTCAGCGCTTGTGGCCGCACCCCCGACGCCGTGCAGGCTCCCGCCGCGCCCAAGGTCAGCGTCGCCAAGGTCATCGAGCAGCCGATCAACGAATGGGACGAGTTCACCGGCCGCCTGGAAGCGCCGGAAACCGTCGAAGTGCGCCCACGGGTCTCGGGCCAGATCGATCTGGTCGGTTTCACCGAAGGCGCCCAGGTGAAGAAAGGCGACCTGCTGTTCCAGATCGACCCGCGCCCGTTCCAGGCTGAAGTCCGCCGCCTCGAAGCGCAGCTGCAACAGGCCAAGGCCACCGCCATCCGCAGCGCCAACGAAGCCCGCCGTGGCGAGCGCCTGCGTGACAGCAACGCCATTTCCGCAGAGCTGGCCGAATCGCGCAGCAGCGCCGCTGCCGAAGCCCGCGCCGGGGTCGATGCGATTCAGGCCCAGCTCGACCTGGCCCGCCTGAACCTCAGCTTCACCCGCGTCACCGCGCCGATCAGCGGCCGCGTCAGCCGTGCCGAATTCACCGCCGGCAACATCGTCACCGCCGATGTCACGCCACTGACCAGTGTGGTGTCCACCGACAAGGTGTACGCCTACTTCGACGCCGACGAGCGCGTGTACCTCAAGTACACCCAGCTGGCGCGTGAAGGCCAGCGCGGCCAGAGCACCCCGGTGTACCTGGGCCTGACCAACGAAACCGGCAACCCGCACCTGGGCCAGATGAACTTCGTCGACAACCAGGTCAACCCGCGCACCGGCACCATCCGTGGCCGCGCCGTGTTCGACAACCGTGACGGCCAGTTCACCCCAGGCCTGTATGCGCGCCTGAAGCTGGTCGGCAGCGCCCAGTACGACGCCGTGCTGATCAACGACGAAGCGGTCGGCACCGACCTCGGCAAGAAGTTCGTGCTGGTCATGGACAAGGACAACAAGGCCGACTACCGCGCCGTGGAACTGGGGCCAAAGCTCGAAGGCCTGCGCATCGTGCGCAGCGGCCTGGCCAAGGACGACCGCATTGTGGTCAAGGGCCTGCAGCGCGTGCGCCCTGGCTCGCCGGTGACCCCGGAAGAAACACCGATGGCCAGTGAACAGACCCTCGCCGCCCTCGCCCAGCAGCGCCAGGCCCTGGAGGCCAGCAACCCGGCGCAGAAAGTAGCGGGCTCCACTGAAAAAGTCGCCAGCGCCCAGGCGCCACGCGGTTAAGGGACCACACCGATGAACTTTTCGAAATTCTTCATTACCCGGCCGATCTTCGCCGCGGTGCTGTCGCTGGTGCTGCTGATCGCGGGTTCGATCTCACTGTTCCAGCTGCCGATCAGCGAATACCCCGAAGTGGTCCCGCCGACCGTGGTGGTGCGCGCCAACTTCCCCGGCGCCAACCCCAAGGTCATCGGCGAAACCGTCGCCGCGCCGCTGGAGCAGGCCATCACCGGTGTCGAGAACATGCTGTACATGTCCTCGCAGTCCACCGCCGACGGCAAGCTGACCCTGACCATCACCTTCGCCCTGGGTACCGACCTGGACAACGCCCAGGTGCAGGTGCAGAACCGCGTCACCCGCACCCAGCCCAAGCTGCCGGAAGAAGTGACCCGGATCGGTATCACCGTCGACAAGGCTTCGCCTGACCTGACCATGGTCGTGCACCTGACCTCGCCGGACAACCGCTACGACATGCTCTACCTGTCCAACTACGCCATCCTCAACATCAAGGATGAGCTGGCCCGCCTGGGCGGCGTCGGTGACGTGCAGCTGTTCGGCATGGGCGACTACTCGCTGCGGGTGTGGCTCGACCCGAACAAGACCGCGTCGCGCAACCTGACCGCCAGCGACGTGGTGGCTGCGATTCGCGAGCAGAACCGCCAGGTCGCCGCCGGCCAGCTGGGCGCCCCGCCCGCCCCTGGCTCGACCAGCTTCCAGCTGTCGATCAACACCCAGGGCCGCCTGGTCAACGAGGAAGAGTTCGAGAACATCATCATCCGCGCAGGTGCCGATGGCGAAATCACGCGCCTGAAGGACATCGCCCGGGTCGAGCTGGGCTCCAGCCAGTACGCCCTGCGTTCGCTGCTGAACAACCAGCCGGCGGTGGCCATCCCGATCTTCCAGCGCCCGGGCTCGAACGCCATCGAAATCTCCGACGAAGTGCGGGCGAAGATGGCCGAGCTGAAGAAGGACTTCCCGGAAGGCATGGACTACAGCATCGTCTATGACCCGACCGTGTTCGTGCGCGGCTCCATCGAAGCGGTGGTGCACACCCTGTTCGAAGCGCTGATCCTGGTTGTGCTGGTGGTCATCCTGTTCCTGCAGACCTGGCGCGCCTCGATCATCCCGCTGATGGCCGTACCCGTCTCGCTGATCGGCACCTTCGCGGTGATGCACCTGTTCGGCTTCTCGCTCAACGCCCTGTCGCTGTTTGGCCTGGTATTGGCTATCGGTATCGTGGTGGACGACGCCATCGTCGTGGTGGAGAACGTCGAGCGCAACATAGGGCTAGGGTTGAAACCCCTGGAAGCCACGCAAAAAGCCATGAGCGAAGTGACCGGGCCGATCATCGCCACGGCGCTGGTGCTGTGCGCGGTGTTCGTGCCTGCCGCGTTCATTTCCGGCCTCACCGGGCAGTTCTACAAGCAGTTCGCGCTGACCATCGCCATCTCCACCGTCATTTCGGCATTCAACTCGCTGACCTTGTCGCCCGCCCTGGCTGCCGTGCTGCTCAAGGACCACCACGCACCGAAGGACCGTTTCTCGCGCTTGCTGGAAAGGCTCCTGGGGGGCTGGCTGTTTGCGCCGTTCAACCGCTTCTTCGACCGCGCCAGCCATGGCTATGTCGGTGGCGTACGCCGTGTGATCCGCGGCAGTGGCATCGCCCTGTTCGTGTACGCCGGGCTGATGGGCCTGACCTACCTGGGCTTCTCGTCGACGCCGACCGGTTTCGTCCCGGCCCAGGACAAGCAGTACCTGGTGGCCTTCGCCCAGCTGCCTGACGCTGCCAGCCTGGACCGCACCGAGGCGGTGATCAAGCGCATGAGCGAAATCGCCCTGAAGCAACCTGGTGTGGCCGACTCGGTGGCCTTCCCTGGCCTGTCGATCAACGGTTTCACCAACAGCCCCAACAGCGGCATCGTGTTCACCCCACTCAAACCGTTTGACGAGCGCAAGGATCCGAGCCAGTCGGCGGCCGCGATCGCTGCCGCGCTGAACGCCCAGTTCGCTGACATCCAGGACGCCTACATCGCGATCTTCCCGCCACCACCGGTACAAGGCCTGGGCACCATCGGCGGCTTCCGTCTGCAGATCGAAGACCGTGGCAACCTGGGTTACGAGGCGCTGTACAAGGAAACCCAGAACATCATCGCCAAGAGCCACAACGTGCCGGAGCTGGCGGGCCTGTTCACCAGCTACCAGGTCAACGTGCCGCAGGTCGATGCCGCCATCGACCGGGAAAAGGCCAAGACCCACGGCGTGGCGATCACCGACATCTTCGACACCCTGCAGGTTTACCTGGGCTCGCTGTACACCAACGACTTCAACCGCTTTGGCCGCACCTACCAGGTCAACGTCCAGGCCGAGCAGCAGTTCCGCCTCGATGCCGAGCAGATCGGCCAGTTGAAGGTGCGCAACAACCTCGGCGAGATGATTCCGCTGGCGACCTTCCTCAAGGTCAGCGACACCTCCGGGCCTGACCGGGTGATGCACTACAACGGCTTCATCACCGCCGAGATCAACGGCGCCGCAGCCCCAGGCTACAGCTCCGGCCAGGCCGAGGCGGCGATCGAGAAGCTGCTCAAGCAAGAGCTGCCCAACGGCATGACCTTCGAGTGGACCGACCTGACCTACCAGCAGATCCTCTCGGGCAATACCGCGCTGTTCGTGTTCCCGCTGTGCGTGCTGCTGGCCTTCCTGGTACTGGCCGCCCAGTACGAGAGCTGGAGCCTGCCGCTGGCGGTGATCCTGATCGTGCCGATGACCCTGCTGTCGGCCATCACCGGGGTGATCGTGTCGGGTGGCGACAACAACATCTTCACCCAGATCGGCCTGATCGTACTGGTGGGCCTGGCGTGCAAGAACGCGATTCTGATCGTCGAGTTCGCCAAGGACGAACAAGCCAAGGGCCTCGACCCGCTGACTGCGGTGCTGGAAGCCTGCCGCCTGCGTCTGCGGCCGATCCTGATGACTTCGATCGCCTTCATCATGGGCGTGGTACCGCTGGTGTTCAGCTCCGGTGCCGGCTCGGAAATGCGCCATGCCATGGGTGTGGCGGTGTTCTCGGGGATGATCGGCGTGACCGTGTTCGGGCTGTTCCTGACCCCGGTGTTCTTCTTCCTGATCCGCCGTTTCGTCGAGCGTCGCCAGGCCCGCAAGGCCGAACACGCGCCCGTGCTGGAGAACCACGCATGAACCTGCTCAAACCCCTGACCCCGAGCCTGCTGGCGCTGGCCCTGGCGGCCTGCGCAGTCGGCCCGGACTACAAGACCCCGGACACCGAAGCCGCGCACTTCGACAGCACTGATGTGCAGGCCAAGGCCTTCGACCGCAGCCGCTTCGAAAGCGTGTGGTGGAAGCAGTTCGACGACCCGGTGCTGAACCAGCTGGTGCAAGCATCGCTGGACGGCAACCGTGACCTGCGCGTGGCCTTCGCCCGGCTGAAGTCGGCACGGGCAATTCGTGATGACGCCGCCAACGACCAGTTGCCAGTGGTTACCAGCCGCGCCAGCAGCGAGATCGGCAAGGGCCAGATTCCCGGCCAGACCACCCAGCGGGTCAATCAGGAGCGCTACGACCTGGGCCTGGACATGGCCTGGGAGCTTGACCTGTTCGGCCGCATCCAGCGCCAGATCGAGGCCAGCGAAGCCCAGGAAGCAGCAGCCCAGGCCGACCTGCAACAGTTGCAGGTGAGCCTGATCGCCGAACTGGTTGACGCCTACGGCCAGCTGCGCGGGGCGCAACTGCGCGAAAAGATCGCCATGGCCAACCTCAAGACCCAGCAGGAATCACGCAGCATCACCGTGACCCTGCGCGACGCCGGGGTTGGCAACGATCTCGACGTCGTGCGTGCCGATGCCCGCCTGGCGGGTGTCGAGGCCACGGTGCCGCAGTTGCAGGCCGAACAGGCCCGGGCGCGGCACCGCATCGCCACCCTGCTCGGCCAGCGCCCGGACGCGCTGAGCGTCGACCTGTCGCCCAAGGCCTTGCCGGCCATCGCCAAGGCCTTGCCGGTGGGTGACCCGGGCGAGTTGCTGCGCCGCCGCCCGGATATCCGCAGCGCCGAGCGCCAACTGGCCGCCGCCACCGCCAATGTCGGCGTGGCCACCGCCGACCTGTTCCCGCGGGTGAGCCTCAGCGGCTTCCTCGGCTTTACCGCCGCCCGTGGCTCGCAGATCGGCTCCTCCGCGGCCAATGCCTGGGCCTTGGGGCCAAGCATCACCTGGGCCGCCTTCGACATGGGCAGCGTGCGCGCCCGCCTGCGCGGCGCCAAGGCGGACGCCGAAGGCGCCCTGGCCAACTATGAGCAGCAGGTGCTGCTGGCCCTGGAAGAGTCAGCCAACGCCTTCAGCGACTACGACAAGACTCAGCAGCGGCTGCTGTCGCTGATCCGACAGAGCGAGGCCAGCCGCAAGGCAGCCGACCTGGCCTCGGTGCGTTACCGCGAAGGCACGGTGGATTACCTGGTGCTGCTCGATGCCGAACGCGAACGCCTGAGCGCCGAAGACGCTCAGGCCCAAGGTGAAGTCGAGCTGTATCGCGGCATCGTCTCGATCTACAAGGCCCTCGGCGGTGGCTGGCAGCCAGAGACCGTCGCCAGCGCGCGCTGATCCACCCCGTTTCAACGACTCCTTTGGTTGGTTACTCCCCCAACCGTTTGCCCCGCCGGCCTTGGTCTGCGGGGCTTTTTTATCGCCTGGTGACGACCCTGTGGCTTGCAGCCCAGGGCATTCTGCCCCAAGCTCTGCCTTCCCACCGCCATGGATCGCTGCGCCCGATGCCCAGACGCCACAGCTACCTGATCGCCGTACTGCTGCTGATTCTGGTGTCGATCGCCATCGTTTTCCTGCGCCGGGACGACAAGCCCGCACCGCCGGTGCTGCCGCCGCACAGCTATGGCAAGGCGCTGCGCCAGGCCCATGACGGCCTGCCAGGTGCCGCCCGGGTGCTGTACCAACAGTTGCAGCGCGATGACCTGACGCCGATCCGCCGCGCCGCGCTGTATGCCGAATTACCCAACTACCCCTCGCCGCAAGCACTCAAGCTGGCCCGCCTGGACCTGGAAAACGATGACCCGCTGGTGCGTCGCGCAGCCATTGCCAGCATCCGCAAACTGCTGCCGCCGTCTCAGCGCAGCCTGGTGCTGGGGCCTCTGCTGGACGATGACGAGCAGAGCGTGCGCTTCGCCGCCGTGGATGCCTTGCTCGGCCTCGACCCCGATGCCATCGGCCTGTACTTCGGCCCGTTGCAGATCGCGCTGGAGCAATACCAGCAGGCCCTGGAAAAACAACCCGACGACGCCGCGGCCCAGGTACACCTGGCGCGCCTGTACCTGCACGAAAATGACTACGATCAGGCAGCCGCTGCCCTGCAGCGCAGCCTCGCGGTGGCCCCGGATGGCCTCGACGCCCTGGCCACGCAGGCGCGCCTTCTGGAGCGCCAGGGCCATCACGATCAATCCCGCCAGGTGCTGGCCAAGGCCCTGGCGCTGCGCCCGGACTCGGCGTTCCTGCAGTACGAGCTGGGGCTGTGGCTGATCCGCCATGATCAGCGCGAATACGCCCTGCTGGCCTTGTCGCGCGCGGTGGAGCTGGAGCCGGAGAATGCCGACTATCGCTACACCCTGGCGGTCACCCTGCATGAGCTGGATCAGTCCGATGCCGCGCAGAAACAACTGGAAACCCTGCTCAGCCGCCAGCCAGCCAACCGCCGGGCGCGTGTGCTGCTGATCCAGTACTGGAAAGAAACCGGCCAATTGCAGAACGTTCAGGTTCTGCTGGCCGAACTGGAGCGGCAGAACCCGGATGATCCCTTCCTGCAACAGGGGCTGTAGATTGCGTTGAACCCTGGGAGAGCGCCTGTGGTCCAGTAGGTATCGGACCCTTTCAGGCGGCAAGGACACAGACCGACCTTGCCGACCGTTTCAGGAGAATCGCATTGGCCAGTTCGTTGTCGATGGACGAACGTGCTGTGATCCTGGCCCCCGACCCGCTTGCCAGCAATGCTACGAAGTTGCTCGCGGCTGCCGGTGTCGACTGTCTGTGCGCGCCAGATATCGCCAGGCTGCAGGCCTGCCTGATCGAGGGCGCAGCCCTGGCGATCATTGCCGAGCAGGCCCTTGACGTCGAAGCAGCCGAACTGTTGAAGGGCTATATCGACCAACAGCCGGCCTGGTCGGACCTGCCAATCCTGCTGTTGACGTGCACGCCTGCGGCCACCTCTTCTAGCGCCACGCTTGCCCAGGGCAACCTGAGCCTGCTGGCCCTGCCTTTCGAAGATGGGAGCTTGCTGCAGCTGGCCCAGACAGCGTTGCGCAACCGACGCCGTCAATACTTGGCGCGCGACCAGATGCTCGACCTGCAACAGCGCCTGGATGCGCGTAGCGAGGAACAACCTGCCATCGACCAGGCCTTGCAGCAGACCCGCAAGATGGAGGCAATCGGCCAGCTGGCCGGCGGTGTGGCGCATGACTTCAACAACTTGCTGACCAGCATCGGCGGCAGTTTCGAGCTGATCGACCGGCGCCTGAAACACGGGCGCAGTGACGGCCTTGAAGGGATCCTGCGCAGGGGCCAGGAAGCCGTGTCACGGGCCGCGGTGCTTACCCATCGCCTGCTGGCTTTTTCGTCCAGGCAGTCGCTGCACAGTCAGCGCATCGACCTGCTTGCACTCCTGCAACCGCAGCGCCTTGAAGCCATCCTTGACCCACGGGTAAATCTGCAACTGGACCTGCCCGCAGACCTCTGGGCAGTGCAGGCAGACGACGAGCAATTGCAAGAGGCGGTGAACAACCTGTTGATCAACGCCTGCGAGGCCATGCCCAACGGGGGCTTGTTGCGTTTAGAGGCCAGCAACCAGAGGGTAGACACGCAGCGGTTCGCCGGCAGTGTGCTGGATGGCGGTGATTATGCCTGCCTGCGCTTCATCGACGAGGGCCAGGGCATGTCACAGAGCACCCTGGAACATGCCTTCGAGCCCTTCTTCAGTACCAAACCGGTTGGCCAGGGCATTGGCCTCGGCCTGTCGATGGTCTACGGCTTCAGCAAGCAGTCCAATGGCCATGTAGCGCTGTTCAGCGAGCTCGGCCATGGCACCCAGGTGGACCTTTACTTGCCACGCCACCTGGATACGCCACACCCCCAGGCAGCCGAACCGCACCCATCCCCTGCAGGCAAAAGCCGGAATGTGCTGGTGGTCGAGGATGATCCCCATGTCCGCGACCTGCTTTGCCAGTCGTTGCAGGACGAGGGTTACCCCTGCCACAGCGTCAGCAACGCCAGCGAAGCCTTGCAGTTGCTGCGTTCAGCGCAGGCGATCGACCTGCTGCTCAGCGACGTCGGGCTGCCGGGCATGAACGGCCGGCAACTGGCCGAGATCGCCCGCACGCTACGCCCGCACCTTCCGGTGCTGTTCATCACTGGCTACGCCGAGACGGCGGTAGCGCGCGAAGGGTTTCTCGCGCCGGGCATGCAACTGATCTGCAAGCCGTTCGAGCTCAAGCAGTTGCGGGCACAGGTTGCCAACATGCTGGGCAAGCCCTGAACCCGTTCAATCGCTCAGCATCAGCAGGGCCTGGTCCATCAGGCTGGCCAACGCGAACGGTTTGAGCATCAAGGCCGTGCCTGGTGTCTCGGACAGTTGCGGGTCCAGCGGTTGGTCGTTGAACCCGGTAATAAGCAGAATCCTCTGATCGGGCTTGAACATACGCATCGCCCTGGCGACCTGCCGCCCACTGAAACCACCCGGCAGGCCGATGTCGGTAATCACCAGATCGAAAGGACCGTGGTGGCGGAAGCGATCCAGCGCCGAATTCGCGTCGCCCACATCGCACACGACGAAGCCACGCTCCTGCAGGTATTCCTTCATCACCGAACGCAGGTTTACCTCGTCATCGACCAGCAGCACGCGTTGGCCACTGGCCCCTGTCACGGCCGGTACCGGCTGAGGGGGGGCTTGCACGATGTGTTCAAGGCTACGCGGGAACAACATACAGACCTTGAGGCCGTGATCAGGCGCTGGCTCGAGCCACACGTGGCCACCCGACTGGCCGACGAAGCCATAAACCATCGCCAGCCCCAACCCGGCGCCATGCCCCAAGGGTTTGGTGGTGAAGAACGGCTCGAATGCACGAGCCATATCCATTTCGGGCATACCATGGCCATCGTCCGTGACATACAAGGCGACATAATCACCAGGCGGGACGCCTTGCTCGTCGGGGAATGGCGCATCCAGGCGCTTGTTGATCGTGTGCAGTGTCACCAGGCCACGCCCAAGGCATGCCTCACGTGCGTTGGCGAACAGGTTGACCAGGGCATTCTCCAGCTGTGCAACATCCAGGCAGGTGGTCCAGGGTTCTATGTCCAGTTCCCAACTCACCCGCATTTCAGTCCCCAGCACCTGACGCAACAGCGGCTCCATGGCGGTCAGCTGGCGATTGATGTCCAGCGGTTTGGGTGACAACGGCTGATGACGGGAGAACGCCAGCAGTCGGTGTGTGAGCCGCATGGCACTTTGCACAGAATCGCTGGCCAGCGTCACATAACGGTCGATGTGCTCCAGGCGCCCTTGCTCCATGCGGCGCTGCAACAGCTCCAGGCTGCCGCCGATACCCGATAGCAGGTTGTTCATTTCGTGGGCCATGCCGCCTGCCAGGTGGCTAACCGCATCCAGGCGCTGGGTTGTCCGCATCAGGGTTTCGGATTGGCGCAAGGCCTCTTCATGATCCTGTGAAATGTCTCGGCCTACGGCCGTCAGCAGCGTGCCGTCGAAACTCGCCGTCCAGCAGAATATGCAATAGTGCCCGTCCTTATGGCGCAAGCGCGTCTCGAGCTGCTCGGCCCCGCGGTCGTTAATGAACTCCATGACCGCAACTTCCACCTCGGCCCTGTCGCCAGGATGGACAAGCTCCAGGACCGATTCACCGCGCACCTCGTCTTCAGTCCAGCCCAGAACGCGCTGCCAGGTCGGATTGACCGCATGCAGGCGCAAATCGCGGGTCACGATGATCATGGCATCGCGAGACAGCTGCCAGATGTGATCACGATCGGCCATGACGCGCTCGATCTTGCGTTCGAACGCCAACGCCTGCTCACGCCATACAGCATGTGCATCGCCACTGGCACTGGTTTCGATCACCGTGTGCAGGAACCCCACCACCTCATGCTGCTCATCACGTAACGGCGTGTAGCTGAAGGCGTAGCGGGCTTGAGCACCCGTTTGCTTGTTGATTAGTGTTAGCGGCTGGTCTTCGACAAAGTTCGAGCCACCTTCAAGCACGTTGAACACCCAGGGGCCGATGGCCTTCCAGGCTTTAGCCCATAGTTTGTCGAACGCCTGCCCCAAGGCGTGGCCGTCACATTCGAGCAATTTCGCGTAAGCATCGTTGTGAATCACGGTCATCTGGGCGCCCCAGACCACCGCGCAGGGAAACGGCGAAAGCACCATCATGTCGACAGCGATGCGCAGGGGGGCCTGCCAATGCGGCAGCGGCCCAAGAGCGCTGTATGACCAGTCGAACCGCGTGACCTGCTCAGCCATGCCCTGAGCCGTTGACGACCGAGTGGCGAGCTCCATGCCTTGCGCAGAAGGGTTGCGCGGTGTGTCGTTTACGAACACTGTCGGGATTCCATCATTGCTCTTGGGTAAAAATTCCGTTTGCGCATCATCGGCCCGACGGCTTGCCGCTGCAATAGTTGCACGTATCACAGCTTCACATCAGGCGCACCGCGCAGGCACTAGCATAGAGCCATTACCAGAATGGCGCCTTCGCAAACGGGAGCTATGCTCAATAGGTTTTCCCCGCGCCAAGCAACGCATTGCCCTTCAACGACAAACCAGGGAGCGTGGTGATGAGCAAGAAGATTCTGGTAGTACTGACCAATACCGCCAAATACCCGACCCTGAAGCGGGCCACCGGCCTGTGGCTGGGTGAAGCGGTGCATTTTGTCGAGGTCGTGCAGAAAGCCGGGTATGAAGTCGATTACGTGAGCCCCGATGGCGGCTATGTGCCAGTCGACCCGCACAGCCTGCAAATGGCCCCCGAGCTGGACTGGCAATGGTACGACGACAAGTCGTTCATGAGCCGTCTGGGCGCGTCGTCAAGCCCGGGCAAGGTCAGGGCTGGCGATTACTGCGCCATCTACTACACCGGTGGGCACGGGGTGATGTACGACTTCCCGGACAACCAACCTTTACAGGAACTGGCACGCAAGATCTACGAGAACAATGGCATCATCGCCGCCGTCTGTCATGGTGTCGTGGGGCTGTTGAACATCAAGCTCAGCGACAACAGCCTGTTGCTCAAGGACCGGCAGATTACCGGGTTTTCCAACACCGAAGAAAAACTGGCAGAGCTGGACAAGGTGGTGCCCTTTCTCACTGAGAACGAACTGGTTGCCAGGGGCGGCATCTACAGCAAGGACGATGACCCGTGGAAGCCGTTCGTGGTTTGCGACGGCCGGCTGATCACCGGGCAGAACCCCGCCTCGACTGGCCTACTGGCCGAAAAGGTCATCGCTGCACTCAAGCCGAAATGAGTCCTACACCTTAGTGGCCAAATTCGCAAAGAAGGCATGGCGTTAGATTACAGCAGGAAGGGTCATTGATTCATAGGCTCTGCATTGGGCTAGCCATGTCGGGTAGCCCAGTGAATTTGGGGCTGACCACTTATGTCAAAGAGCAGAACTGCAGGGCACAGCTTGGTAGAGTTGTTGCTGGCATTGGCAATCAGTTTGCTGCCCGTTCTCAGCGGGCTGATGATCTTGTTCTATCAGCATGACAAGAAACTTGAAGAAACCGCACGTATTTCAGTCAACGAAGCGATCTATTCCGTGGACCTGGCACTCGACCGAATACACGCATCGGCTTCGGCAGCACTGATGTTGGCAGGGGCTACCTGCGAGAGCGCCGAACCGCAATTGCTCGATCAGATAGCGAAAGCACCGCACTTGCGCTCGCTGGCATTGACCGTTGACGGCAGTACGTATTGCAATACCTTGAAAACGCCGTTTCCACCGGATCACATGTTCCCAGATGCACAATCGCAATTTCGTCTGGCGCTGGACCCGCCCGCAACACCTAATGCCGTCCTGCTCGCCTATCAACTTACTGAGCAGAATCTGGGCGTTATTGCCACATCCTATGGCATGTTGCTGCGCAATGAACTGCGTGCGTTTCAGACAGGGCTGACGTTGTTGCTCGAATTCGGAGATTTATACATCTGGACCGATGGCGACAGTCGCGATCCGGCGCGGCCATCGCAAGATGAATTTTTCAGCGAGGGTGTCTCGACCAAGTATGGCTATACCGTCAAGGCGGGCTATGCAGCAGGTTACTCGGCACGAGAGACGCGCCAGACGATGAAACAGCTTTTCCCCTCCCTGGCACTGGTCGGGATCATTACCGGCTCGATCACTTACTGGGGTTTGTTCAGGCAACGTAACCAGCGTGTTCGTAGCGCCGCCAGCCAGGGCTGACGGCGCTGCGCTTCACTTATTTGGCATTGAGCACGCCACGGCGCACCTGATCACGTTCGATGGACTCGAACAACGCCTTGAAGTTGCCTTCACCGAAGCCGTCATCCCCTTTGCGCTGGATGAATTCGAAGAACACCGGGCCGAGCAGCGTTTCCGAGAAAATCTGCAGCAACAGGCGCTTGTCGCCCGGCTCGGATGCGCCATCCAGCAGGATGCCGCGGGCTTGCAGCTGGTCGACCGGCTCGCCATGCCCCGGCAGACGTTCTTCGAGCATTTCGTAATAGGTCTGTGGCGGCGGGGTCATGAAACGCATGCCCAACCCCTTCAGCGCATCCCAGGTCTTGAGCAGGTCATCGGTGAGGAAGGCCACATGCTGGATGCCCTCGCCATTGAACTGCATGAGGAACTCTTCGATCTGCCCGGCGCCCTTGGAAGACTCTTCGTTGAGCGGAATGCGGATCATGCCATCAGGCGCAGTCATGGCCTTGGAAGTCAGGCCGGTGTACTCGCCCTTGATGTCGAAGTAGCGAATCTCGCGGAAGTTGAACAGTTTCTCGTAGAAGCCGGCCCAGTAAGCCATGCGCCCGCGATAGACGTTGTGGGTCAGGTGATCGATGATCTTCAGGCCTGCACCCGGCGGGTTGCGGTCAACGCCTTCGATGAAATTGAAGTCGATGTCATAGATCGAGCTGCCTTCATCGAAACGGTCGATCAGGTAAAGCGGTGCCCCACCGATGCCCTTGATGGCCGGCAGGCGCAACTCCATCGGGCCGGTTTCGATCTCGACTGGCTGGGCGCCCAGCTCCAGGGCCCGGGCATAGGCTTCATGGGCGTTGCGCACGCGGAACGCCATGCCGCACACCGACGGGCCATGCTCGGCAGCGAAGTAAGAGGCGATGCTCTTGGGTTCGTTGTTGAGGATCAGGTTGATGCCGCCCTGGCGATACAGGTGCACGTCCTTGGAGCGGTGAGTGGCCACCTTGGTGAAACCGAGTATCTGGAATACCGGCTCCAGTACGCCCGGCGTCGGCGAAGCCAGTTCGATGAACTCGAAGCCCATCAGGCCCATTGGATTGTCAAAGATATCAGCCATGTTCGTACCCTCATCTGCAGCGAAAATTAATGAATGCGTAGGATGTGGAACGGCAATGGTGGAGAGCACGGGATACCACGCACGCTGCGGGCGAGGAAGTCACCAATGATCAGCTTGAACCCATGGTATGTCATATGGACCCATTCTCGGCGGGGGTGATCCTTCAAGAACGAAGGACTTTATTGTTGTATTCGTAAATCGATTCTACATTGCGTAAATAGCTTTGTCGCGCTTTAGTTCGCCACCTGCGCCGACAAACGGCTATCCTCAGCACGTCAGTCATCAGGAAGATCACCCCAGCATGCCCCTCACGGTCAAACGTCCCGCTCGCTGGAGCTGGCGCACGCTACTGCCCTGGATCGTCGGCGTGGTGCCGCTTGCCTGTGGCCTGGCGGTGATGAACTGGCAAATCGAACGCGAACTGCGCACCCGCAGCGAGGCGACCACACGCCAAGTGGTCGAGCATGTCGATCACATTCTAGACAACCTGGCCAGTGCCGCGCAGGCCCTGCTGCCGCTGGCTGGCAAGCCCTGCGCGGACGCCCAGCTGGCCTTGCGCAGCGAGGTCACGCGCAATGCCTTCGTGCGTTCGACCAACCTCATCCAGCACCATAACCTGTACTGCAGTTCGCTGTTCGGCGACTTCGAGGAACAGGTAGAGGCCAATGACTACACCGATGGCCGGCTATGGCTGATGGATGGCAACTCGGTAACGCCTGGCCATGCCCTGCTGGTCTATCGGGCCAGTGATGGCGACCGCGGCGCGATCGCCACCGTGGATGGCGACCATCTGCTCACCGCCTTGCGCCTGATCGGCCCGGAGGAAGCCCTGCAGATCCGCGTCGGCAATGCCTGGATGGGCAAGGACGGCGTGGTGCATCCCGGTGTCCCACCGGCAGCCGCCGCTGCCGATGTAACCCTGGGCTCGGCCCGCTACCCGTTCAGCGTGCACGGCGGCTACGCAGCAGGCAAACAAGGTGAGGTGCTGCGCAGCCACTACCCCGCCCTGCTCAGCCTGCTGCTGGTGCTCGGCGTGGTGGCCGGTTGCGCCTGCCGCTGGCAGATTCGCCGGGCCAGTTCACCGCGTGCCGAACTGCGCCGCGCCCTGGAGGCGGACGAATTTCTGCCCTACTTCCAGCCGGTGGTGCGCAAGGGTGACTACCGCTGGGCCGGGGCTGAAGTGCTGATGCGCTGGAACCACCCCCGTGAAGGCCTGGTACGCCCGGACCTGTTCATCCCTTACGCCGAACACAGCGGCCAGATCGTTGCCATGACCCGGGCCCTGATGCTGCACACTGCGCAGAGCCTTGCGCCCTACACCTCGCTGCTGGAAGACGGTTTCCATATCGGCATCAACATTACCGCCGACCACTGCCGCGACCTGAGCCTGCTCGACGACTGCCGCACCTTCCTCCAGCACTTTCCCCCCGGGCGAGTCCGGCTGACCCTGGAGCTGACCGAGCGCAAGCTGCTCGAAGCCACCCCGGTAGCCCTCGAACTGTTCGCCAAACTGCATGACATGGGGGTGATGATCGCCCTGGATGACTTCGGCACCGGCCAGTCGAGCCTCAACTACCTGCGCCAGTTCAAGGTCGATTACCTGAAGATCGACCAGAGCTTCGTCGCCATGATCGGTGGCGACGCGTTGTCGCAGCACATTCTCGACAGCATCATCGAACTGTCCGCCAAGCTGGGCCTGGGCATCGTTGCCGAGGGGGTGGAAACCGACGTCCAGCGTGACTACCTGGCACGCAGCGGGGTGGACTTCCAGCAAGGCTATCTGTTTGCCCGGCCAATGCCGGCGGCCGACTTCCTCAAGGCACTCGCCACCCACCCAGGTGTCGCGCGGTTGCCGCAGGACGCGCCCCCTGAGATCATGCGCGGCTGATCCACCCGCTCACTCCCCCATCAGAGGCATTCGTGTCAAAAGGCATTATTTCGTCGGTCATGGCGTCCTGTCTGTTCGCCGTGATGTATTTCTATACCTCCTTGCTGTCGCCGCTCGATGGCGAAGAGATCTTTGGCTGGCGCACGCTGTTGACCCTGCCCTGCCTGACCCTGTTCATGTGGCTTAGCAAAGACTGGAAGCGCGTTGGCGAACTGCTCGCCCGCGTGCGCCAGACGCCGGCCCTGCTGCTGGGCATGCTCGGTACTTCGTGGTTGATGGGGGTGCAGCTGTGGCTGTTCCTCTGGGCGCCGCTGCACGGGCGCAGCCTGGAAGTGTCGATGGGCTATTTCCTGCTGCCGCTGGCGATGGTGCTGACCGGGCGCGTGGTTTATGGCGAGCGCCTGTCACGCCTGCAGAAAGTGGCGGTCAGCTGCGCCGCGCTGGGTGTCGGGCACGAGTTGTACCAGAATGGCAGCTTCGCCTGGGAAACCTTGTTGGTGACGATCGGCTACCCGATCTACTTCGTCTTGCGGCGACGCTGCCGCACCGACCACCTCGGTGGCCTGTGGTGCGACATGTGCCTGTTGCTGCCCTGGGCGGTGTACTTCGTGACCCAAGGGCCGTTGTCGACCGCCGACCTGCACGAACACCCAGGCCTCTACGGGCTGATCCCGCTGCTGGGGGCGATCAGCGCCTGCGCACTGATCGCCTACGTACTGGCCAGCCGCCTGTTGCCGTTCAGCCTGTTCGGCCTGCTCAGCTACGTCGAGCCGGTGTTGCTGGTGGGCGTGGCCCTGCTGCTGGGCGAAACCATTGGCCCGGATCAGTGGCTGACCTACCTGCCGATCTGGGCCGCAGTGCTGGTGCTGGTGCTCGAAGGCTTCAAGCACCTGCTGCGTCAGCGTCGGCGCTCGGTGTAAGGCGCACCTGGCGCACCCGGCGCTCCTCCACCGCCACCACGGTCATGCTCCAGCCGTTCCAGGCCAGCTGATCACCCACCATCGGCAGGCGGTCCAGCAAGCTCATCACCAGGCCCGCCAGGGTCTGGTAGTCCTCGGTGGCGCGGGCGCTGAAGCCTGTACGCGCCTGGACCTGGCTCAGGTTCAGCGCGCCACTGACGACAAAGCTGCCGCCTTCTTCGACGATCGCCGGGCCTTCCACCTCGCTGGCATCCGGCAGCTCACCGGCGATCGATTCGAGGATGTCGGTCATGGTCAGCAGGCCGGTGAAATCACCGAACTCGTTGATCACGAAGGCGATGTGCGTCGACTGGCTGCGCATTTGCTCCAGGGCGTTGAGGATGCTGAAACTCTCCAGCAGGTTCAACGGCGCTCGGGCCATGCGTTCAAGGTCCGGCTGGCTGCCGGTCAACAGCTCCTTGAGCAGCTCTTTCTTGTGCACGAAGCCCAGCGGTTCCTCGATATGGCCGTCGCGAATCAGCGGCAGGCGCGAGTACGGCGAGTTGGCCAGCGCCTCGGTAATGGCGTGCGCAGGTTGCGCCAGGTCGATCACGTCGACTTCGGCACGCGCGGTCATCACCGTGCGGATCGGCCGCTCGGCCAGGTTCAGCACGCCGCTGATCATCACGCGCTCACGGCGGTCGAACAGCACCTGCTCCTCACCCCCTTCGACCAGGTCGGCGATTTCCTCACCCACCTCGTCAGCCTCGACCCGGCGGCCACCCAGCAGGCGCAGCACGGCATGCGCGGTGCGTTCACGCAGTGGCCGGTGCTGCTGCAGGCTGCGCTTGCGGCGGGCACGGGCCAACTGGTTGAACAGCTCGATGAGGATCGAGAAGCCGATGGCCGCATACAGGTAGCCTTTCGGGATGTGGAAGCCCAGGCCTTCAGCGGTCAGGCTGAAACCGATCATCATCAGGAAGCCCAGACACAGCATGATCACTGTCGGGTGGGCGTTGACGAAGCGGGTCAGCGGCTTGCTGGCGACGATCATGATGCCGATCGAGAAGATCACCGCGATCATCATCACCGACAACTCTTCGACCATGCCCACGGCGGTAATCACCGCATCCAGCGAGAACACCGCGTCGAGCACGACAATCTGCGCCACGATGGGCCAGAACGCGGCATGGCGCACCGCGCCACTGGCCTGGGTGACATGCCCTTCCAGGCGCTCGTGCAGTTCCATGGTGGCCTTGAACAGCAGGAACACACCACCAAACAGCATGATCAGGTCACGGCCGGAGAAGCTCTTGCCGAATACCTCGAACAACGGCGCGGTCAGAGTGACCATCCACGAGATACTGGCGAGCAGGCCCAGGCGCATGATCAGCGCCAGGCTCAGGCCAATGACCCGGGCGCGGTCGCGCTGATGCGGCGGCAGCTTGTCGGCGAGGATGGCGATGAACACCAGGTTGTCGATACCCAGCACCAGCTCGAGGACGATAAGCGTCAACAGGCCTAGCCAGGCCGTGGGATCGGCTAGCCATTCCATTAGCGGGTACTCACGAAGAAGGCGTCACGGGGACGGAGGGGGGATGGCCGGGATGGCCGGGGACTGGGGGGTTCCGCGAAGGTGCTCATATAGACCTTGATTGAAAACAGGGACAACGATCCTACAAGCACAGCAGGTTTTTCTGATAGCGCGAAACTATTACAAAACCTGTAACAACCTTGCAGGAGACTTTTCTTCAATACACCCGCTGCCAGAGGCCCCAGGATGGCGCCATCGTCCAACACACGGAGTTACGGAACATGAGCCTTTCCCTTTCCATGGCCGCCTTTGCCCTTGCCGCGTCGATCTCTCCCGGGCCGGTCAATGTCGTCGCCCTCGGCAGCGGTGCCCGTCATGGCCTGCGGGCGAGCCTGTGGCATGTGACAGGCGCGACGTTGGGCTTTTGCCTGTTGCTGGTGCTGGTTGGCCTGGGGCTGCACGAACTGCTGTTGCGCTGGCCGCTGCTGGGGGTGGTGCTGCACTGGGGAGGCGTGGCGTTTCTGCTGTACATGGCGTGGAAGCTGGCCAGCGATGATGGCCAACTGGGTGGCGCCGATCAGCAGCGCGCACCTTCGGCCTGGCATGGCGCGGCGATGCAATGGCTGAACCCCAAGGCCTGGCTGGCGGCGGTGGCAGGGGTGGGTGCCTATACCGGTGGCGAACAGCAACTGCTGTGGTTGTTCACCTGGATCTACGGGCCGATCTGTTTCGTTTCGGTGGCCTGCTGGGCCTGGGCTGGCAGTGTGATTCGCCAGTATCTGCGCGAGCCGCGGTATCTGCAGTGGCTGAATCGGGGGCTGGCAGTATTGCTGGTGGGGAGTGCGGTTTATCTGCTGGTTTGATAATGCCCGGGGGTCGCCGCCAGGTGCTGCTTGAACGCCCGCTGCAGATGCGCCTGGTCGGCGAAGCCCGCCTCCAGTGCCACCTCGGCGATCGCCCGGCCCTTGCGCAGTTGCGCCCGTGCAAGCTGCACCCGCTGATCCAGCAGGTAACCGTGAGGCGTCAGGCCGAAGCGCTGGCGGAACGCACGGATCAGGTAGGACCGGGACAGGCCGCAAGCGGCGCAGATATCTGCCAGGCACAACGGGTCGCCGCGGTGCGCTCGCATGAACGCCGCCGCGGCATCCAATTGTGGATGTTCGCTTGCCACCTTGTGCGCACTGGGCTGCAGATAGCCGGGAAGATCGGCGAAAAAAGCGGCCAAGCGTGCTTCTCGATCACTCAGTTCAGCGTCGAACAAGTCGGCAAACAGTTGCAGCAACCGGCTGTACAACCCAGCGCAATGGGTGAAGGTCTGCGTTGGCAATACGAAGCCCCGAGCCTGCAACCACGGCATGTCGACGAACAGCATCAGGTATGACCAAGGCTGCCCGGCAATCGGGTTGCAGGTGTGTACCACACCTGGGTTCATCAATACCGTGGTCCCGGCCATCACCTCGACCTGGCTGGCGCCGCTCAGGTAGGTACTGCAACCAGCGGTGATCACGCCGATGGAAAAGCTCTCATGGGAATGGGCGGCATAACAGACCTTGCGCCCATCCCCCACGCGCCGCGCTTCGACGAAGGGCAATGCCGGATCCCGCCAGAACCGCGATACCTCGATCATCGCCCTGCCCTCATTCGCCGCTGTGCTGCACCACCACCAGCAGCTGCGCCGGCTGCTCGCCGACCGAGCGCAAGCGGTGCGGGGTCTGGGCATTGAAGTGCAGCGCATCGCCCTGCTCCAGCAACACCCGCTCATTCATGAAGTCGACCTCCACCTGGCCGGCGTGGACGAACAAAAACTCCTCACCCTCATGCTCCTTGAAGGTCGGGTCGCTGAACTCGGTCGGCGGCTGGATCAGGAACGGCAACAAGCTGTGCTGCCCGAACTGGCGGGTCAACGCTGCGTAGCCCGGCCCGTGGCCATCGCCCACCAACGGCTGGCGCTCGCCCTTGCGGACCAGGCTGTAACGGCTCTGCCCGGCCTGCTCTTCGGCGAACAACTCTTCGACATTGACATTCAGCGCCCGCGCCAGCTTTAGCGCAGCAGCAATTGACGGCGTGTTCAGCCCACGCTCGACCTTGGACAGGTAGCTCTTGGTCATGCCGGATTTTTCGGCCAGTGCCTCAAGCGTGACGCCAAGTTTTTTTCTCAACACTTTCAATCGGTTAGACATGCGACGCGATATTCCCGGGTCCACAGGCTTGTCTATGACACTTTGTGTCATATAGGATTATTTGTGTCACGCACTGACAGGTTCCTCGACCGACCAAAGCTTTGGAACCGGCCAGCGCTGACATCGCGCATCACGCCACAGAGGAAAACCCCATGGCCAAGACCCTGACACACAGCAAGGACCAACTGGTCCAGCAGGCGCTGACGCAGATGCAAGGCTCGCTAGCCGATAATACGTGGACTGTGCGGGAAAAGCTGGCCCTGACCTGCCGAATTCTTTTCGACCACGGCCACGACTCCGGTCTGGCCGGGCAGATCAGCGCCCGCGGCCCGCAACCTGGCACCTTCTACACCCAACAACTGGGCCTGGGTTTTGATGAAATCAGCGCCAGCAACCTGTTGTTGGTCAACGAGGACCTCGAAGTGCTCGAGGGCCAGGGCATGCCCAACCCGGCCAATCGCTTCCACAGCTGGGTGTACCGCGCCCGGCCGGATGTGAACTGCATCATCCACACCCACCCTACCCATGTCGCCGCCCTGTCGATGCTGGAAGTCCCGCTGCAGGTCTCGCACATGGACCTGTGCCCGCTGTACGACGATTGCGCCTTCCTCGAAGCCTGGCCAGGCGTGCCGGTGGGCAATGAGGAAGGCGCAATCATCAGCGCCGCACTGGGGGACAAGCGCGCCATACTGCTCTCGCACCATGGCCAATTGTCCACCGGCACCAGCATCGAACAGGCCTGCGTGTATGCCCAGCTGATCGAGCGCGCAGCGCGCCTGCAACTGCTGGCGATGTCGGCCGGCACCGTCAAGCCCATCGCCCCGGCACTGGGCCGCGAAGCCCACGACTGGATCGACCGGCCCAAGCGCCACGCCGCTGCCTTCAACTATTTTGCCCGGCAGAGCCTGCGCGCCCACGCCGACTGCCTGAACTGACCCCTGATTGCCTTGCTTGCGGAGCCTATCACCATGAACACTGAATTCCACGGCATCATCGGCTACACCATCACCCCCTTCCGCGCGGGCGGCGAACAGCTCGACCTGCCTGCACTTGGCCTGTCCATCGAACGCCTGATCGACGGTGGCGTGCAGGCCATCGCGCCGCTGGGCAGTACCGGCGAAGGCGCCTACCTGAGCGACAGCGAATGGCAGCAGGTGGCCGAGTACAGCCTTGCCCAGATCGACAAGCGGGTGCCAAGCATCGTCAGCGTCTCCGACCTGACCACTGCCGGCGCCGTGCGCCGCGCGCGCTTTGCCCAGGCCCATGGCGCCATTGCGGTGATGGTACTCCCGGCCGCCTACTGGAAGCTCAGCGAGGCCGAGATCCTCCAGCACTACCGCGCTATCGGTGACGCCATCGATATCCCGATCATGCTCTACAACAACCCCGCCACCAGCGGCACCGACATGTCGGTGGAGCTGATCCTGCGCATCGTCCGCGAAGTGGCCAATGTGACCATGGTCAAGGAGAGCACCGGCGACATCCAGCGCATGCACAAGCTGCAGTTGCTGGGTGAAGGCCAGGTACCGTTCTACAACGGCTGCAACCCGCTGGCGCTGGAAGCGTTCGTGGCCGGGGCCAAGGGCTGGTGCACGGCGGCGCCGAACTTGATTCCAGCGTTGAACCAGGCGCTCTACCAGGCTGTTCTAGGGGGCGACCTGGCGCGGGCCAGGGCGTTGTTCTATCAGCAGCTGCCGTTGCTCGACTTCATTCTCAAGGGCGGGTTGCCTGCGACCATCAAGGCGGGCCTGGGGCTGACCGGGTTGCCGGTGGGTGAGCCACGCAAGCCGGTGTTCGGGCTGGATGAGAACGGTCGAGCGACCCTGGCGGCATTGCTGGCAACGCTGGCTGATTGAAAACCTGCACCGGCTTCTTCGCGAGTTCAACCGAGAAGAAGCCGGTGCAGGCAACCCGACTACGTCAAGGCATCACCGGCGGCACATACTGCAATGTGCTTCCCAGTGCCCACAACAGCACCAGCACCAGTGGCACATGCACCAGCAACTGCACGAACGAGAACCCGATCAGGTCACGTGCCTTGAGCCCTAGCACGCCCAGCAGCGGCAGCATGTAGAAGGGGTTGATCAGGTTCGGCAGCGCTTCGGCAGCGTTGTAGATCTGCACCGCCCAACCCAGGTGGTATTGCAGGTCGTTGGCCACCAGCATCACGTACGGCGCCTCGATGATCCACTTGCCACCGCCCGACGGGATGAAGAAGCCCAGCACGGCGGAGTACACGCCCATCAACAGCGCGTAGGTGTCATGGGTGGCGATCTGGGTGAAGAACAGCGAGATGTGGTGGGCCAGGGTCTGTTCATCCACACCCTTGACCTGGGTGAGGATCGCTGCAATCGAGCCGTACAGCGGGAACTGGATCAGCACCCCGGTGGTGGTCGGCACGGCGCGGGCCACGGCATCCAGGAAGCTGCGCGGGCGCCAGTGGAGCAAGGCACCGAGCATGATGAACAGCAGGTTGTAGGTGTTCAGCCCGGAAATCGCGGTGATCGCCGGCTTGGTGGCGAACTCCTGGTACAGCCAGCCACCGGCCAGGGCCACCAGCATCAGGATCAGGATCGGGCTGTGCTCCAGCCACTCACCCGGGCGGGTACGCTTGGGTGCCGGTGGCGCGGTGAAGCTGGGGTCGACACCACAGTCTTCGGCGCTGCGCGCACTGTTCGGGCCCGGCGCGGTGGCGTAGGCGATCACCAGCGAGACAACCACCAGGGCCGCCAGCATCACACCGGACTGCCAGAGGAAAATGGTTTCGGTGAACGGGATCACGCCAGTGATCGACAGGATCGATGGCGGCAGGCTGGCCGGGTTGGCCTGCAACTGCGCAGCCGACGACGACAGGCCCAGCGCCCACACAGCACCCAGGCCCAGATAAGCGGCGGCACCGGCGGCGCGGTAGTCCATCTTCAGTTCAGTGCGACGGGCCAGGGCACGGACCAGCAGGCCGCCAAACACCAGCGACAGGCCCCAGTTGAGCAGCGAGGCCAGCATCGAGATCAGTGCAACCCAGCACACCGCCGAGCGACCATTCTTGGGGATACGCGCCAGGCGGTCGATCAGGCGGGCAGCAGGTGGCGAGCTGGCCACGACGTAGCCGCCGATGACCACGAAGGCCATTTGCATGGTGAACGGGATCAGGCTCCAGAAGCCATCGCCAAAGGCTTTGGCAGTGTCAGTCGGCTTGGCGCCCATGGCCAGAGCGCCGATGCACACCAGCAACACGGCAAGGGCGGCGAATACCCAGGAGTCGGGGAACCAGCGTTCCGCCCAGTTGGAACAGCGCAGGGCAAAGCGGGCGGAGCGGCTGTCTTGGATTTCAGCGGCCACGGTTACTTCCTTTTATTGGTTTTATGAGGCGGAGCAGTTTTGCATTGGCAATGCAAAACCCTGTGGCAGCGGGTTCACCCGCGAAGGCGGCGGTGAAAGTACCGACGCTTTCGCGGGAGAGCCCGCACCCACAGGGACAGTGTGATGCTTTAGAAGGTCATTTCCTTTACATCGTCCGGCACGATCAGCTTGCCGGCGGTTTTCTCGATGATTTCTTCAACGCTCACCCCCGGCGCGGTCTCGCGCAGGATGAAGGCGCCGTCTTCGATCTCCAGGTAGGCCAGGTCGGTCAGCACCTTGCGGATACAGCCGGCACCGGTCAGCGGCAGGCTGCAGCGTGGCAGCAGCTTGGACTCGCCATCCTTCGAGGCGTGGGTCATGGTGACGATGATGTTCTCGGCACCGGCCACCAGGTCCATGGCGCCGCCCATGCCCTTGACCAGCTTGCCGGGGATCATCCACGAGGCGATGTTGCCTTCCACGTCCACCTCGAAAGCGCCCAGTACGGTGAGGTCGACGTGGCCGCCACGGATCATGGCGAACGATTGCGCCGAGTCGAAGATCGACGCGCCACGGCGGGCGGTGACGGTCTGTTTGCCGGCGTTGATCATGTCGGCATCGATAGTGCTTTCGGTGGGGAATTCGCCCATGCCGAGCAGGCCGTTTTCGGACTGCAGCATCACGTCCATCTCGGCCGGTACATAGTTGGCCACCAGGGTCGGGATGCCAATGCCGAGGTTGACGTAGTAGCCGTCCTTCAGTTCACGGGCGACGCGTTGCGCCATCTGTTCGCGGGTCAGTGCCATGGTCAGGATCTCTTTGTTGTTCTGATGGACGGCGCTCAGGCCTTGACGGTGCGCTTTTCGATGCGTTTTTCGAAGGTGCCGACGATCACCCGGTCGACGTAGATGCCCGGGGTGTGGATTTCGCTGGGCAGCAACACGCCAGGCTCGACGATTTCTTCAACTTCGACCACGGTGATCTTGCCAGCGGTGGCCGCCAGCGGGTTGAAGTTCTGCGCAGTGTTGCGGTACACCACGTTGCCGTAGTGGTCGGCCTTCCAGCCCTTGACGATGGCGAAGTCGCCGGTGATGGACTCTTCGAGGATGTACTTGCGGCCCTTGAACTCGCGCACTTCCTTGCCGTCGGCAACCGGGGTGCCGTAGCCGGTGGCGGTGTAGAAGGCCGGGATACCGGCGCCGCCAGCGCGCATCTTCTCGGCCAGGGTGCCTTGCGGGGTCAGTTCGACTTCCAGCTCGCCACTGAGCAGCTGGCGTTCGAATTCGGCGTTCTCGCCGACGTAGGAGGCGATCATCTTGCGGATCTGCCGGTCTTCCAGCAGCACACCCAGGCCGAAGCCGTCGACGCCGCAGTTGTTGGAGACCACGGTCAGGCCCTTGACGCCAAGGCGCTTGATTTCGGCAATGAGGTTTTCGGGGATGCCACACAGGCCGAAGCCGCCGGCCAGTACCGTCATGTTGTCGGTCAGGCCTGCCAGGGCCTCTTCATAGGTTGCTACGCGCTTGTCCAGTCCGGCCATGCTGATCCGCCTTTTGTAGTTGTTGAACCGACGAGGCTGTCGGTGAGCGTGTGCAGCCATCTTCACCGCTGGCGACTGATTTGTTAATTTTGTTTTCATCATCGATTGATAATTTTTCCAAAACAGCGATCGAGGCTGTCATGAACGTCAAGCAACTGCGCGCCTTCGTTGCCGTCGCCAAATACCAGAGCTTCGCCCAGGCCGGTGAACACCTGCATGTGTCACAACCGGCCCTGAGCCTGACCATCAAGGCACTGGAGGACAACCTCGGCGGCGCCCTGCTCACCCGCACCACCCGCAGTGTCAGCCTGACCGCCGAGGGTGAGGTGCTGCTGCCGCTGGCCCGGCGCCTGCTGGCCGACTGGGACGACACCGAAGAGATGCTGCGCCAGCGCTTCACCCTGCAGCTTGGCCGCGTCTCGGTGGCGGCCATGCCGGCCTTTGCCGGCAACCTGCTGCCGCAATCGCTCAAGGTGTTCCGCCAGCGTTACCCCAAGGTCAACGTCACGGTGCACGACGTGATCAACGAACAAGTGCTGGAACTGGTGCGCCATCGCCGCGTCGAACTGGGCATCGGTTTCGAGCCGGATAACAGCGAAGGTTTGAATTTCCACCCGCTGTACATGGACCGCTTCGTCGCCGTGGTGCCGGCCGACTCACCACTGGCCTTGCAAACCCAGGTCACCTGGGCGCAGTTGCTGGCGGAAGACTTCATTGCCTTGCAACGCCCGTCGGCGGTGCGCCTGCTGCTGGAACAGAACGTCGCGGCGCGCCACGGCAAACTGGCGGTGGCATTCGAAAGCCACCAGCTGTCGACCATCGGCCGCATGGTTGCCAGCGGTCTTGGCGTCAGCGCGGTCCCCGCGTTGTGCATCAACCAGATGCAGGAACTTGGCGCACGTTGCGTGACGCTGGTCGAACCCGCCGTCGAACGGCGCATCAGCGTGATCGCCCTGGCCGACCACAAGCTTTCCACCGCAGCCCAGGCGCTGCTCGAGGTACTGCTTTCCCATACCCAGACTCCGGAGGTGACATGCGTTACGTGAAACTGGCAGGTTGCAGCGTGCCGGCCATTGGCCAGGGCACCTGGTACATGGGCGAAGACCCGGCGCACAGGGCGGCCGAAGTGGCGGCCCTGCAACAGGGTATCGAACAGGGCCTGACCCTGATCGACACCGCCGAGATGTATGCCGAAGGTGGCGCCGAGGAAGTGGTTGGCCAGGCCATTGCCGGGCGCCGTGACCAGGTGTTCCTGGTCAGCAAGGTCTACCCGCACAACGCCAGCCGCCGTGGCGTGCCTGACGCCTGTGAACGCAGCCTGAAGCGCCTGGGTACCGAGGTCATCGACCTCTACCTGCTGCACTGGCGTGGCCAGTATCCGCTGGAGGAAACGGTCGAAGCGTTCGAGCGCTTGCGCGAGCAGGGCAAGATCCGCCACTGGGGGGTGTCCAACTTCGATGTCGACGACTTGCGCGAACTGCACAACCCGGATTGCGCCACCAATCAGGTGCTGTACAACCCGGCGCAGCGTGGCATCGAATTCGACCTGTTGCCGTGGAGCCGCCAGCGCGGTTTGCCGACCATGGCCTACTGCCCGCTGGCCCAGGCCGGGCGGCTGTTGCAGCACCCGGTGCTGAGCGAGATTGCCGAGCGCCATGGCGCGACGCCGGCACAGGTCAGCCTGGCCTGGGTGACGCGGCAGAATGATGTGATTGCCATCCCCAAGGCGGTGTCATCGGAACATGTGCGGCTGAATGCGGCGGCCGGGGCCTTGACCCTGACCAGTGAAGACGTGCGGGCGATCGACCGGGCGTTTCCAGCGCCGACGCGCAAGCAGCATCTGGCGATGGTCTGACGGGCCATCAAGGTCAGTGGAAGTCCCGGCTCTTTACATCCAGCCCCTGTAGCAAGGGGCTGATGTCCTCCAGCCGCCGGGCAATCAAATGCCGCACGCCGTTCTCCTGCTCCAGCCGCCCGCTCACCTTGAGCAGCTGCGATCCCACCAGTGCCCGCCGCTGCCGCTCGGCCAGGTCACGCCAGACCACCACGTTGACCATGCCGAACTCATCCTCCAGCGTAACGAAGGTCACCCCGCTGGCAGTCTGCGGCCGCTGCCGCCCCACCACCAGCCCGGCCACGGCAATCGCATCGCCATGCTCCACCCCCACCAGCTCGGCGCAACTGCGACAGCCCAACGCCCGGAGCCGTGAACGCAACAGCCTGAGCGGATGCGGGCCCAGGGTTGTGCCCAAGGTGGTGTAATCAGCAACCAGGTCTTCGCCAACCGTGGGTGCGGGCAACGCCACCTGCGCTTCCGGCACGGCCAGCACCTCGGCGAACAGCGGCAACTGCGCCTGCACCGCCGCCACCTGCCAGCGCGCCTGGTGGCGGTCGCGAGCCAGGGCTCGCAGTGCCCCCGCATCGGCCAGCCGGGCGCGGGCACGGCTGTCGAGCCCGGCGCGCAGGCACAGGTCTTCGACATCCCGCCAAGGGCGCTGCGCCCTCGCCTGCGCCAGCCGACGGGCATCCGCCTCGCTGAAACCGCGAATCTGCCGCAGCCCAAGGCGGATGGCCAGAACACCCTGATGATCGGGCTCCAGCGTGCAGTCCCATTCGCTATGGAACACGTCCACCGGACGGACTTCGATCCCTTGCCGCCGCGCCTCCTGCAACAGCTGATCCGGGCTGTAGAACCCCATCGGCCAGCTGTTGACCAGCGCGCAGGTGAAGATCGCCGGCTCATGGCACTTGAGCCAACTGCTGGCATAGCAGAGCAAGGCGAAGCTGGCGGCGTGCGACTCGGGGAAGCCGTAACTGCCAAAGCCTTTGATCTGCTCGAAGATGCGCTCGGCGAACGCCAGGTCGTAACCGTTGCGCAGCATGCCCTCGACCAGCCGTTGGCGATGTGGCTCCAGCCCGCCATGGCGCTTCCAGGCCGCCATGCTGCGGCGCAGCTGGTCGGCCTCGCCGGGGCTGTAGTCGGCGGCGACCATGGCCAGTTCCATCACCTGCTCCTGGAACAACGGCACGCCGAGGGTACGCTCGAACACTTCCTTGAGCTTTTCCGAGGGGTAGGTCACCGGTTCCTGCTTGAGGCGCCGACGCAGGTAAGGATGCACCATGTCGCCCTGAATCGGCCCAGGGCGCACGATGGCGACCTCGATCACCAGGTCATAGAAGGTATTGGGCCTGAGCCGCGGCAACATGGCCATCTGCGCCCGCGACTCGATCTGGAACACACCCATGGTTTCGGCGCGGCTGATCATTGCGTAAGTCGCCGGGTCTTCACTGGGGATGGTCGCCAGGGTCAACTGCCGACCGCGGTGCCGCTGCAGCAGGTCGAAACAACGGCGCAAGGCGCTGAGCATGCCCAGGGCCAGCACATCGACCTTGAGCAGGCCGACCATGTCCAGGTCGTCCTTGTCCCACTGGATCACCGTGCGCTCAGCCATGGCGGCGTTTTCCACCGGCACCAGCTGGTCCAGCGGCTGTTCGGAAATGACGAAGCCACCTGGGTGCTGGGACAGGTGACGGGGGAAACCGATCAGTTCACCCGCCAGCACCAGGATGCGCCGCAGCGACGGGCTGCCGGGTTCGAAACCGGCCTCAGAGAGCCGTTGATCGTCCGGGATACGGTCGCTCCAGCGGCCGCAGCACTTGGCCAGGGCATCCACCTGGTCGGCCGGCAGGCCCAACACCCTGGCCACATCACGCACAGCGCCGGCAGCGTGATAGGTATTGACCACGGCGGTCAACGCAGCGCGGTGCCGGCCGTAACGGCGGAACACGTACTGAATCACCTCTTCGCGCCGATCATGCTCGAAGTCCACGTCGATGTCGGGCGGCTCGTTACGCTCGCGCGACAGGAAGCGCTCGAACAACAGGCGATGCTCCATCGGGTCGAGCTCGGTGATGCCCAGCACGAAGCACACCACCGAGTTGGCTGCCGAACCGCGGCCCTGGCAAAGAATGTGCTGGCTGCGGGCAAAGGCGACGATGTCATGCACAGTCAGGAAATAGCTTTCGTAGCCCAGCGCCTCGATCAGCGTCAGTTCCTTGTCCAGCACCGCGCGCACCTTGCTGCTCGGCCCGGCCGGCCAGCGCTGCGGCAAGCCCTGCTCGCACAAGGCGCGCAGCCAGCTGGCGGGGGTCTGGCCCTCGGGTACCAGCTCGCGTGGGTACTGGTAGCGCAGTTCGCTCAGGTTGAACTGGCAACGCTCGGCAATGCCCAGGCTCTCGGCCAGCAGGTCTGCCGGGTACAGCTCGGCCAGTTGCTCCCGCGAACGCAGGTGGCGCTCGCCATTGGCGAACAGATGGCGCCCTGCCTCGGCCACGTTGCA
The DNA here is from genome assembly GCF_039673865.1 of Pseudomonas sp. TWI628. Classification (NCBI taxonomy): domain Bacteria; kingdom Pseudomonadati; phylum Pseudomonadota; class Gammaproteobacteria; order Pseudomonadales; family Pseudomonadaceae; genus Pseudomonas; species Pseudomonas sp. TWI628. Next base: position 12,918 of record NZ_JBDJMM010000026.1, on the reverse strand, counting down.
GTGCTGGCGGATGGCGGTCATGCAGTCCTGAAGGGCGCGCCGGCCGCGCACGTGCATGTGCACGTCACCACAGGCCACAGCGCGGATGCCCAGCTGCGCCGCCAGTTCGCGCAAGCGGGCCAGGCGCCGGTCATCATCGCTGCCACGGTGCAGGTGCACGCCCAGCCACAAGCGCTCGGCGTACACATCGCTCAGCCAGCGGCCTGTCGCCTGGTCGTCGCCATCATCGGCAATCCACAGCGCCAGCAAACCCTCATGGTGTGGCTGCAGATCGTCAGCGAACAACTGGTACTCACCCTTTTCGGCCCGCCGTCGGGCACGGGTGATCAAGGCACAGAGGTTCTGGTAACCCGTGAGGTTCTGCACCAGCAACACCAGTTTGGGGCCATCCTGCAGGCGCACTTCGCTGCCGACGATCAGGCGCAACTGCTGTTCTTTGGCGGCCTGCCAGGCGCGCACGATACCGGCCAGGGTGCACTCGTCGGTGATCGCCAGGGCCTGGTAGCCCTGCTCGCGGGCGCGGCGGAACAGCTCTTCGGCGCTGGAGGCACCGCGCTGGAAACTGAAGTTGGACAGGCAATGCAACTCGGCGTAGCCCGGTGTACTCATGCGAACCAGCCCTGCAGCCACAGTGGGCCGGGTTGGGCCAGGTCGTGATAGGCCCAGCCACGCAGGCCATCGCGGGTTTCGATGCGGTAATAGTCACGGCGAACGTCGCCACCGTCCCACCAGCCCGACTCGATGCGCTCGGCCTGGCCAAGCAACCGGTGGTCAGCTGCACCCAAGGCCTGCGGCGTGGGCAGCAACCAGCCTGGGCGGCTACCTGGCAAGGCCGGCAGGCTGCCCTGGGCGCCCTGCTCCGCCTGCTGCCAAGCGTATTCTGGGCGGTGGTCGGCCTCGGCGCGCAGCCCCTTGACGGCTTCATCACCCAGGCGCGCACGCAGGCGTTCGCGCAGTTGCTCCCAGGGCTGGGCCTGCTTGGCGCGGGGGTCGAACAGTGCCTGGTGCTGGGGCACGAAGGGCGGCAGGTCATCGGCGACCAGCCGCAGGTTGCGTACCGGTGCCGGGATGCGCAGCGGTTCAAGGCGCCCGCGGGCCAGCTCGAACAGCATGGCGGCGTCTCGTTCAGCGGCCAGCAGCCCAACGTGCAGCAGGGTGTCCGGCCCTTCGACGTGCTCCAGGTACAGGCTAAAGCGCTGCACACCGCAGTCGCGCCCGGCGAGGAAGGCCGCCAGGTCATTGAGCATGCGCCGCAACGGGAACAGCAAGGCCTGATGCGATTCGACGTCGAAGTTGAGTTCCAGGCGCGCTTCGAAGCGGTCCGGTGGCTGGTAGAAGTCCAGCCCCATGGAACGTAGCCCAAGCAATTGGTCCAGGTACAACTGCACCTGGGCGGAGAAGCGCCTGGCCAGCGCATCACGCGGCAAGGCCAGCACCTGGCCCAGCTGGCGCAGGCCCATGCGGGCAAAGGCTTGGGCAGCGTCCGCTGGCAACCCGACCCGCTCGATCGGCATACGCGCCAGCGCCGCCCGGGTCTGGTCGGCGCAGGTCAGTGCCAGGCCGTCATGGCCGTTGGCAAGCATGCGGGCCGCTACCGGGTTGGTCGCAAGCACGATGCGCTGGCGCAGGCCCAGTGCAGCCAGTTCCTCGCGCAGGCGGGCCTCGAACAGCGGCCATGGGCCGAACAGCTGCAAGCTGGAGCCGACTTCAAGCAACAGGGCACGGGGGTAGTGAAGGCTCACCTGGGCACTGAACCGGTAGGCCCAGGCCGCCAGCAATTGCTGCAACTGCTCGATGCGGGCCGGGTCAGCCTCGACACAGTGGAAGCCATCGGCCAGGGCCCGCGCAGCCGTCAGCGTTTGCCCCGCCCGCAGGCCAAGCGCCGCCGCCGCGGGGTTGACGGCTTGCAGCAGGCGACGCTGAACCGGCCCGCCGATCAGCACCAGAGGCTTATCGGCGTCGTCACGCTCGCGCAGGATCGAGTCCAGCGCCAGCTGGGGCAGGAGAATGCAGGCCCAGAGCATGGTGCATCAGCCCCGCCCTGGGCAGGCGATTGGCATGGCCGGTGGCATGCCGCCACGGCACTTGAGCACCCGCCACTGCGCCGGGCGCGTATCCACGGCAATACGCAGCGCCGCGGGCGACGGGTTGTGCGCAGCCTGTTGCGGCCGACAGGCGAAGGCCAGTGCCTGCCCTGTTTCGGCGGCCACCTGCAGGCGGCGCAGGGCGCGGTCATCGGCACGCTCCGGCCAGCACAGCACCGCTGCGCAGCTGCCAGAGCGCAAGCACTGTTCGGCTGCCCACAGGGCATCGGCCTGCCCGGCGTCGACCTGCACCAGCCAGCGCAAATCCACACCTGCGGCCTGCCAGGCCGGCGCATAAGGAATGAACGGCGGCGCCACCAGCACCACCCGCCCGCCTTCAGCCGTCAGGCGTGACAGGGATGGCCAGAGCAGTTGCAACTCGCCACAGCCCGGGCTGGCCAACAGCAGCTCGCTGAGGGCTGCGGCCGGCCAGCCGCCATCCGGCAGGCGTTGGTCGAGCATCGCGTGGCCAGTGGGCTGCAAACCGGCAGGGCGCACCTGGCCCTGCCGCCCACGCCAGACCTGGCGCTGGTCGAGCAGCCGATCGAGATCGACCACCGCGCCCATCAGTCGCGCCTCAACAGGCCACAGAACACGCCTTCGATGAAGAACTCGCGCTCAGGCCCCACGTCGATCGGCGCATAAGCCGGATTGCGCGGCAACAGTCGGTAACCGCCGGGCTGGCGCTGCAGGCGCTTGATGGTGACCTCGCCGTCCAGGCGCGCGACCACGATCTGGCCATCACGTGCCTCACCCTGCTGGAGGATGCCGACCAGGTCACCGTCGAAGATGCCGTCCTCGATCATCGAATCGCCGCGCACCTTGAGCAGGTAATCCGGTGTGCGGCGGAACAGGCTGGGGTCGAGCAGCAATTGCTCGTGAATGCCCAGGTCCGGGCCGATCGGCGCACCGGCTGCCACCTGCCCCAGCACGGGAATTTCGAGGATTTCCGGCCGGCGCAGCGGCTCGGCCAGGCGAATACCCCGCGCCTGGTTGGGCGTGACGTCGATGTAGCCGGCCTGGCACAACGCGGTGATGTGCTTGCGCGCGACGCTACGCGAAGCAAAACCGAAGCGGCTGGCGATATCGGCCAGGCTCGGTGGCTGGCCGTGGTCGGCAATGCGCTCGCGAATGTAGTCGAGGATTGCACGGCGTTTTGGGGTGAGATTGTCCATGGAGTACATTTGTACTCTTTTCGGCGTACGCTGAACAGCCCCCTTTGTCGTCAGGTTTGGTTATCATCCCCAGGCTTTTGTTTTTTGAAGACCTTGGATACCTGATGCTGACTGCCCTGCTGTTCGATCTCGATGGAACCTTGACCGACACCGACACCCTGCATTTGCAGGCCTTCCGCCAACTACTTCACGACCATGACGGCAGCGAGCTGAGCCAGGAGCAATTCGATGCCCAGGTCAGTGGCCGGGCCAATGGCGAACTGTTTGCCGAATTATTTCCACATGCCGATACGGCCGAGTGCCAAGCGCTGGCCGATCGCAAGGAAGCGCTTTTCCGTGAACTGTCACCTGTGCTGCAACCCCTGCCCGGCCTGCTGCGCCTGATGGACCATGCGCGGGCCTGGGACATCGGCATGTGCGTGGTGACCAATGCGCCGCGGCTGAATGCCGAGCATATGCTCACGGCCATGGGGCTTGGCGATCGCTTCGAACAGGTATTGGTGGCGGAGGAGCTGGAGCGGCCCAAGCCTGATCCGCTGCCTTATCTGACCGGGCTGCAGCGCCTGGAAGCGGTGGCTGGCGAGGCGCTGGCGTTCGAGGATTCGTTGCCGGGGGTGACGGCTGCGAGTGGGGCCGGGATCTTTACCGTGGGGGTTGCCACGACGCAGACACCGGAGCGATTGCTGGCTGCCGGGGCCAGGCTGGTGGTGAAGGATTTCAATGATCCAGCGCTGTGGGAGTTGATCGAGACCATGCACGGGTGAGGGCCACCAGGCCGCCCGCCGAGAGACATTCAGCGCCCGTGAGATCGAGCGCCGCGCGGGCGGCGCTCGGTCTCACAGGCGCCACACCTCTCCCGCCTAACCTCCCCGAACCACTCATCGCCCACCTGCCCTGACTGTCGATTCCCGTCCCCTCAAATCGACCAAAAGCTGAATCCCCCAAGCGGAGTCAGCACCATGAGCCCCCCCGATCAGAAACACCCGGTCACCTCACGCGAGCAATGGCTGGCCGCCCGCCGCCAACTGTGGCTGCACGAAAAAGCCTTCACCCACCAACGCGACGAACTGGCCGCCGCCCGCCGTGCCCTGCCCTGGGTCAAGGTCGAACAGCCCTACCGCTTCCATGGTCCGGACGGCGAACTGAGCCTGACCGACCTGTTCGCCGGGCGTAGCCAGCTGCTGGTCTATCACTTCATGTTTGCCGAGGGCTGGAGCGAAGGCTGCCCAGGCTGCTCGTTCCTTGCCGACCATTTCGATGGCGCCAACCTGCATCTGGCCCACCACGACGTCTCGCTGGTCGCCGTGTCACGTGCGCCCTACCCCGAATTCCAGGCTTTCCGCCAGCGCATGGGCTGGCGCTTCCCCTGGTATTCGTCCCACGGCAGCGGTTTCAACGAAGACTTCGGCGTCAGCGTCGGCACCGAGGGCCAACGCCAGTACAACTACGCGCCGTACACCGGCAATGAGGCCGAGCTGCCGGGCCTGAGCGCGTTCTACAAGGACCCGGAAGGCACGCTCTACCATACCTACTCCACCTACGCCCGTGGCCTGGACATCCTGGTCAACACTTACAACTTCCTCGACATCGCGCCGCTGGGGCGCAACGAGGCCGGGACCATGGACTGGGTACGGCACCACGATCGCTACGAGGGCCAGCCTGGCAAGCCCCATTGCTGCCATGAGTGACCCATCGCCCAAGTGCCGCCTGCCGCAAGGTGGCGGCACTTGGGGCAGCAGCCGGGCAGAAACCGGCCATACTTGAGCCCGTCGCCCTTGCCAGACAGGCCCGCCATGCCCAAGCGCTTGCCCATGATCAACCTGCGGACCCTGGTGCTCGGCATCGTCGTGCTGGCGTGCCTGGCGACGCTGGGCAATGTCCTGTATGTCGCCTACCGGGTGCAGCACAACACCTTGGTGCAGTTTTCCCTGCAGGCCAACCAGGCGTATGCCAGCAAAGTGGCTTCGAGCATCACCGAGTTCCTGCGCTCGGCCCGCAGTCACCTGACCTACAGCGCCTGGCAACTTGCCGGCGGCCTGGACGACCCGGCGTTACTGCAAGCCGAAGCCAAGCGCCTGCAAGCCCAGGATGATGACTTCAACTCCATCGTCATCGTCGATGCCCAGGGGCAAGTGCGGGTGGCGTACCCGGATATTCGCCAGATCGCCAGCCACCGCCAGCGTTCGTCGGAGATTCAGCAGGCCGTCGATGCCCGCAAGCCGTTGGTCAGCCCTGCCTACACCTCACGAGGTGGCGAGCTGGTAGTGTTCATCTCGGAGCCGATCTTCGCGGCGGACGGTCGTTATCTGGGCATTGTCGGTGGCTCGGTGTTCCTCAAGAAAGAAAGCGAACTGCACGAGGTGATCGGCCAGCACTACCAGAATGACGGCACCTTCGCCTTCGTTGCCGACGCCAACGAACGCCTGCTCTACCACCCCGACCATGAGCGCATCGGTACCGTGGCCACCGGCAGCCCGACCATCAAGGCAGCCCTGCGCGGCGAAACCGGCAACCTGGAAGCGCCCAACTACCTCGCCATCCCCATGCTCGCCGGCTTCGCCCCGGTACCTGAAACACACTGGGCGGTGGTCGCCCAGCAACCGCGTGAACTGGCCCTGGCGCCCCTGCATGAGCTGATGCGCAAGGTGCTGTTGTACATTCTGCCGACCAGCCTGATCGGTTTCCTGCTGATGCTGTGGATGGCCTACCGGCTGATCAAGCCACTGCGCCAGCTGGCACACAGCGCCACGCACCTGTCGTCCAGCGAGACCGCCGATGAACTGCGCGGCATCGACGCCTGGTACGTGGAGGCTGCCGCCATCCGCCGCGCCCTGCTCACGGCCGAGCGCCTGATGCAGGAAAAGTTCGGCAAGCTGCGCCAGGAAGCCCAGAGCGACGCCCTCACCGGCCTGGCCAACCGCCGGGCGCTGCAACTGGCACTGGCTACCTTGATGGAAAGCGAACGGGCATTCGCCGTACTGGCGTTGGACATCGACTTCTTCAAGCGGGTCAACGACACTTATGGCCATGACGCCGGCGATGACGTGCTCAAGCACCTGAGCGAACTGCTGCGGCAGAACTCCCGCCTGCATGACCTGCCCTGCCGGGTTGGCGGCGAAGAGTTCACCATGCTGTTGCCGGACACCACCCTGGCCGATGCCCGGCGTATCGCCGAGCGCATCCGTGAGGCGGTCGAACAGGCCGACACGCCCCACTGCGGCAAACTCACCCTATCGGTTGGCGTGGCCTGCCGCCAGCCCGATACCGAGCTGGCCGAGACCCTGCTCAAGCAGGTTGACGAGATGCTCTACAAGGCCAAGCAGAATGGCCGCAACCGCGTCGAGGTGCTGGACTTCAGCCCCTCACACCCAGCATCCCCCGCTCCACGATGAAGTCGATCACCGCCTGCAGGCCCTCACCCTTCTTCAGGTTGCTGAAGGTCCAGGGGCGCTGCGGGCGCATGCGCTGGGTGTCACGCTCCATCACTTCCAGCGAGGCGCCCACATAGGGCGCCAGGTCGGTCTTGTTGATCACCAGGAAGTCTGACTTGGTGATGCCAGGGCCGCCCTTGCGCGGGATCTTCTCGCCCTCGGCCACGTCGATGACGTAGATGGTCAGGTCGGCCAGCTCCGGGCTGAAGGTAGCGCTGAGGTTGTCGCCACCGCTTTCGACGAAGATCACTTCAAGGTTGCCGAACTTGCGCGCCAGCGCTTCGACGGCCGCCAGGTTCATCGAGGCATCCTCGCGGATGGCGGTGTGCGGGCAGCCACCGGTCTCGACGCCAACGATACGCTCAGGCTCCAGGGCACCGGCCTCGGTGAGGATGCGCTGGTCTTCCTTGGTGTAGATGTCATTGGTGACCACGGCGATCTGGTAGTGATCGCGCATGGCCTTGCACAGGCATTCGAGCAGCGCGGTCTTGCCAGAGCCGACCGGGCCGCCGACACCGACGCGCAGGGGTTGCTGATAGCTTTGCATGTAGGCAGTCCTCAGGAACGGAACAAACGGGTGTATTGGGTTTCGTGACGCGAAGAAGCGATTGCCAGCAACGGCAGGCCGCCGCCGAGCTGGTCATCAGCCAATGCCAGGGCCTGGTCCAGCACGCCCGGCAGTTCAGCGCCCAGGTCGCGTAGCAGGGTCTGCGCCGCCTGCTGGCCGAACGGCACCAGCTTGACCCCGGCCATCACCGCGCCTTCGAGCCAGGCGAAGGCATGGCCGAGGGCGAGCTGACGCAGCGGGATCTGCCAGTGCGCGGCAAGCCAGGCCATGCCGCCGAGCTGGCTGAGTTCGAGGCTGGCACGCCAGGCCGGGTCCTGGCCCAGCTGCCAACCATCGAGCAGGCGTGCCAGGGCCGCGCCGCGCTGTTGTTCTTCAAGGCGCAGTTCGGCCGTTTCGCGATTGGCCAGCAGGAAGCCGCTCCAGTGCGCGAATGCTGCTGCATCGCCCGCCTCGCAGGCGCGATACAGGCGCGCCAGCACCGGCCAGTCCAGACACCCCAGGGTGTCGTGCAACTGCTCGCGTTGCCAGGCGCTGAAGCTGGCAGTGTCTTGCACCCAGCCAGCCTCGACGGCCCACTCCAACCCTTGCGAGTAGGTGAAACCACCCACCGGCAGGCCGGGGCTGGCCAGCTGCAGCAGGCGCAGCAGTGCCAGGTCGCTGTTCATCAACCGGCCAGCACCAGTGCGGCGCCGGCCAGCATGCCGCCACCGAAGGCCTTCTGCAGGCCGCTGTGGCGGCGCAGCAGGCAACCGACGCCGAAGCCAACGGCCAGCAGCAGCCCGCTGACGGTGACGAAGCCGGCGCTGAACAGCCAGAACGCGCTTGGCGTGGCCTCCACACCGTGCGCCCAGCCGTGGAACAGGGCGAACACCGGCATGGCCAAGGCCAGCAGCAACTGACGGCTCGGCAGCAGCACGGCGGCGCCAGCCACCAGCACCGACACGGCAATCATGGCCTCCATGCCCAGCACGTCACCGAACAGGTGGCCGCACACGGCACCGGCAAACATCGACGCCAGCGTCGCCAGCGGCAGGGCCAGGTTGCGCCGGGTCAGTGCGGCCAGCACACCGGTACCCAGCAGCATCAGCAAGTGGTCGAGGCCGGTCAGCGGGTGCAGCAGGCCGTCGTGCAGCGGGCTGCCGTCGTGGCCGGGGTGGGCGAAGGCCGGCAGTGCGACCATCAGCAAGGCAAGGGCGAAAATCTTTTTCATGGTGGGCTCCTTATATGAGGGATTCAGGAATGGGCTGACAGGCGCACGAACGGATGGTCGTTGCCATGGCTGTGACTGTGGCTGTGCGGGGCGCTCTGGTAGGCACCGGCCTCAGGCTCGAACGGTGCCTGCTCGGCTTCCACCGTCAGGCCCAGGCCGCGCAGCATCTCGTCGAGCACATAATCGTGCTGGTAACGCAGCAGGCCTGGCTCGATCTGCAACGGCACATGGCGGTTACCCAGATGGTAGGCGGCACGGGCCAGCAGATGTGGGTCGTCGCAGCGCACCGTCGACACCGCTTCAGGCGCAGCCAGCACGCGGATCACATGGCTGCCTGCGGCATCGGCGAGCAGCTCGCCGCCGCGCAGCAGGTGGCCACGTTCGAGCATCAGGCCGGCTTCGCGACCGTCGTCGAGGGTCACGCGCAGGCGGCTCTTGATGCGGCTGTCGACGTCCAGGGTCACGCTTGCGGTAACGCTGTCGGATGCCTCGATCCGGCGGGTCAGGACAATCATCTTCACTCCTTCAGAACAGGAAATAACGCTGGGCCAGCGGCAGTTCGCTGGCCGGCTCGCACACCAGCAACTCGCCGTCGGCACGCACCTGGTAGGTCTGCGCATCGACTTCGATCACCGGCTGCAAGGTGTTGTGGAGCATGTCGGCCTTGCGCACCCGGCGGCAGCCGTGGGCCACACCGATCAGGCTCTGCAGCCCTAGTTCCTGGTGCAGGCCACGCTCCATGGCAGCCTGGGACAGGAAGGTCATGCGCGTGGCGTGACGGGCCGCGCCCATGGCGCCGAACATCGGCCGGTAGTGCACGGGCTGCGGGGTCGGAATCGAACCGTTGATGTCACCCATTGGCGCCGTGGCGATCATCCCGCCCTTGATCACCAAAGCCGGCTTGACCGCGAAGAACGCCGGCGACCACAGCACCAGGTCGGCCAGCTTGCCCACCTCCAGTGACCCGACTTCATGGGCGATGCCGTGGGTCAGTGCGGGGTTGATGGTGTACTTGGCGATGTAGCGCTTGACCCGGAAGTTGTCGCTGTAAGCGGTGTCCGGCGCCAGCGGGCCGCGGCGCAGCTTCATCTGGTGCGCCACCTGCCAGGTGCGCAGCACCACTTCGCCGACCCGGCCCATGGCCTGGGAGTCGGACGAGGTCATGGCGAAGGCGCCCATGTCGTGGAGGATGTCCTCGGCAGCGATGGTCTCGCGGCGGATGCGCGACTCGGCGAAGGCCACGTCCTCGGCAATGCTCGGGTCCAGGTGGTGGCAGACCATCAGCATGTCGAGGTGCTCGTCGACGGTGTTGACCGTGTACGGCAGGGTCGGGTTGGTCGAGGACGGCAGCACGTTGGCCTGCCCCGCCGCGCGAATGATGTCCGGCGCGTGGCCGCCACCGGCACCTTCGGTATGGAAGGTATGGATGGTGCGGTCACCGATGGCGGCCAGGGTGTCTTCGATGCAGCCCGACTCGTTCAAGGTGTCGGTGTGGATCGCCACCTGGATGTCCATTTCCTCGGCCACGCCCAGGCAGCAGTCGATGGCGGCCGGGGTCGAGCCCCAGTCCTCGTGCAGCTTCAGGCCTACGGCACCGGCGGCGATCTGCTCGCGCAGCGCTTCGGGGCGCGAGGCGTTGCCCTTGCCCAGCAAGCCGATGTTGATCGGCAGGCAATCGGCGGCCTGGAGCATCCGCGCCAGGTACCAGGGCCCCGGCGTGCAGGTGGTGGCATTGGTGCCGGTGGCCGGGCCAGTGCCGCCGCCAATGAAGGTGGTGACGCCGCTGGTCAGCGCTTCCTCCACCTGCTGCGGGCAGATGAAGTGGATATGCGAGTCGATGCCACCGGCGGTGACGATCTTGCCCTCGGCGGCGATCACTTCGGTACCTGGGCCGACTGGCACGTTCACGCCCGGCTGCACGTCGGGGTTGCCGGCCTTGCCGATGACGGCGATACGCCCGTGCTTGACACCGATATCGGCCTTGACGATGCCCCAGTGGTCGATGATCAGGGCATTGGTCAGCACCAGGTCCATGGCCTCGGCGGCGAGCATCTGGCCCTGGCCCATGCCGTCGCGGATGACCTTGCCGCCACCGAACTTGACCTCTTCGCCATAGATCGTGAAGTCCTTTTCGACTTCAACCCACAACGCGGTGTCGGCCAGGCGCACGCGGTCGCCTACGGTGGGGCCGAACATGTCGGCGTAGGCCCGACGGGAAATACGGCTCATGCCCTGCCCTCCAGTGCGCCATTTACCTTGCCTTGGAAGCCATACACTTCACGCTTGCCGGCATAAGCCACCAGTTGCACGGTGCGCGCCTGGCCCGGCTCGAAGCGCACGGCGGTGCCGGCCGGGATATCGAGGCGAAAACCACGGGTCGGCTCACGCTCGAACACCAGCGCATCGTTGACCTCATAGAAGTGGTAGTGCGAGCCGACCTGCACCGGCCGGTCGCCATGGTTGGCCACGCTGACGCTGACCGTGTCACGGCCAACGTTGAGTTCGATGTCGCCAGCGGCGACCTGAATTTCACCTGGGATCATGCTGGGCTCCTGCTCCAGGTCAGACGATAGGGTCGTGCACGGTCACCAGCTTGGTGCCGTCGGGGAAGGTCGCCTCGACCTGCACGTCATGCAGCATCTCGGCGACGCCCTCCATGACCTGCTCACGGCCGATCACTTCGCGGCCCAGGCTCATCAGCTCGGCCACCGTGCGGCCATCGCGGGCGCCTTCGAGCACCGCGGCGCTGATCAGCGCCACCGCCTCCGGGTAGTTGAGCTTCAAGCCACGGGCCAGGCGCCGTTCGGCCAGCAGCGCGGCGGTGAACAGCAGCAGTTTGTCTTTCTCTCTCGGGGTCAGCTCCATGGCGCTCTCTCAAGTGGCCCAGATGCGCGGCGGGCATGCGGCCAGGCCAAGAACGGCCGGGCGCAGGGCATGCCAGAGGCGCTGCAGGGTGTGTTGCAGGTGTTGGTTATCGTGATCGAGCAGGCGGATCACCAGCAGCGAGCCAAGCAAGGTCGCGCCTGCGGGGGTGTCGAGTGGGTCGAGCAGCGCGCGCACCTGCTCCAGCACGGCCGGGGTCGCGGGCGCTGCGCAGAAGGTCGCGACCAGCGGGTAGCCGCCGACCTTGGCCAAGTGCCCGTCGGCAATGCGCAGGCGCTCATGCAGGCCGGGCTCGCCGGGCAGCTCGATGCACAGGCGGCTGTCCAGGGCGCCTTGCTCGAAGCGCTCATTCATCACGGGCCGGCCCAGGCACAGGGTTTCCCAGGCCAGCAACTTGGCACCCGGCTCCAGGCTGAAGCGGCTGTCGAGGCTGGCGCGGGCGCCGTTGAAGAAGATGCTGTCTTGCGGCAGCCATTCCAGGGTGCTGCCGGCCTGCAGGTGGAAGCGCTGGGCCAGCCGCGCGGTGGGGCCGATGCTGCGGTAGAACTTGCTGGCACCAGGCATGGTCAGCAGCGCATGGCTGCCGGGTTCGAGGTGGATGTCCAGTTCCAGGCGGTCACCCGCGACGATGCCGCCGGGTGGGTGCAGCACATAAACGTGGCACGGTGCACCCTCTGGGTAGAACGGGCGCTGCACCAAAAGCGGGCCGAAATGCCGACGCGCACCAAGGCGGGTCACACCATCGCGCTCGACGAAGCGTAGATGCAGATGGGCGCTCCAGCCGGCGTCCTGTTCAGATGATTCGATCTGCTCCGCGAGCGACATCCTGCGGCCCCTTGATATCCGTGGCCTGGCGGCCGTTTAGAGGGTCATGCGTGGCCTTTTCGGGCAACTGCAGACTGACCACTCGATCAAATTTCGTTGCCTGGATATAGCAGGTTGCGGGCCAACTTCGCAGGTGAACGAAGATGAAACCTTCACGGCGATGGCTCTGGCATGGGGCATACGGGGTTGCAGCGCACATTGCAGGGGCGGCACTTGGCCCTGTTTCGGTGCTGCGCTAAAGTCTTTCACTAGCCTTCGGTATGGGAACCGGTTTTGAAAAACATGAGCAAACGTGACCTGGCGCGCCTGGAGCGCGAATTGGTCGCCTGCCTGACTGACGCTTGCGAAAGCGCCAAGGCAGAGATCGTGGGGTTCAGCTGGCTGACCCATCGGCTGGATCCGGATGACTTTCCGGCTAGCTTGCGCATTACCTGGGTGTTCGAGCGTGAGGCCGAAAAAGCAGCAGCGTTGGCTGGAGAGGCCAAGGCACGCATGCTGGCGCTGACGGCCCAGGCGCTCGATGAGGCGGGCGTGCAGTTGGACCACGTGGCCTGGCATGTACGCTTTGACAGCGAGGAAGCTTGCGTGCGCAACCACGCTGGGGACTGGAACCGGCGCCTGAAGCACCCCTGAAGTCAGCCGGACCTTGTTTTTCTGGACTGGCCGGGTGGCCGGGTTTAACCCCCCCCAGGCCGCCCCCGCCAACCAAAAACGTAAAAAAAATGGCCAAAAAAGAAATGGA
>NZ_JBDJMM010000025.1:0-101554 GCF_039673865.1 Pseudomonas sp. TWI628 | reverse complement strand
CCAGCAGCTCTTTGGGGATTTTGGGCAGGTCACGCAAGGGTTTCTTTTTGGTTGGCATACATGCACCTCTTACTCATGTTATGCCCGAACACAAAATTTCTGACACCCTCGAAGCTTGGGTCTCAGCTTTTCTACATCATTGATGTTGCCTGACCTGCCAAGGCATCAAACCGCCCCGCCAACCCCCGCTCGGCAAACTGCTCCACCACAAAGTCGATGAACGCCCGGGTCTTGCCCGGCAACAGTTTGTGCTCGGCGTAATACAAGCAGATATGCCCATCATCCACATACCAGTCCGGCAGCACCCGCTGCAGTTGCCCGGCCTGCAGATAAGGCACGGCGAACGGCAAGCTGACCAGGGCAATCCCCAGCCCTTGCTGCGCCACCGCGCAGGCCGCATCCGAATCGCTCATGGTCATTGCCTGGCGCAACTGCAACGGCTGTTGTTCCTGCCCGCGACTGGTCAAGGGCCAGGAACGTACCCGCCCAGTCTGTGGGGAGCGGATCAGAATCCCGTCGTGGCGCTGCAGCACCTCGGGGCTGTCGATAGCGGCATGTCGGTTCAAGTACGCAGGCGCCGCCACCAACACCCGATGCGCCGGGGTCAGCTTGCGCGCCACAACCCCCAGCGGCAGCTCGAAACCACCGCCAATGGCCGCATCGAAGCCCTGGCCGATCAGGTCGACCTGGCGGTTGTCGAAATGCCAGTCCGGGGTGATCGCCGGGTAACGTCGCAGAAACTCGCCGAGTAGCGGTAACACATACAGCCGCCCGAACACCGTGCCCATGCTCACCCGCAGCAGCCCGGCCGGCTGGCCCTCGGCGCTGGCCAGGTTGGCCACGGCGTACTGGATGGTACGAACGCTGTCGCTCACCTCGCCCAGAAATCGCTGCCCGGCTTCGGTCAGGGTCAGCTTTCGCGTACTACGCTGGAACAGCCGTACCCCGAGGCGCGCCTCCAACTGAGCAACGTGCTTGCCCACTGCCGCCGGGGTAATGCTCAGGCGCCGGGCCGCCTCGGCGAAACTGCCCACCTCGGCGCTTCGGATGAAGCACTCGAGGGCGTTGAATGATTCCATGGCCATCGATTACCAACCATAGGTTTACTCTGCTGATAGTGATTGCCATCTTATCAGCAGGTAATCATCGGTCGATACTGCGTCCATCCAAGGCATCCGGCCTTGCCTCCAGCAGGAGATCAACATGTCCAAGCAACTTACCCTCGAAGGCAAAGTGGCCTTCGTCCAAGGCGGCTCGCGCGGTATCGGCGCGGCCATCGTGCGGCGCCTGGCCCGTGAAGGTGCGCAGGTGGCCTTCACCTACGTCAGCTCTGCCGGCCCGGCCGAAGCGCTGGCCGAAGAGGTCAAGGCCGCTGGCGGCCAGGCCCTGGCCCTGCGTGCCGACAGCGCCGACGCCGCCGCGCTGCAACTGGCGATAGACGACGCCGTGAAGGCCTTCGGCCGCCTCGATATCCTGGTCAACAATGCTGGCGTGCTGGCGGTTGCGCCGCTGGCCGAGTTCGACCTGGCGGACTTCGACCGCACCCTCGCGGTCAACGTGCGCAGCGTGTTCGTCGCCAGCCAGGCCGCTGCCCGCTACATGGGCCAGGGTGGGCGCATCATCAACATCGGCAGCACCAATGCCGAGCGCATGCCGTTCGCCGGTGGCGCGCCGTATGCCATGAGCAAGTCAGCGCTGGTCGGCCTGACCAAGGGCATGGCCCGTGACCTGGGGCCGCAGGGGATTACCGTGAACAACGTGCAACCGGGGCCGGTGGACACCGACATGAACCCGGCCAGCGGTGAGTTTGCCGAAAGCCTGATTCCGCTGATGGCGATCGGGCGGTACGGGCAGGCGGATGAGATTGCCAGTTTCGTGGCGTATCTTGCGGGGCCGGAGGCGGGTTATATCACCGGGGCCAGTTTGTTGGCCGATGGCGGGTTTGCCGCCTGATAGACTGGGGGCCTTGCGCCCCCAGATTGCCATTGAACACGAGAAACACATGAGATCCCCAACCCTCAGCCGCGCGCTGATCCTGCTGATGGCCACCGCCACCGGCCTGGCCGTGGCCAGCAATTATTACGCCCAACCACTGCTGCACAGCATCGCCCAACAATTCGGCCTGAGTACCGCCAGCGCCGGCAGCATCGTCATCGCTGCGCAACTGAGCTATGGCGCCGGCCTGCTGTTGCTGGCGCCACTGGGCGACCTGTTCGAGCAGCGCCGGCTGATTGTGGTGATGACCGCCATCTCCACCCTCGGCCTGGTGATCAGCGCCTGTGCCCCAAGCCTGCCCTGGTTACTGCTCGGCACCGCGCTCACCGGCCTGTTCTCGGTGGTGGCGCAGATCCTCGTACCCATGGCGGCCACCCTCAGCGAGCCGCATCAACGCGGCCGCGCAGTGGGCACATTAATGAGCGGGCTGCTGCTGGGCATCCTGCTGGCGCGCACTGCGGCCGGTTTCATGGCCGAGCTGGGCGGCTGGCGCAGCATCTACGTGCTGGCCGCCGTGCTGATGGCGCTCGCGGCGCTGGCGCTGTACCGCAACCTGCCTGAACACAACAGCCATGCCGGCTTGAAGTACCCGGCGCTGATCGGCTCGGTGTTCCGCCTGTTCATCGAAGAGCCGGTGCTGCGCCTGCGCTCGCTGCTCGGCCTGCTGGCGTTCAGCCTGTTCGCGCTGTTCTGGACACCGCTGGCGTTCCTGCTGGCACGCGAGCCCTACCACTACTCCGACGCGGCCATCGGCCTGTTCGGCCTGGCCGGCGCCGCCGGTGCACTGGCGGCCAACTGGGCCGGGCGCCTCGCCGACCGTGGCAAAGGCTCATTGGGCACCACTGTTG
Source organism: Pseudomonas sp. TWI628 (assembly GCF_039673865.1). Taxonomy (NCBI): domain Bacteria; kingdom Pseudomonadati; phylum Pseudomonadota; class Gammaproteobacteria; order Pseudomonadales; family Pseudomonadaceae; genus Pseudomonas; species Pseudomonas sp. TWI628. The sequence continues at coordinate 98,711 of NZ_JBDJMM010000025.1, read as the reverse complement.
GCCTGGTGGCGCTGTTGTTGTCATGGGTGCCGCTGGGCTTTGCCGAAAGCTCGCTGCTGGCCTTGCTGGTCGGCGTGCTGGCCCTGGACCTGGCCGTGCAGCTGGTGCACGTGAGCAACCAGAATGCGGTGATCGCCTTGCGGCCTGAAGCACGTACCCGGCTGAATGCCGGCTACATCACCTGTTACTTCATCGGCGGTGCGCTAGGCTCGTTGCTGGGCACCCAACTGTTCCAGCGGCAAGGGTGGATGGGCATCGTGCTCGCAGGCTTTGTGATTGGCACGCTGGCCTTGGTGGTATGGGCCCTGTCGCAGCGCAAGGCCGCAGCGCAGCCAGCCTGAAGCCATCATTGGGCGTGACAACCCGCCACATTACCCTCCGTCGCCTGGCCGTTGACTTGCCTGCCCCGGCGGCGCTCAGTAGGCGCTGGTCAAGACCTTTCACTGACAGGACGACTCAATGACAAGACTCACGGTGCAATCCGGCGATTTCTTGCAAGGTGAAGGCGAGTTTCGCAATGGATCGCTCACACTCAAGACCCCGCGCAGCCCTTCACCCGGCGAGCGAATTTCACTGGCCCGCATCGCTGACCTGCGCCTGGCCAGCCTGGAGTCCAGCCGTAACCTGGGTACCGCCCTTGGCTGGGGCGTGGCCGGGGCGCTGGTGGCCGGCCCGGTGGGCCTGCTGGCCGGGCTCTGGCTGGGCGGCAAAGAGGAAGAAGCCACCTTCCTGGCCACCTTCAAGGATGGCCGCAAACTGATGGCCATCACCGATGGCAAGACCTGGTCGAAGATCGACGACACCTGGCGCCAGCATCGCCGCCCGTCAACTGCCGATTGAGCCCCAGCACAGCAGCCCCAGAATGCAAAAAGCCCCCGAACTTTTCAGCTCGGGGGCTTTCGCAGAATGTGGCGGTGAAGAAGGGATTTGAACCCTTGATACGATTTCTCGTATACACACTTTCCAGGCGTGCTCCTTCGACCACTCGGACACTTCACCGTTTTCTCTCCAAGGCTTTCACCCCGTCGAGGCGCGCTAATTTAGTAGAAGAGCTTTTCTTTGGCAAGCATTTTTTTCAAATTTTTCATGCATTTAAGCCAACCCACTGAAAACCCGAGGTTGCCAGGGCATTGCTGCCAATCTCGCCTGCGCTTTTACCCCCTGCAAACACCCCACCCTCGCCGCGCAAGGCATCGCGCCCTGACGCTGACTGGCCGGTCAGCCTTGCTGCTTTACCTGGCCCGCCGTGCTGGGTAACGTCGTCGCCACGTCACCCTAAGGATTGCGCCATGAGCGAGCTGATTACCTACCACGCCGAAGACGGCATCGCCACCCTGACCCTGAACAACGGCAAGGTCAACGCCATCTCGCCGGACGTCATCGCGGCCTTCAATGCCGCCCTCGACCGCGCCACGCAGGAGCGTGCCGTGGTAATCATCACCGGCCAGCCAGGCATCCTCTCCGGTGGATACGACCTCAAGGTGATGACCTCCGGCCCTAAAGAAGCCGTGGCCCTGGTCACCGCCGGTTCCACCCTGGCCCGGCGCCTGCTGTCGCACCCGTTCCCGGTGATCGTCGCCTGCCCCGGCCATGCCGTGGCCAAGGGCGCCTTCCTGCTGCTGTCGGCCGACTACCGCATCGGCGTCGAAGGCCCGTACAAAGTCGGCCTGAATGAAGTGCAGATCGGCATGACCATGCACCACGCCGGCATCGAGCTGGCCCGCGACCGCCTGCGTCGCTCGGCCTTCCACCGCTCGGTGATCAATGCCGAGATGTTCGAGCCCAAGGACGCACTGGATGCCGGCTTCCTCGACAAGGTGGTGCCGGCCGAGCAACTGCTTGAGGTCGCCCAGGGCGTTGCCCGCGAGCTGAAGAAGCTGAACATGCTGGCGCACAAGAACACCAAGCTGAAAGTGCGCAAAGGGCTGCTGGATGCCCTGGACGAGGCCATTCTGCTCGATCAGGGCCACATGGGCTGAGTGCACCGGCTCACACCAAGGTTTGCCCCGGCCAGTGCACAGCCGTACACTGCGCCGCGACTGTCTGGTGTGAGCCATACCATGCTTTACTCGCTTCGCATGTTCCTGCTGGCGCTGCACTTCCTGCTGGTGGGCGCCATCGGCCTTTTGATCGGCCTGCTGCGCCCCTTCAACCGCGACAACAGCCGCGTCTTCGCCCGCCTCTACAGCCTGCCGGCCACTTGGCTGATGCGCATCAAGGTCAAGGCCGAAGTCGGCCCGCTATGGGACCAGCCGCCCGGCTGCGTGATCGTCGCCAATCACCAGTCCAACTTCGACCTGTTCATCCTCGGCCATGTGGTGCCGCAACGCACCGTCGCCATCGGCAAGAAGAGCCTCGGCTGGATCCCACTGTTCGGCCAGCTGTTCTGGCTCGGTGGCAATGTGCTGATCGACCGCAAGAACAGCTACCAGGCGCGCAAGGCCATGCAGACCACCACGCGCATCCTGCAAGACGACACCTCGATCTGGATCTTCCCGGAAGGCACGCGCAACCCCGAAGAGCAGTTGCTGGCGTTCAAGAAAGGCGCATTTCACATGGCCGTGGAGGCCGGCGTGCCGATCGTGCCGGTGTGCGTCAGCCGTTATGCCCGGCGCCTGAACCTGAACAGCTGGCGGCAGCGCACCGTGATCATTCGCTCGCTGCCACCGATCGCCACCAGCGGCCTTAGCCAGCAGGACCTGCCAGCGCTGATCGAACAGTGCCGCACCCAGATGCAGCACTGCATCAATAATATGGAAAATGAACTGGCAAAGACCTAGGTCGTTTTCATCGCGGGCAAGCTCGCGCCTACAGTTGCTCTACGGCCAACTACAGCCCAAGCTGTAACCCGTGTGCAACCGAACAAGTGGATAACCATGGGTCGAGTCGTGGCATCGGCGGTGTATGCCGCCGGCAGAAAGGTCACCAACATCAATATCGACGAAGGCAGCGAGTGGGCGCGCAAGCCGGGCCATTTCGTGTGGATCGGCCTGGAAGAACCCAACGCCGAGGAGCTGGCCAACCTGCAGTGCCAGTTCAACCTGCACGAACTGGCCATCGAGGATGCGCTGGAAAAGCACAGCCGGCCCAAGCTGGAAACCTTCGGTGACGCGCTGTTCATCGTCACCTATTCGCCGGTGCGCCACGAAGGCAAGCTGGAGTTCATCGAAACCCACATCTTCGCCGGCAACGGCTACATCATCACCTGCCGCAACGGCCACTCGAAATCCTACGCCCTGGTGCGCCAGCGCTGCGAGGCGCGCCCGCTGCTGCTCGAACATGGCGAAGACTTCGTGCTGTATGCCCTGCTCGACTTCGTCACCGAGAACTACCAGCCGGTCAGCGAGGCCATTCATGGCGAGATCGAGGCGCTGGAACAGCGCGTGCTGAGCACCACGCTGCAGGAGGAGGATATCCAGCGCCTGCACAGCCTGCGCCGCGACATCCTGCGCCTGCGCCGCTACGTGGCGCCAATGGTGGAAATCAGCGAGGAACTGCAGCGCCTGAGCTTCCCGTTCATCGACAAGAACATGCGCCCGTACTTCCGTGATGTGCAGATTCACGTGACACGGCAGATGGAGGACCTGGCCGGGATTCGCGACATCGCCAGCCAGACCATCGAAATCGGCATGCTGCTGGAATCGTCACGGCAGAGCATCGTGCAGCGCAAGTTTGCCGCCTGGGCGGCGATCCTGGCCTTCCCCACGGCGATTGCCGGGATCTACGGGATGAACTTCCAGAACATGCCTGAGCTGAACTGGCACTATGGCTATTTTGGGGTGCTGGGCGTGATCGCGCTGGGGTGTTCGGGGTTGTTTGCCAGCTTCAAGAAATCTGGCTGGCTCTAGCGGGTTGGGGCGCCTTGCGCCCCAGGGTTGATCAGGCAGCGCTGTCGCTGGCTTTGGTCGGCTGCTGGATGAAGCGCATCATCCATTCCCCCACCAGGTCGCCCTGGTGCTCGGTGGCCAGGCTGGCAATGGCCTTGTGGTACACCTCGTCTCCCAGGTACTCCTGACGCGCATCGAGCAGCGCCCGCGAGTAGTCGTGGACGAACTCCGGGTGGCCCTGGAAGCACAGCACCTGGTCACGGATGTGGTACGCCGCATTCGGGCAGAAATCGCTGGAGGCGATTACCGTGGCACCCTCCGGCAGCTCGGTGACCTGGTCCTGGTGGCTGATCAGCAAGGTCAGCTCGGAAACCTCCGGGTCCATCCACGGCGCATGCGCTGCCAGCGAGTAGCGGTGAACGCCCACGCCCCAGCCCTGGTCGGCGCGCTCGGCCTTGCCACCCAGGGTCAGCGCCAGCAACTGATGACCGAAGCACACACCCAGCAGCTTCTCGCCACGCTCGTAAAGCTTGAGCAGGTAGGCCTTGAGCGTCTGGATCCAGGGATCGCTACCGAACGAATCGGCCTTGCTGCCCGTCACCAGATAGGCGTCGAAGCGTTCGCCGTCGGGCGGGTAGACGCCGTTCATCACGTTGTACACACGAAACTCGGCTGCGATCGGCTGACGCGAGAAGAGCTGCTCGAACATCCTTCCGTAGCCCTGGTACTGCGCGGTCAACTCCGGTCGCAGGACATCGGTTTCAAGGATGCAGATGCGTAACGACATAGGGATAGTCCTGAACGACATGGGTGGGAATCTGTTGTAGAGACTGACGCGAAAGCCACGTACAAGCAAGTAGGCTGCACTGACGAACGGTCACATTTGATCGGAGAAACACTGGGGGTTGCGCGGCTGTCTAGGCAGAGCTTGCCAGCGCGATGGCTAATGGCCTCATAGCCAATCGATATCTTTATAAGCCCACTTAGAACAAAGGGTTCTCGACAATGGATAACGCTCGCTCTGCGGGTGGTTTATATCCACATACATGAGGCAAGCAGACCCGACAAGGAAGCCACCGGGTATTCAGGAATAACAACAAGAAGGCGGTCCGCCATGTTCAGACAATCGAAACTTCGCCAAGCCGGGCTTATTCTCTTCGCCACGACTTTGCTGCTGATTCTTCCCAACCTTACGCGGTTGTTCGGCTGACAGCGCCAATGCTTCGCTTGGGTTAATCTTGCGGCTTTATGGTCGGAGTTTACCCATGCGCCATTGCCTTGCCCTGCTGGCCCTGTTGTTGTGCCTGCCGCTGTCGGCGGCGCAGTTGCACCTGGAGCTGGGTGACAGTACCCGGCAGTGGTCCAGCGAGGAACTGTTGAAACACCCTCAGGCCCGCAACATCGACATCGATCAGGACGTTTCCTACAAGCGGCCCATGCATTATCGCGCCGTGCCCTTGGCAACGCTGCTGCAAGGGGTCAAGGCCGATGACCATCTGCAGGCAGTGGCGCTGGACGGTTTTGCCGCAGAAATGCCGGCCGCGCCGTTACTGCAGGAGGGCCCGGCACGCGCCTGGCTGGCGGTCGAGGACCCGGCCAGGCCGTGGCCAGCGCTGGGCGATGGCAAGCCGAGTGCCGGGCCGTTCTACCTGGTGTGGACCCACCCGCAGGCCAGTGGCATTCGCCCCGAGCAATGGCCCTTCCAGGTCGCCACGATCCGCCGCCTGGCGCCGGTCGAACAGCGTTTTCCGGCGTTGCTGCCCGACCCCAAGCTGGCGGCCAATGACCCGGTACGCCAGGGCTTTGCGTTGTTCCAGCAGAACTGCCTGGCCTGCCATCGGCTCAATGGTGCGGGGGATGCGCAGTTCGGGCCGGACCTGAATGTGCCGCACAACCCGACCGAGTATTTCCGGCCTGAGTACCTGCGCATGTACATTCGCGACCCGCAGAGCTTGCGGCAATGGCCGCAGGCGCGGATGCCGGGGTTTGCCGAGGGTGTGCTGAGTGAACAGGAGCTGGATGCGTTGCTGGCTTATCTGCAGCATATGGCCGGGCGCAGGCCTTGAAATCGGGGGACCCTCTTCGCGGCGGCCCGCGAAGAAGGCAACACAACCCTCTCAGGCAATCAGCCTTTCCTGCTTGACGCCCCACCCTTCGACTTCGCCGCCACAGGGTGAAACGACCTGCTCGAAGGCCTCCTCAAAATCACCAATCCCGCAATAGGTGGCGTACATGACCTTGCTCAGTTCCAGGTGCCACGCGCCATCGTCCAGTTCACGCACCTGAGCATTCAACGATTCACCACGAAACTGCCCGGCTGCCCGTCGCGCGCCGGCTTCATCTGGAAAGACCGCGTAGAACTCGATGGGGTGGATGCGGGTGAAGTCGAATCCGCCAGCTTTCATCTGGCGCAAGACATTGCTGCTGATATCGTCGTTCAGGCTGCTCATGAATCGTCCTCCCGAATAATGCGATGGATAGACTTTCCGTGCACTACGCACCTGCCGGCAATGCCGACAGATCGAGCTGATGCAAGACGCGAATTGAATAGGTACAGGCCCGCAGAAAAGGCCAGCACCTCCCACCAGCGTAGTGCCTGCGCAGGCACCACGCCAACCGGTGATTCAGGGCGCTTCGTGGATGCTGGTGATGATCACGCCGTTCTGCTCCTTGAGCCAGCGTGCAGTGGGGGATGGGGCGCGGTCCTGGAAGTCATTGAGGTCCAGCTCATCCATGACCGGAAACAGATGCGAACGGATGGCACGGGCCGCCTCCTCCTCGCTGGGGCACTGTTCACCGTGCAGCAGCAAGCGGGTTGGTTCGCCTTTCTGGTCGGCAAAGATGACTTCCCACTCTTTCATTGAATTGCCCTCTCAATCAAAGAACACCCTGTGTGTGACGCCTGTAGATGCAGACCTTGGGCCTGACAAATCGTTCCAGCAACAGAAAGGGCCGCATTGCGGCCCTTTCTGTTGGCTTACGGATGTTTATTTCTTGGGCGTACCGTGGACAACACCGGCAGTGTTTTCCAGCAGGCTCTTGGTCGCCGTCTGGATGAAGGCCTCAAGCTGCTGCAGCATCTGCGGCTGCTCCGGGCTTTCGATCAGTTCGGCCTTGAACTCGCTGCCCAGCTGGTAGCGGTACATCCGCGGGCTCATGTCCTTGGACTCGATCAGCAGCTGATCGCCCTTGACCAGGCCGACGATCTGCTCGCTGCCCGACGGCTTGATCATGCCGATACCCGGGTCACCCTCAGGCAGGTTGAGCAGGTCGCGACCCCAGCACTGGTGGCGGGTTTCACCGCCCAGGCGGCCCATGATGGTCGGCACGATGTCGACCTGGGTACCGACGGTGTGGCTGACCGCGCCGAACTTCTCCTGAATGCCCGGCGCGATCAGCAGCAGTGGCACGTTGAAGCGGCCCAGGTCCAGCTCGGTGACCTGCTGCTGGTTGCCGAAGCCGTGGTCGCCGACAATCACGAACAGGGTGTCCTTGAAGTAAGGCTCTTTACGTGCCTTCTCGAAGAACTGGCCCAGCGCCCAGTCGGAGTAGCGCATGGCGGTCAGGTGCTCGTCCAGGCGGCCTTGTCCTGTGACTTTCTCGACCGGCAGGTTGGCCGGCAGCGCATACGGGGTGTGGTTGGACAGCGTCTGCAGCAGCGCGTAGATCGGCTTCTTCTGGTCGTGCTTGGCCAGTTCCTCGTTGCCGCGGTCGAACATGTCCTGGTCGGACACGCCCCAGGTCGGGTCGGAGAACACCGGATTGACGAAGTCGTTACGGCCAATGAAGGTGGTCATGCCCTGGTTGCCGAAGAACCCGGACTGGTTGTCCCAGGCGAAGTCGCCGTTGTAGACGTAGACGTCGTCGTAGTCGCGGGCACCGAGCAGCGCCGGCAGGCCGGAAAGCTTGTGGCCACCCTCAGGGGTCTGCATCAGGTATTCGAAGCCTGGCAGGTTGGGGAAGCAAGCCATGGTGGCGAACATGCCCTGGTGGGTATGGGTGCCGTTGGAGAAGAAGCGGTCGAACAGCAAGCCTTCTTTGGCCAGCTTGTCGAAGTACGGGGTGATGTTGTTCGGGCTGCCCAGCGCACCGACCGAGTGGCCGGCGAAGCTTTCCATGAGGATCACCACGACGTTCTTGATCGGCAGGGTGCGATCGGCCGGCGGCACGAAGTCGCGGCGCACGGCGGCCTCGTCGGCGTCGACCAGGGTATCGTTGGCAGTCAGCAGTTGCTTGCGCACGGTCTCGGTGGCCAGTTCCTGTTTCAGCACCGGCTTCCAGATATTGGCGCGGTCTTCGCCGAAGCGGCTCTTGGCTGCGTCGATCAGGGTCAGCGTGCCGTTCAGGCCCAGCTGGTTGACGAAGTTGGAGTCGGTGGTGAAGGCATCACCCCAACGCATCGGCGGGCCCTGGCGCAGGGTGCCACGGGCAGCGACCACCGCCACCAGCAGGATCACCATGAACACTGCCACGCGGGCGTACCATGGCGCCACACGCTGTTCGCCGGCACCCCGGGTCAGGCGGTCGATGCCCTTGAACAGCAGGCTCAGCAACCAGGTGCCAAAGGCCCAGGCCAGCAGGTAGCGAACCACCGGGAAGCCGTACCAGAGCATGCTCAGCACGGTCTTCGGGTCTTCCTTGATGTACTGGAAGACCAGGCCGTTGAGGCGCTGGTGGAACTCACGGTAGAAGTCCATCTCCATCAGGCCGAGGAACATCACCACGCTCGAAGCGAGGGTCAGCCAGAAGCGGAACAGCCCGCGCCGGGCCATGAGCCAGGGGCTCAGCATCGCCAGCAGCAGGGGAATGCTCAGGTACACCACCACCCGCAGGTCGAAGCGCAATCCGTTGAAGAAGCCTTCGGCGACGGTCGAGTAAGGGGTGTCGCCGATCATGTCGTTGTTGTAGACCAGCAGCGCCAGGCGCACCAGGCTGAGCATCAACATGATCACCAGGCCGCTGAGCAGCGTATAGGCCAGGTGCGATTTCAAGGTCGGCGTGAACGCTCGCGCGCCCTGTTGCCTCAAGGCATCCGTGTTAGCCATGAATGGGAAGGTCCTAGGATTGCGGTTTGCGGAGGTGGCGTTGGGGCTGGCCCAACGCAAGCATTATGCGGGAGCGGATTCTGTTTAATCCAATGTGAAAATTTTGTCACGCTACTATTGCTGATTTTGTCTGGGACGCGGCTTTCAAATCCGGACATTACCCCGCGGCCCGGCAATCGCCCAGATCACCAGGCCCAGCACCGGCAGCAGGGCAATCAGCAGAATCCACAGCACCTTGATTCCCACTTCGCTGCTGCTTTTGATCACATTGAGGATCGCCCAGATGTCCAGGGCGAGGATGATCAGGCCGACCAGGCCATTGAAGGTAGAGCCCATTGCCACGTTCTCCTTGAAAGGCTGTTGCTGAGCATAGTCCTCTATCAAGGCTATAGAAGGGAATCCTTGGCCAGCCGCACAGGTCACTGCCTAGACTGCAAGCATTCATGGATTCGAGGTTCCTATGCCCCCCGCTCACAGCCAAAGCGCCACCCCACCGTCCCTGCTCAGCGCCTGGCGCCAGCAGGTGCTCAGCACCCCGTGGCTCAGCGCGGGCCTGGGCGTGAGCCTGCTGGCGGTTATCGTGCTGCTGGCGGCCAGCTTCTGGAATGCCATCAATGGCGACCACGCCGACAACCTGCACCTGGCCGCTCTCGGCGGGCTTTCCGGTTTTGCCGCCACCGCCTTGGGTGCGGTGCTGGCCGTGGTGCTGCGCGATGTCAGCGCGCGCAGCCAGGATGTGATGCTCGGCTTTGCCGCCGGCATGATGCTCGCCGCCAGTTCGTTCTCGCTGATCCTGCCGGGCCTGGATGCCGCACGCGCCATTACCGGCAACGGCCCGGCGGCGGCGTTCACCGTGGTGCTGGGCATGGGCCTGGGCGTGCTGCTGATGCTCGGCCTCGATCGCTTCACCCCGCACGAGCATGAAAGCACCGGCCCCTGTGGCCCGCAGTCAGAACGGCTGAGCCGGGTGTGGCTGTTCGTGCTGGCGATCACCCTGCACAACTTGCCCGAAGGCATGGCGATCGGGGTGAGCTTCGCCAATGGCGACATGAACATCGGCCTGCCGCTGACCAGCGCCATCGCCATCCAGGACATCCCCGAAGGCCTGGCCGTGGCCCTGGCCTTGCGGGCGACCGGGCTGTCGAACCTTAAAGCTGCACTGGTGGCGATGGGGTCGGGGCTGATGGAACCCTTGGGGGCAGTGATCGGTTTGGGCATTTCCACCGGCTTTGCCTTGGCCTACCCCGTCAGCATGGGGCTGGCGGCGGGGGCGATGATCTTCGTGGTGTCCCACGAGGTGATACCCGAGACCCACCGTAACGGGCACCAGACGTCGGCGACCCTGGGGTTGATGGGTGGGTTTGCGGTGATGATGTTTCTCGATACTGCGTTGGGTTAGAGGGGTTCGCCGACGTTGTTGCGGTGTCGGTGAGATCGAGCGCCGCCCGCGCGGCGCATCGCGAGCAAGCTCGCTCCTACATTTGTTGCAACGTGCCGAACCTGACAGACCATGGTTGCCCGCCTTGGTGCATGGCTCAAGTCAGGTGAGGCGGCATCAATGCCCACCTCAAAATCCCGTCATGCCAACAAGGCTGACAACCATGGCCTCACAGGCATGGCCACGTTGCAACAAATGTAGGAGCGAGCTTGCTCGCGATGCGCCGCGCGGGCGGCGCTCGATCTCACAGGCGCCACAAATCAAACGTGAACCGCAACCTTCAACGCCTCCAGCGCCGGCTCCACCTTGATCCCCACCTCTGCCCCGAGCTCCAGCACCCGCGCCAGGTCCTGCTGGCCAACCATCACCATCTGCAACTCGTCATCGAGCAACTGGCTGAAGTTGAGCAGCACATAGCCACCGGCTTCCTTGTTCAACGCGCCCATCTGCACCTGGATGCGGTTGAGTGCGGTCAGCGGCTCGGTACGCGCCAGTTGCTTGGGCTTGAGGGTGAACGGCACGCTCTGGTCGAACGAATCACTGATGTGCTGGAACAGTTCCTGGTAGCTGTCAGCCTGGAAGACCACGGTGTCTGGCAGGCTACCGAGCACCACCCATTCACCCAGCGGGATCGGGAAGCTGTCGTCGTAGTTGATGTCCGGGTTGGCGGCGAGGAAGGCAGCGGGGTCGGCGTAGGCCTGGGCGGCCTCGTCGGCGATGCGCTCGATGTCCTCGTCGCGCATGCAGCCGGCGCCGATGAGGCTGATGAATTCGAGCAACTGGTTTTTCATGAAAGGGGGCCTGCGACGGGTGAAAAGTCGCCAAGGATAGCCGCAAATGCCCCCGGGCGGTTAGCCGGCCAGCGCTTGCAGGCGTGCGGCCGCGTCCACTGCGCCCATGGTCTGCGCCGCCGTCAGCGCTGTGGCGCCACGGGCGTCCTGGCGCGCCGGGTCGGCACCCTGGGCCAGCAGGTAGTCGAGAATCTCGCCGCGGTTGAACATTGCCGCCAGCATCAACGCGGTACGCCCGTCCTGCGCGGCAGCATCCACCGGGACGCCACTGTCCAGCAGCAGGCGGATCATCGCCAGGTCCCCCTTGAACGCCGCACCGGCGATTGGCAACTGGCCGTTGTCGTTGGCGATCAGCGGGTCGGCACCGTGGGCCAACAGCACCCGCACCGCTTCATGGTGGCCGTGGTAGCTGGCCAGCATCAGCAAGGTATCGCCCTTGTGATTGCGCAGGTTGGCCGGCAGGCCGCTGGCCAGCAGGCGCCCAAGCATCTCGGCGTCGCCCTGGCGGGCACGCTCGAAGACCTGTTCGGCAAAGGCGGCGGTTTCGTCATCGGTCATGGCGGTAGCGGTGGGTTGAGTGGACATCGGGAACCTCCTGGCATAAATGATTGCCCAAGTCTTTGTCAGGCATGCCATAGCGGTCAAAGGTTCAGATTCTATGAGGCTGATAGGCAAAGCCTGAACCGTGCAAAATGCACTGTGCAAAATGCACGACCATGCAGCCTGCACGATGCCACTTCTGAAAATCCTCCGTAACACCCTGTATTTACTGGACTTTCCCCGACTTCCCGTTCTGGCACGGTCACTGCAACGATCAACTCACGTCTGCCCACACAACAGTCAGGAGTTGATATGGACCTTATCCAGGAAAAATTCGTCTCGGTGTTTTCGGCCTACCAGGTCGCCACCCAGCCCCGCCCTGACGGTGGCGTGCTGCTGACCCTGCGCGCCGCTGACGGCAAGGTGACCCGCCGAGTGCTGACTTACGGCCAGTTGCACAGCGCCGAGCAGCTGTCCTGGGCGATCAGTGCCATTCGCCGTGACCTGGCCGAGCAGGCCAGTGAGCTGCCGGTGATTTCCATGCTGCAGAGTCAGCAGCGGTTTGCGTTGCCGACTTACCGTTGAGGTTTGTCTGTACCGGCCCTATCGCGAGCTTTGCTCGCTCCTACAGGGGTATCGCATTGCCCATAGGGATGGCGGGGTGCCTTTGTAGGAGCGAGCGCAGCTCGCGATAGGGCCCGGTCAGACACTAAAGCTCGTCGATCCCAAGAAACGCCCGAGCAGTCACATCGCCGGTAAACCGAGGCTCCACGCCCTGCTCACTGCCAAACAGGCGCAACGCCAGGCAGAACGGATTGTCCCCCAACTCCACCCAGCGCCGCGTCCCCGCCGGCACCACCAGCTGGTCACCCTTCTCGCACAACACCGCATACACGTTCTCGCCCAGGCGCAGGCCGACTTGCGCGCGGCCAGCCACCACGGCGAACACTTCGTCGCTGTCATGCACATGCTCGTCGCGCACATCGACCTGGGTCGGGTCGAGGCCATCACGGTTGAGCAGCGTGAACGCCGCGCTACCCTGGGCCGTCATCAACTGGTCGAGGTGCCCACGGCAGGCGTCGAGCACTTCAGCCTGGCTGCTGCCCGGGCGCACACGCAGCGCCAGCGGGCCGTGGCTGAAGCGCACGCCCTGCTCGGCCAGGGTCGCGGCGATGTCGTCGTGGTGGGTCAGCACCTTGTTCGGCAAGTCCGGGCTGGACGGGTGGAAAACACAGAGGATGCTCATCGGCTGCTGGTCCTGGTCGATTTCGAACGAGTGGCAATGATAACGGCTGCCGCCAGCGCTGCGGCACTGGCCATACCAAAGGTGAAGGACGGCCCCAGCAGTTTCCAGCTGTAGCCCGAATACAAGGCGCCCAGCGCACCGCCAGTACCCGACAGCGCCGCGTACAGCGCCTGGCCCTGGCCTTGCTGGCGGGCACCGAAACTGGCCTGGACGAAGGCGATCGACGCGGCGTGGAAGCAACCGAAGGTGGCCGCGTGTAGCAACTGGGCGAAGATCAGCACCGCCGGCTCAGCCGCCAGGTTGCCCAGCAGCAGCCAGCGCAGCGCTGCCAGCAGGAAGCTGGCCAGCAGTACCCGCTGCACGCTGAAACGGGCAAACAGGCGGCTCATGACCATGAACATCAGCACCTCGGCCACCACCCCCAGCGCCCACAGCAAACCGATGGCCCCGCGGCTGTAGCCCAGGTGTTCGAGGTGCAGGGTGAGGAAGGTGTAGTACGGGCCGTGGCTGAGCTGCATCAGCGCCACGCAAATATAGAAGGCGATCACCCCCGGCGCCGTCAGTTGGCGCAGGAAGCCGCCCGCCTCGCGGCGCTCACCCTGCTCCACCGGCTGGGCGTTGGGCACCCACAGGCTAGCGACGACGATGCCGGCCATGATGGTCACCAGGGCCACCGGGTAGATGTCCAGGCTCAGCCATTCGAACAGCCGCCCCAGGCCGACCACGGTGAGGATGAAGCCGATCGAGCCCCACAGGCGCACCTGGCTGTAGCGCGAGGTCTGCCCGTGCAGGTGAGCCAGGGTGATGACTTCGAACTGCGGCAGCACTGCGTGCCAGAAGAACGCGTGCAGCGCCATCACCAGCGCCAGCCAGGCGTAACTCTTGCCCAAGAAGATCAGCGAGAAGGTGGCCAGGGTCGACAAGGCGCCCAGGCGTACGATCAACAGGCGCTGGCCGCTGCGGTCACCGAGCCAGCCCCACAGGTTGGGGGCGATGCAGCGCATCAGCATGGGGATGGCCACCAGCTCGCCGATGCGGGCCGGGGAGAAACCCAGGTGATCGAAGTACAAGGCCAGGAACGGGGCGGTGGAGCCCAGCAGGGCGAAGTAGAACAAGTAGAAGCTGGACAGGCGCCAGTAGGGGATCGGGGGCATCGAATGGGCCTTGTGTGAGCCTGTACCGGCCTCTTCGCGGGTAAACCCGCCACAGGATCAGCACAATGTCCAAAATTGTGCGATCCCTGTGGGAGCGGGTTTACCCGCGAATGGGGCGGGCCTGGCTAAATCAGAGCTGGCCCAGCACCGGGGTGTTGACCTTCACATCGGCATTCTGCGCACGGTGGCGCAGCAGGTGGTCCATCAGCACGATGGCCATCATCGCTTCGGCGATCGGCGTGGCGCGGATGCCTACGCACGGGTCGTGGCGGCCCTTGGTGATGACGTCGACCGGGTTGCCATCGACGTCAATCGAACGGCCCGGGGTGGTGATGCTGGAGGTCGGCTTCAGCGCCAGGTGGGCGACGATCGGCTGGCCAGAGCTGATGCCACCGAGGATGCCGCCGGCATTGTTGCTGAGGAAACCTTGCGGGGTCAGTTCGTCACGGTGCTCGGTGCCACGCTGGGCAACGCTGGCGAAACCGGCGCCGATTTCCACACCCTTGACCGCGTTGATGCTCATCAGCGCGTGGGCCAGCTCGGCGTCGAGGCGGTCGAAGATCGGCTCGCCCAGGCCTGGCATCACGCCTTCGGCCACCACGGTGATCTTCGCCCCGACCGAGTCCTGGTCACGGCGCAGCTGGTCCATGTAGGCCTCGAGCTCCGGCACCTTGCTCGGGTCGGGGCTGAAGAAGGCGTTTTCCTCCACCGAATCCCAGCACTTGAACGGGATTTCGATCGGGCCCAGCTGGCTCATGTAGCCACGTACCTGGATGCCCTGGGTGGCCAGGTATTTCTTGGCGATGGCACCGGCGGCCACGCGCATGGCGGTTTCCCGGGCCGAGCTGCGCCCGCCGCCACGGTAATCGCGGATGCCGTACTTGTGGTGGTAGGTGTAGTCGGCGTGGGCCGGGCGGAACAGGTCCTTGATCGCCGAGTAGTGCTTGGACTTCTGGTCGGTGTTGCGGATCAGCAGGCCGATCGAGCAGCCGGTGGTGCGGCCTTCGAACACCCCGGAGAGGATCTCGACTTCGTCGGCTTCCTGGCGCTGGGTGGTGTGCCGGCTGGTGCCGGGCTTGCGCCGGTCGAGGTCGTGCTGCAGGTCGGCGAGGGAGATTTCCAGGCCAGGTGGGCAACCATCGACAATGGCGACCAACGCCGGGCCATGGCTTTCGCCAGCGGTGGTGACAGTGAACAGCTTGCCGTAGGTATTGCCGGACATGGACGCTCCGCGAAATCTGCCTGAGATGAACGAAAGCGGGCAGTATACAGATGGAATGGCTGTCTGTGCGCGGCGTGGGCCTTGCCTGCGAACCTTCCCGCAAACATTGGGTCAAACCGTCATCTCCCCACTGTAGTACCGCATGATGTCGCGCCTCGTCGCCTTCTTCCTCCTGCTGTGCAGCGGCCTGGCCCAGGCCGCTGCCCCGACCGTGCTGCAACGCCCCATCGACCTGGACACCGGCCAGGGCGTGCTGCACGGCAGCCTGCTGCTGCCGCAACAGGCCACGCCACCGCCGGTGGTGCTGATCATCGCCGGCTCCGGCCCCACCGACCGCGACGGCAACAACCCGGCCTCGGGGCGCGTCGACAACCTCAAGCGCCTGGCCCTGGTGCTGGCCAACGAGCACATCGCCAGCGTGCGCTACGACAAGCGCGGGGTGGCGGCCAGCCAGCCGGCCACGCCCGATGAGCGCGACCTCAGCGTGCAACGCTACGTCGACGACGTGGTGGCCTGGAGCCGCAAGCTCAAGGCCGACCCACGCTTCGGCCCGTTGATCCTGGTCGGCCACAGCGAAGGGGCGCTGATCGCCAGCCTGGCCGCCGAGCGTGCCGGTGCCAGCGCAGTGATCACCCTGGCAGGCATGGGCCGGCCCCTGGCGGACGTGCTGCGCGAGCAACTGGCCCAGCGCATGTCGCCAGCGCAGCTGGCCGGTGGCAGCGCCCTGCTCGACCGCCTGCAGGCCGGGCAAACCAGCCTGGACGTGCCGGCACCGCTGCGCCAGGTGTTCCGCCCCAGTGTGCAGCCCTACCTGATCACCTTGCTCCAGCAGGACCCAGCGCAGGCCTTTGCCCGCTTGCCGATGCCTGCGCTGATCGTGCAAGGCCGTAACGACGTGCAGGTCGACGTGACCGACGCCGAACGCCTCAAGGCGGCCAAGCCGGATGCCCAACTGGTACTGATCGACGGCATGAACCACATGCTGCGCATCAGCCCCAAGGACATGCACCTGCAGCGTGACAGCTACCTCAACCCGGAATTGCCCCTGGCACGGGAGCTCGGTGAGCGGGTGGTCAGCTTCATTCACCAGTTGCCATCGGCCTGACCCTCAAACATCGGCAAAACCTGCCGATAACGCGGTATCGGTGCTGATTGAGGCCGCTTTGCGCCCCGATCAGCACCCGCCCGTACCTGAGGAAATGCCTTGATGACCGATGCCCCCGCCGCCGTCGAACCGGCCGAAGAGCCACAGGCCCCGGAGCCTGCCGCCCTGCCCTGGGCCGACCTTGCCGTCGAACACTTCCAGCTGCTGCGTCTGGCGCCCTTGCCCACCGACCGCAACAGCGGTGCACGGCCATTGCGCTTCGTCGAGTTCGCCTACGCCGAGCGCCATGACAAGGCCCACAGCCTGCTGCGCATGGAAATCCGCCTGCCCGGGCAGAAAGTGCGCAAGGAGCAGAACCAGCTGGATGTGCGGGTGGATCACGCCGAGCGCCTGGTGACCCTGGGCAGCGACAGCGGCCTGCAACTGGAGCCGCTGAACCGTGGCCTCGGCCGCTTCATGCTCGGCCAGGCCGTGCAGTGGCTGCAGCGCCGCTGTTCGAACTACCGGGTCGAAGGCATGGCGCTACCCAACAAGGATGCGCTGAACGAGGACACCCGCCTGCGCCGCGACCGTTTCATCACCGCCAGCGGCATGGAAGTGGAATACGCCGACCCGCAGCACCTCAAGGGTCGCACCCTCGACACCACGGTGAGCCAGCTCAAGGGCGGCTGGAATACCGAGAAGGTGCAGCAGTTGGGGATTCTCGATACGGCGGGGATGCTGCAACAGGCCGAGCAGCAGTTGCTGGAAAAAGAGGGGCAACTGCGCGAGCGCGATGAGCGGGTGGCCAAGTATCGGCGCGAGGACAGCGGGTTGCGCTTTACCATCACCTGCCTGGTGGCGTTTGCCGTGTTCCAGGCGGGGTTGCTGATCTGGATCGCTACCCGGTAAGGATCCGGGGCCGCTGTGCGGCCCCCGCAGTCCAACGTCAGACGCGAGCCTTGAACAGCTCTTGGTGCTGACGGCACTGCTCGGCAGTCAGCATGAACACGCCATGCCCGCCACGCTCGAATTCCAGCCAGGCGAAGTCCACTTCCGGGTACAGCGCCTCGACATGCACCTGGCTGTTGCCAACCTCAACGATCAGCAAACCTTTCTCGGTCAGGTGGTCGCCCGCCTCGGCCAGCATCCGCCGCACCAGGTCCAGGCCGTCGTTGCCGCAGGCCAGGCCCATTTCCGGCTCGTGGTGATATTCGGCCGGCATGTCGCCGAAGTCCTCGGCGTCGACATACGGCGGGTTGGACAGGATCAGGTCGAAACGCTGCCCCGGCAGGCCGGCGAAGCCGTCACCCTGCACGGTGAACACGCGCTCGTCGAGGCCATGGCGCTCGATGTTCTGGTTGGCCACTTCGAGTGCGTCGAACGACAGGTCGGCCAGCACCACTTCAGCTTCGGGGAAGACTTCGGCAGCCACGATGCCGATGCAACCGGAGCCAGTGCACAGGTCGAGGATGCGTGCCGGCTCCTGGGCCAGCCACGGCTCGAAGCGCTTTTCGATCAGCTCGCCGATCGGTGAACGGGGCACCAGCACGCGCTCGTCGACGATGAACGACATGCCGCAGAACCAGGCTTCGCCCAACAGGTAGGCGGTCGGCACGCGGTCTTCGATGCGGCGCTTGAGCAGGTGTTGCAGGCGTACCCGCTCATCGTCCTCCAGTTGGCAGTCCAGGTAACTGTCGGCGATTTCCCATGGCAGGTGCACGGCGCCCAGCACCAGCAGGCGGGCCTCGTCCCAGGCATTGTCGGCGCCGTGGCCGAAGAACAGATCGTGCTCGTGGAAGCGGCTGACCGCCCAGCGGATATGGTCGCGCAACGTGCGCAGACGAGATGTGATCACGGGGTACTCCTAATTCAGAACGTACAAAAGTCTAACAGCCCCACCCGCAGATTTGTTCCCCGCGATGCCCCGACGACAGGCCACAGGCCAGTAAACACGCCGCTTGCGATGTCAACCATTCCCATTGGCGCCAAGGCAAGGGAGAATAGGTATACAAAAGCCCTACCCAAGGAGCCCTTGATGTCCGTTCCAACCACGATGTTCCGCCTCACTGGCCGCGACTATCCGCCGGCCAAGCTGAGCCAAGCCAGCCTGATCATCATCGATGCGCAGAAGGAATACCTGAGCGGTCCTCTGCAACTGTCGGGCATGGACGAGGCCGTGGCCAACATCGCCCGGTTGCTCGACGCCGCCCGCAAGGCCGGCCGTCCGATCATCCACGTTCGCCACCTCGGTACCGTTGGCGGGCGCTTCGACCCGCAAGGCCCGGCCGGCCAGTTCATCCCGGGCCTGGAGCCGCGCGAAGGTGAAATCGTCATCGAAAAGCGCATGCCCAACGCCTTCAAGAACACCAAGCTGCACGACACCCTGCAGGCGCTGGGGCACCTGGACCTGATCGTCTGCGGCTTCATGAGCCACTCCAGCGTCAGCACCACCGTGCGCCGCGCCAAGGACTATGGTTATCGTTGCACCCTGGTGGAAGACGCCTCGGCAACCCGCGACCTGGCGCTGAAGGACCAGGTGATCCCCGCCGCGCAGATCCACGCGTGCGAGATGGCCGTGATGGCCGACAACTTCGCCTGTGTCGCCCCTACCGCCAGCCTGATCTGAGCTGACGTTGCGATGACCGCCCGGCAGCCGGGCGGAACCCAAGGGCCGGCCCCAGGTCGAATTCCGGATGTCCACAGAGGAAACTGGAATGAAGCTCAAAGGCAGTTTCGACGCCAAGCGTCTGCGCCCGCGTGAACCGCGTAACTGGGGTGCGCGCATTGCCGCCGGCCTGTCGGCCCTGATCGCCACGTTCGGCGTGCTGCTGGCCATGGCCGGCATCGCCGGGCTGCTCGGCAACTACACCGCCCTGGCCGAACTCAATGCCAACCGCCCGCTGGCCAGCATCCTCGCCGTGGCCGGGCTGCTGCTGCTGTACTTTGGCGTGCGCTTCTGGCGGCGCAGCCGTATCCGCCTGCGCCGCGGACGCGAGCTGAACCTGTCGCCGCACCTGATGAAAAAGCACGACTGAGGCCGATGCAGACGCCACAGGGTTGATCGCGTAAACTACGCCGCCCACGTGGAGGCACCATGCAAGACGACGATTTTTCCCTGTTCAGCGCCGAAGTGCGCGGCGTCAAGCCGATCAAGCACGACCGCGCTGACGTGGGCAAGCCGAAAACCGACCGCAAACAGCTGGCCGGCCTGCGCCAGGCCGCTACCGTGCGCAGTGACCAGGCCCTGGTGATCGACGGCCTGTCCGACCAGTTCGTCATTGACGTGGGTGCCGAAGACGAGCTGATGTGGCGCCGCGACGGCGTGCAGGAAAGCCAGATCCGCAAGCTCAAGCTCGGCCAGATCGCCTTCGAGGGCAGCCTCGACCTGCATGGCATGAGCGTGGAGAAGGCCCGTGAAACCCTGTGGGCCTTCATCGCCGAAGCCACCAAGCTCGAAGTGCGCTGTGTACGGGTGACCCACGGCAAGGCCGCACGCCTGGACGGCAAGCGCCCGATGATCAAGAGCCACGTCAACACCTGGCTGCGCCAGCACCCGCAAGTGCTCGGTTTCACCTCGTGCCAGGCCCGCCATGGCGGCACTGGCGCGGTGTATGTGATGCTCAAGCGAACCATGATGGAAGGCCGCGACGAGTAACGCCGTGCTTGCAGCGCCGCGCGCGGCGCCGTAACCTTCCTTTTTGCGATTTTTACCCACAGGTAGATACATGTCCCTGGAACAGAACTACACCGAGATCCTCAGCCAACTTGGCGAGGACGTCTCCCGTGAGGGCCTGCTCGACACGCCCAAGCGGGCTGCAAAGGCCATGAAGTACCTTTGCCGCGGTTACGAGCAGACGCTGGAAGAAGTCACCAACGGCGCGCTGTTCACCTCCGACAACAGCGAGATGGTGCTGGTCCGGGACATCGAGCTGTATTCGATGTGCGAACACCACATGCTGCCTTTCATCGGCAAGGCCCACGTCGCCTACCTGCCCAAGGGCAAGGTCCTGGGCCTGTCGAAGGTCGCGCGCATCGTCGACATGTTCGCCCGCCGCCTGCAGATCCAGGAAAACCTCAGCCGCCAGATCGCCGAGGCAGTGCAGCAGGTGACCGGCGCCGCTGGCGTGGCGGTGGTCATCGAAGCCAAGCACATGTGCATGATGATGCGTGGCGTGGAAAAGCAGAATTCGACCATGCTCACGTCGGTGATGCTGGGTGAGTTCCGTGAAAACGCCTCGACTCGCAGCGAGTTTCTCAGCCTGATCAAGTGATCGGCGCATATCCCAAGCCGGCCCCCAGGGGTCGGCTTTTTCATTTCAGGAGTAGCCCATGATCGTCAAAGCCCTGCGGGTCGGCCTCGGCCAGCTCATCGTGTTCGGCGACTGGATCAGCCGCCCGGCCAAGCAGAAGCGTGATGTGGCGGCCCAGGCACATGTCGAGCAGGAGGCCAAGGGCCTCGCGCTGTACCAGTTCCATGCCTGCCCGTTCTGCGTGAAGACCCGCCGTACCCTGCACCGCCTGAACGTGCCGGTAGCGTTGCGTGATGCCAAGAACGACGACGTGCATCGCCAGGCGCTGCTCGAAGGTGGCGGCCGGGTGAAAGTGCCGTGCCTGCGCATCGAAGAAGCGGGCAAGGTGACCTGGATGTATGAATCCAAGGCCATCATTGCCTATCTGGACAAGCGCTTCGCGTAAGCCCTGCGCGCCCCTTGTGGGAGCCGCGCTTGCCGGCTCCCACAGGGGCGTGCCAGCTCAGTCGACCATCGGCACATGCCGCGGATGGCTGGCCACCCGCTCAAGCCAGGCGCGCACCGCCGGGTAATCGGCCAGGTCGAACCCGCCCTGATGCGCCACATGGGTGTAGGCATACAGCGCCACATCGGCGATCGAGTACTGGTCGCCGACCAGATACGGCGTCATCTGCAACTGCCGCTCCATCACCTTCAATGCCTTGTAACCGCCCTTGTGCAGCTTGCGGTATTCCTCCACGCGCTCGTCCGGCAGCCCCAGGTAGAACTGGATGAAGCGCGCCACGGCAATGTACGGCTCATGGCTGTACTGCTCGAAGAACTGCCACTGCAACACCTGGGTCCGCAGGCGCGGCTCGCTGGGCAGGAATTCGCTGCCGTCGGCCAGGTAGTTGAGGATGGCGTTCGACTCCCACAGGCAGGTACCGTCCTCGAGCTTGAGCACCGGCACCTTGCCGTTGGGGTTCATGGCCAGAAACTCAGGGGTTTCGGTCTCGCCCTTGAGGATATCCACCGCCTGCCACTCATACGGGCGGTCAAGCAGGCTGAGCATCAGCTTGACCTTGTAGCAGTTGCCCGACTGGTAGTCACCATACACCTTGAACATCGCCCGTCCCCTCCCATGCAGTTGCGAAAACTTGCCCAATAGTTGGCGACTGTACGGCTAAAAGCAATGCCTGCTGTATGGCAAGGATCAATCCGGCCCGCGTTAGTCTGAAAAAACTGCTTACACATGGACAAGGACCCAACCCAATGACCGATGCCACCTCCGCTCGCCTGCGGCCCCTGGCAGACACCTCCCCGTCGGCGGTGGTCGCCGGCTTCATCGCCATGCTCACCGGCTACACCAGTTCACTGGTGCTGATGTTCCAGGCCGGCCAGGCAGCCGGCCTGACCAACGCGCAGATTTCTTCGTGGATCTGGGCGCTGTCGATTGGTATGGCGGTGTGCAGCATCGGCCTGTCGCTGCGCTATCGCACCCCCATCACCGTGGCCTGGTCGACCCCCGGTGCGGCGCTGCTGATCACCAGCCTGGGCGGGGTCAGTTACGGCGAGGCCATCGGTGCCTACATCACCTGTGCGGTGCTGGTGCTGATCTGCGGCCTGACCGGCAGCTTCGAGCGCCTGGTCAAGCGCATTCCGGCGTCGCTGGCCTCGGCCTTGCTGGCCGGGATCCTGTTCAAGATCGGCAGCGAAATCTTCGTTGCCGCCCAGCACCGCACTTTGCTGGTACTGGGCATGTTCTTCAGCTACCTGCTGGTCAAGCGCCTGTCGCCGCGCTACTGCGTGCTGGCCGCCTTGCTGGTGGGCACGGCGTTGTCCGGCGCCCTCGGCCTGCTGGACTTCAGCGGTTTCAAGCTGGAGGTGGCCACCCCTGTGTGGACCACGCCAAGCTTCTCGCTGGCTGCGACCATCAGTATCGGCATTCCGCTGTTCGTGGTGGCCATGACTTCGCAGAACATGCCTGGCGTGGCCGTGCTGCGCGCCGACGGCTACCAGGTGCCCGCCTCGCCGCTGATCTCAACGACGGGCCTGGCTTCGCTGCTGCTGGCACCGTTCGGCTCGCACGGGGTCAACCTGGCGGCGATCAGCGCGGCGATCTGCACCGGGCCGCATGCCCATGAAGACCCGAGCAAACGCTATACCGCGGCGGTGTGGTGCGGGATCTTCTATGGCATTGCCGGTACGTTCGGCGCCACCCTGGCGGCACTGTTCGCGGCGCTGCCGAAGGAGCTGGTGCTGTCGATTGCGGCGTTGGCGCTGTTCGGCTCGATCATGAACGGGTTGACCGTGGCCATGAGCGAGGCACGGGAGCGGGAGGCGGCGCTGATTACCTTCATGGTGACGGCTTCGGGGTTGACGCTGTTCTCGATTGGTTCGGCGTTCTGGGGGATTGTGGCGGGGGTGTTGACCTTGCTGATCCTCAATCCGCGCAAGGTCTGAAGGTTTATGCTGCCTGTGCTGGCCTCTTCGCGGGTTTACCCGCGAAGAGGCCAGCACAGGCGATCACAGCCTGAAGTGGCCGACCATGCCTTTGAGGTCATTGCCCAGCTGCGCCAATTCGATACTGGAGCGGGCATTGTCCTGCATCGCCAGCGCCGCCTGGTCGGCGCTGCCGCGGATCTGCGTCACGCTGCGGCTGATCTCTTCGGCCACTGAACTCTGCTGCTCGGCCGCCGCCGCAATCTGCTGGTTCATCTGCTGAATCAACGACACCGCCACCGCAATACTGCCCAGCGCACTTTCGGTCTGCAGCGCATCGGCCACGGCCAGGCGCACCAGCTCGGTACTGCCGCGGATCTGCGCCACCGACTGCTGGGCATTGCCGCGCAGGCTGGCCACCAGACGTTCGATTTCCTCGGTCGACTGCCGGGTGCGCCGGGCCAGCGCCCGCACCTCGTCGGCCACCACCGCAAAACCACGCCCCTGCTCACCCGCCCGGGCCGCTTCGATGGCCGCGTTGAGCGCCAGCAGGTTGGTCTGCTCGGCCACGCTCTTGATCACCTCCAGCACATCACCAATGGTGTGGATCTCGGCACTCAGGCTGTCGATGCCGGCGCTGGCGGTGTCCGCTGCCGTGGCCAATTGTTCGATGCGCTGCATGCTCTCGCGCACCACGCGCTGGCCGGCGTCAACCTTGTCGTCGGCGGCCTGCGCCGCCTGTGCGGCTTCTTCGGCATTGCGCGCCACGTCGTGCACGGTGGCGGTCATCTGCTGCATGGCGGTGGCCACCTGCTCGGTCTCTTCCTTTTGGCTGCCAACTTCGCGGTTGGTCTGTTCGGTCACCGCCGACAACGCCTGGGCGCTGCCGGCCAGCTGCTCGATACCTTGCTGCAGGCCACTGACCACGCCAGACAGCCCGGCGGCCATCTGCTGCATGGCTTGCATCAACTGGCCGACTTCATCACTGCGCGCCGCCTCGCTCTCCAGGCTCAACTCACCTGCGGCAATGCGCTGGGCACGGCCGATCACGCGCTTGAGCGGGCCGACCACGGCGCGGGTAATCAGCCAGGCAGCAAGGATGCCCACCAGCAACGCCAGCCCGGTGGCCAAGGCAATGGCCAGGCTGTTGCGCGCCAGTTCAGCCTGCATGGCTTGCTGATCGGCGGCATAGGCCTGGTCGACCCGCCCCGTGACCTGCTCGGCACGCGCCTGCAACTGCGCCTTGATGCCTTGCTCCTTGCCCAGCAGGTCGGTGTATTCATTGAGCTTGTCGGAGAAGCTGGCAATGTGCCCGGCCACCTCGCCGAGGACACTCTGGTAACCCGCATCAGCGACAGCAGCCTTGAGCTGTTCGACCAGTTGCGCCGCCTCGACCGTCTGGGCGATGCGGCCTTGCTCCCCCTCCTCGCCCTTGCGGCTCTTGTCCAGGCGTACCCGCGCTTCATCCATGGCCTGCAGCATCAGCCGCGACACCTGTGCCACCTGCCCGGCCTGTTCGAGGAACTCGCCACCTTGCTGGCCCTGGGACTGCTTGAGGGTGTAGGTGGCATCGTCAGCCAGGCCGGACTGCAACACATCGAGGTTGTTGGCCACGCTGGACACCGACCAACTGGCCATGTCCAGCGCCAGCTCCTTGGCCTGCACCGCTTCGACGAAGGCTTCGAAGGCCTCGCCGTAAGCCGAGAGGTCTGCCTCGGCCGCAGCCAGCGCTGGCAGGCTGCGGGCGCGCTCGGCAAGGTTGTGCAGGCCGCTGCGCAAGGCCTCGGCCTCCTTGATGTCGGAGCGCAGGGCAAAGGCCTGCTCGTGCTGGCGCAGCCGCAGCAGGTCGGTATTGATCTGGCCCAGCTGGCGCAAGCCGTCGAAGCGCTGGCCAACGCTGTGCAGCGCCGCGATGCCGATGGCCGCCACCGCGACGGTCAGCAGCAACACCAGGGCAAAACCCAGGCCCAGTTTGCGGGCCATGCCCAGGTTGGCCAGAACACCGTGCCTGCTCGTCGCCATCACCGATTCCCCTTCACCGTGCAAGGTTTTGCCAAGGGCCAAGCGTGGCAACCTTGTTGCCCTGCAAACAAGAGGTTGGCGGCAAAATGGTGTCAAATAGCTATGAGCGTGTCGCGATCAGCTAGCTGAAGGTCGCCCTGCATGCTGAAGGAAGCCTTGGGCGCGGGTGTCCTGCCCGTAGGCGACATTGATGCGCAGCCAGTCGCTGCTGGCGCCCTGGTAGTCGAAGGCGCTGCCCGGGGTGAGCAACACCGCATGCTCCAGCCCCAGGCGCTCTAGGCTGGCGAAGTCACGCCCGGGTACCCGCGCCCAGACGAACATGCCGCCATACGGTTCGCAGAACACCTGCCAGCCATACTGTTCCAGTTGGCCGAGCAACTTGGCCATGTGTTGCCCCAGGCGCACCCGCAGGCGCTGGACGCTTTTGCGGTAGCTACCGTTGGCCAGCATCTGGCCGACCACCTGCTCGGCGAAGCGTGAAGTGCCGATGCCGCTGACCATCTTTAGCTCGGCCAGGCGCGCCAGCAGGGGGGCGTCGGCCACCAGGTAGCCGACCCGCAACGAACTGCTCAGGGTCTTGGAGAAGCTGGCCAGGTAGATCACCCGCTGCTCGCTGTCGAGGGTGGCCAGGCGGGTGGCCGGGCCTTCCTGGTAGTCGGCGTAGATATCGTCCTCGATGATGCGCAGGTCATGCTCGCGAGCCAGCTCCAGCAAGCGATAGGCAACCTTGGGCGCAAGGCTGGTGCCGGTGGGGTTGTGGTACAGGCTGTTGGTGAACAGGCAGCGCGGGCGGTGCTCGGCCAGCAGGCGTTCGAGCACCGCCAGGTCAGGGCCGGCCGCTGTGCGCGGCACCGGCAGCATGTGCACCTGATGCTGGCGCAGCAGGTTGTAGAGGTTGTAGTAACCAGGGTTTTCCACCAGCACGGTATCGCCGGGGCGCAACAAGGTACGCACCAGCAGGTCGAGGCCATGGCTGGCACCCTGGGTGGTGAGGATGCGCTCGGGGCCGGCAGCGATGTCCAGCCGCGCCAGGCGCTTGTGCAAGTGCTGGCGCAGGCTGGCCAGGCCTAGCGGCGGGCAGTAGTCGAACAGGTCCTGGGGGTTGCCGCGGCTGACCTGGCGGATCGCCTGGGCCAGTTCGACGTCTGCGCGCCAGCTGTTCGGCAGCCAGCCGCAACCGAGCTTGAGCAGTTCGTCATGGCCTTCGCGGAACTGTCGCCAGCTGCCATCGCCCGCCTCACCCCACACCGGCGGATTGTCGGCTTCGAGGGCGGCTTTGCGCTCGGCAACGAAAAAGCCAGTGCCGTGTCGCGCTTCCAGCCAACCGCTGGCGACCAGGCGATCGTAGGCCTCGATCACGCAGGAAGCACTGACCGACTGGCTGCGGGCCAGGGTACGGATCGACGGCAGGCGGGCACCGGGGCGCAGGCGCTGCTGTTCGATCCAGGCTTGCAGGTGGTCGGTGAGTTGCTGCACCAGCGCAGTGGGGCTTTGGCGGTCGAGGGTGAAGTGCATGGGCTAAGTGTTTGGTTGTTTTGAGCGAACAGTTAAGCATAAATGCGGCTTGGGTGTGCCTTGTTGGATGCTTGGGCCCAGGGCAATGTCTGCTGCACCGAGAACCAGGACCATCCCATGCCCCCGCGCCACTCCCCCGCCCTGCTGGCCTTCGCCCTGTGCCTGATCACCCTGGCAGTCAACCTGCAGGCTCCGCTCTACATCACCTACGCCGATCTCTCCGGCCAAGGCGCCGCCGCCACAGCAGTGGCCTTCTCCGGCTACGTACTGGGCGTGCTGCCGGTGTTGCTGGCCCTGGGCGGGCTGGCCGACCGGGTCGGGCGACGGCCACTGATCCTCGCCGCGCTCGCACTGTCGATGGTTGCCACCTTGCTCATGCTGTTCGCACCGAGCCTGCAGACGCTGGGCGTGGCGCGCTTCTTCCTGGGCCTGGGCACCGGCCTGGCCTCGGCCACGGCAACCGCCTACATGGCGGAACTGATGGGCGCCAGCAGCAGCGCCCGCGCCGCCAACTGGGTCACCGCCAGCACCTCACTGGGCTTTGGCCTCGGCGCTGCACTGACCAGCCTGTTCCTGCTGGGCGGCCCGAGCCTGACGCCCGGCAGCTTCCACTTGCAATTGCTGCTAGGCGCAGTGGCGCTGCTGCTGGTGTGGCGCTTGCCCGACCCGCGACCGGCACAGCGCAGTGCCATGCTGCGCCTGCCCTGCTACCCGCGCGGCAGCGTGGTGTATGGCCTGGCCATTCTGCTGGCCTGGGCCTGCGTCGGGCTGGTGATCGCCCTGCTGCCCGGCATCCTGCGCCAGCATGGCCTGAGCGACTGGTCGGGGTTTTCGACGTTCTGCGTAATCAGCTGCGGCCTGCTGTTCCAGCCGCTGGCCCGGCGCATGTCCAGCCGCTCGGCCACCCTGCTGGGCATGGCGATCCTGCCGTGCAGCTATGCCTTGCTGGCCTGGGGCGCGCACAATGGCCACCTCTGGGCCGTACTGGCCGGCACGGTGGCGGCCAGCAGCGCCTGCTATGGGTTCATCTACCTCGGCGGGCTGGCGGCAGTGAACGAGTTGGCCGGGGCCGAGAAGACCCGCGCCAGCGCAGGGTTCTTCCTGCTGGCCTACCTGGGCTTCAGCGTGCCGGTGATCCTGACCGGCATACTGAGCGACCGCCTGGGCTCGGGTGTGGCCTTGCAGGGGTTTGGCGGGGTCTTGCTGGTGGGGTGCATGGCGGTTGCCGGTTCGTTACAAGGCGCAAGGCAAAGCGGGCATCAGGCAATCAACCGGTAAAGCTTCGAGTCACGCGGGGTGGCTGCACAAGAACGCCTGCGACGCGCGGCCGAGGATAAGCCTCTCGGCCTGATCGAGGCTGATCTTGGGGATGACCGCCGCCGGGATCTTCGATGTGGCAGAAAGGTTGTAGACGGCGAAGTGCTCGTTCACAACCCGGTCGGCCATCAGCTTCAGCGAGGGCAGGATGCGCCGCTCATAGGACTCGTCCAGATGGCAGCGAGAAGCCGCCTGGCCCGGCGTTTCATAAAAGCGCCCTACTGCCTGGTCGAGGTCTACACCCACCAGGAAAACCTGATTGAAACCCAGGTGATAGGCAAGCTGTAACGCCGCATAAGCTACCGTACGTGCATCGAAAAACCCCAGCGACAAATCTTTGCTGAAACCTACCGAACGCGAGCGGCTGCCCCATAAAACACGGCTGCGCACCAGCAATGGGTCGGGGTTGAACAGCAAATCCTGCAGACTGGAGCGGGCTGCCTTGGCCAACGGGAAGACCTGCCCGTTGATTGGCTCCGGCAAAGTATCGACTTCATCTGGCCAGATCGCCAACCGCTGGCTGAGCCGTACCGCCTTGGCGTAAAGCTCAGGCTGCTGCTGCGCAAACCCGGTGTCGGTGCACACATAGAAGTAAGGACGCACGCCATGGTCGGCGAACATCGAAATCGCGCCGTTGACGGTGATCATCGGCACACCAGCGAAATGCTGCAGTGGGAAGCCCTTGGCAGATGCTCCCGATGCCACGATGAACACGGGTCCTTCGGCTATACCCCGGCAAGCCGCAAAATCCAATATCGAGGCATGGCAGCCGGGCTTTTGGGCGCTGACTGTCTCCATGACGCTTTCCAAATCCTGAAGCGCCAGAGTATACACTGTGAGTCAGCGAAGCACCTATACACCGGGCGTACGGCCTGCACCACTCGAGGTTCAGATCGCAGTTGCCCCGCCATCCACTGCCAGGCTATGCCCGGTTGTGAACGCCGCCCCGTCACTGCACAGGTAGAGCACCGCACTGGCAATTTCCTCGACCTTGCCAATACGCCCGACCGGGTGCATCGCGGCGGCAAACTCAGCCTTGCGCGGGTCTGCCTCGTAGGCACGGCGGAACATGTCGGTGTCGATCACCGCCGGGCACACGGCATTCACCCGGATACCCTTCTTGGCATACTCGATGGCCGCCGATTTGGTCAGGCCGATCACCGCATGCTTGGAGGCGGCGTAGATGCTCATCTTCGGCGCAGCGCCCAGGCCCGCCACCGAGGCGGTGTTGACGATCGCGCCACCGCCCTGGGCCAGCAGCAGTGGCAGCTGGTATTTCATGCACAGCCATACGCCTTTGACGTTGACCCCCATGATGGCGTCGAACTCGGCCTCGCTGCCATCGGCCAGGCGCCCCTGTTCGATCTCGATGCCGGCATTGTTGGAGGCGTAGTCCAGCCGGCCATACGCCTCGATAGCGCGCTCATGCAACCGGCGCACCTGGGCGTCCTGGGTTACGTCACAGGCCACGAACAGCGCCTCGCCACCCGCTTCGCGAATCAAGGCCACCGTGGCCTCGCCCCCGGCCGCGTCGAGATCAGCCACTACCACCTTCAGGCCCTCGCGGGCAAAGGCCAATGCCGTCGCCCGGCCAATACCTGCTGCACCGCCAGTGACCAGGGCTACCTGGCCGGAAAAGGTCATGCTCATCGTCTGCTCCTGAGGGTGATGGATGGGCCCTGAGTCTAGTCAGCCCACCGCCCGGCTGGGCAGCATCATCAAGGCAGCGGTTGGGCTACCATGCTTACCAGTGATTTTGCGGACCAACCTGCATCAGCAGGTTAAATTGACCGCTGTGCCTCATCGCCCACAAGGACCTGCCATGACCCAGACCAACCGCCGCTTCCTGCTTGCCAAACGCCCGGTCGGCGCCGTGCGCCGTGACGATTTCACCTTCGAGACGGTGCCCGCCGAAGCCCCCGCCGCCGGCCAGATCCAGGTACGCAACCTGTATCTGTCGCTGGACCCAGCCATGCGCGGCTGGATGAACGAAGGCAAGTCGTATATCCCGCCCGTCGCCCTCGGCCAGGTGATGCGCGCCCTGGGTGTGGGCGAAGTGGTCGCTTCCAATCACCCGGACTACAAGCCTGGTGACCATGTCAGCGGCGCCCTCGGGGTGCAGGACTACTTCACCGGCGAACCCCAGGGCCTGCACAAGATCGACCCCAGCCTGGCGCCGTTGCCCCGCTACCTCTCGGCTTTGGGCATGACCGGCATGACCGCCTACTTCGCCCTGCTTGAAGTTGGCCAGCCCAAGGCCGGCGAAACCGTGGTGATCTCCGGTGCGGCCGGCGCGGTGGGCAGCATCGTCGGCCAGATCGCCAAGCTCAAGGGCTGCCGTGTGGTCGGCATCGCCGGTGGCGCGCAGAAGTGCCAGTACCTCAAGGACGAACTGGGCTTCGACGGCGTGATCGACTACAAGGCCGAAGACGTGCTGGCCGGCCTGAAGCGCGAATGCCCCAAAGGCGTCGACGTGTACTTCGACAACGTCGGCGGCGACATCCTCGACGCCGTGCTCACCCGCATCAACTTCAAGGCGCGCATCGTCATCTGCGGCGCCATCAGCCAGTACAACAACAAGGAAGCCGTCAAAGGCCCGGCCAACTACCTGGCGCTGCTGGTGAACCGCGCCCGCATGGAGGGTTTCGTGGTGATGGACCACGCCAAGGACTATGGCAAGGCCGCGCAGGAAATGGCCGGCTGGCTGGCCACGGGCAAGGTCAAGAGCAAGGAGGATGTGGTGGATGGCCTGGAGACGTTCCCCGAGACGCTGCTCAAGCTGTTCAGCGGCGAGAACTTCGGCAAGTTGGTGTTGAAGGTGTGAGTCTGTAAGATTGGCTATCGCCACTGAAACCAGTGACTGGGATTTGCAGAGTAGACCATGATCAAGATCACCCCCACCATCGAGTGCTCCAACACCGCCCCGTTCGTCCTCTTCGGCGGCATCAACGTGCTCGAGTCCGAGGACCTGGCCCTGACCGCCTGCGCCGAGTACGTTCGGGTTACCGAGAAACTGGGCATCCCTTACGTGTTCAAGGCCAGCTTCGACAAGGCCAACCGCTCCTCGATCCACTCCTACCGTGGCCCGGGCATGGAAGAAGGCCTGCGTATCTTCGAGAAGGTGAAGGCTGAGTTCGGCGTACCGATCATCACCGACGTGCACGAGATCCACCAGTGCGCCCCGGTGGCCGAAGTGGTCGATGTGCTGCAGCTTCCCGCGTTCCTGGCCCGCCAGACCGACCTGGTGGTGGCACTGGCCAAGACTGGCAAGCCGGTCAACATCAAGAAGCCGCAGTTCCTCAGCCCGTCGCAGATGCAGAACATCGTGCACAAGTTCAAGGAAGCCGGTAACGACCAGCTGATCCTGTGCGACCGCGGTACCTGCATGGGCTACGACAACCTGGTGGTCGACATGCTGGGCTTTGGCGTGATGAAGCGCACCTGCGACAACCTGCCGATCATCTTCGACGTCACCCACGCCCTGCAGAACCGCGACCCATCGGGTGCAGCCTCGGGTGGCCGCCGCGAGCAGGTGGTCGACCTGGCGCGTGCCGGCATGGCGGTTGGCCTGGCCGGGCTGTTCCTGGAGGCTCACCCGAACCCGGACCAGGCCAAGTGCGACGGCCCGAGCGCCCTGCCGCTGGACAAGCTGGAGCCGTTCCTGGCGCAGATCAAGGCGCTGGATGACCTGATCAAGGGCTTCCAGCCACTGGTTATTGCCTGATTCAACCCCGCGCAATGCAAAAAGGGCCGGCATGCACTGCATACCGGCCCTTTTTTCAGCCTCCGATCTATCGCTTCATCGCGCCATGCCTAGCTCAGCATCATCCATCAGTGCCTTGGCCATCGCACTCAGGTAGTGCGAGGCCCAGATCATCATGGGCTTTTCATCCATCAGGCCGATGATGGTCAGCTCTCTTACATAGCCCATCAACTCCGAGGCCTGCTCGCGGGCATCCCGGCAGGGAATGCCTGGCTCGATGCGGAACAGCGGATGGGTCTGGCATTCGCCTTGGAAGAAGGTGGTTTTGCCGACAGTGAATTGGGTGTCGTCTGTGCTCATCGATTCCTCTCCTGAAGTTGTCGATTGCCTGTTATGGCTTCAATGCAGGCTGGTGGACCGCTCCAGGGCCAGTGACAGCGCATCTGCCTGGCCCCAGGCAATCTGCATGGCGCGCAGCCCATTCACCAACGATTCACGGGTGTGATCATCTTCGATGGCGTCGAGGATTCGGTGGCAATGGTTGTAGGCGAGCATCAGGTAGTGGGTGACGTTCATCACCACGTGATCGATGGGCACGATGCCTTCGCTGACGGCGTTGGTGAGGGTCTTGTCGGAGGGTAGGTCGAAATGATGGGGTGGGTCGGGGACGATCTTTTTCATAAAGGCTCCTGAACGCTTGGGACTGCCGCTTCCGTTTCCACAGGAAGGGCGGCAGCTGTACACGGAGTGGAAACCCGAGTGCATTCAGGAAAACTCGGTAGGCACAGGCCTTCCGGGTACAGCCGCCATTAACGACAAACCCAAAATGCTTGATGCGGGTTTCCACACCCGATCGCTGAACTGCCAGCGACCCAGAGAGGCTAAAGGGCAGCGTATTCAGGAACAATCAGACGCGAGTCGACAGGGCTTGTAGGATATTTCCAGCCACATCATGCCGCCAGCCTCAACTTGTAGGACCCTTCTGAAAATACAGTAGGAAGAGCCATACAGACCCGCGTTTATTCCGTTACATCCCCTCTGAAGCCTCAAAGCCCATGCCATCCAACGCAGCGAAGTAGCGTTCGCGCTCAAACTCAGGTATTGATGTGCGCGCTTTCATGAGGAGATCGTTGTGGAGTGGTACGAATCGTTGTTTCTGCAGGCCTGCGCCCATGTCATGACTCTGGCGAAAATAGCCCAGCCTCGCACCCCGCAAGGTGCACTGAAGCTGAATGTCACCAGCACCTATGAGTTGGTGGAAGCCTACCAACGTGGTGTGACCCTGGCCTTCAACGCTAAGGAGTTGCAGCAGCACTTCGTCGAAGGCGCAGATTGCGCGCTGCTGATCCTGACGAGCGAACACCAGTTCACCAGCACGTTGCAAGACATCAAGCGCCAACACGATGTGGTGCTGAGTGCCTCGCTCGGGACCAATATCCGGTCCAGCGATTTCGCAACTTATCACGTTGACGTTGCGCTCATCCGCGCAACGAAAGCCGGTGCGATGGATATCGCCCACTAAGCAAGGGCTGCTCACAGCAGCCCTTCAACCAAATTAGCCGCGGATCTCTGCCACCACAGCTGCCAGCGCCTGGGCCGGGTCCGCCGCTTTGCTGATCGGGCGGCCGATCACCAGGTAATCGGAACCTGCGTCCAGCGCCTGGCGCGGCGTCAGAATGCGGCGCTGGTCGTCCAGCGCGCTACCCGCCGGGCGAATGCCTGGAGTCACCAGTTGCAGGCCAGGGTGCGCAGCTTTCAACGCTGGCGCTTCCAGCGCCGAGCACACCAGCCCGTCCATGCCGGCCTTTTCAGCCAGCGCAGCCAGGCGCAGCACCTGCTCCTGCGGGTCCACGTCCAGACCAATACCCGCCAGGTCTTCACGCTCCATGCTGGTCAGCACGGTAACGCCGATCAGCAACGGCTGCGGGCCGCTGCGCTTGGCCAGCTCTTCACGGCAGGCCGCCATCATGCGCAGGCCGCCGGAGCAGTGGACGTTGACCATCCACACACCCATTTCTGCAGCAGCCTTCACAGCCATGGCGGTGGTGTTAGGGATATCGTGGAACTTGAGGTCGAGGAACACCTCGAAGCCCTTTTCGCACAGGGTCTCGACAATGCCGGCAGCGCTGCTGGTGAACAACTCTTTGCCCACCTTCACCCGGCACAGAGCAGGATCGAGCTGGTCGGCCAGCTTGAGGGCGGCATCACGGGTTGGGAAATCCAGGGCGACGATCAGGGGCGTCTGGCAGGCGGACATGGTCAAGGTCTCTTTGGTAATTCGTAAACGGCGCGCATTGTAAACGAAGTGAGCGTGCCTTTGGGGCCAGGGCGCCATCAGAATTGGCCCAGACAGGTACGGCTCCTATAATTGAACCAACGGATAAGGCCATCGCTCAAAATTTGTACAAGCGAAACCTTCAAAGCGCATAGGAGAACGACAATGCCCTGGTATGCCTGGCTGATACTCATCATAGCCCTCGGCTCGATCGTGGGCGGGTTGATGATGTTGCGCGATACAGCGAAAAAGCTGCCGCTGACGGAAGAACAGCTGCGCAAAGTGCATAAACGCAATGCCGAGGCGGATGCCAAGGATGCGCAGGACCGGTAAGCTGCAGGCGGTGACGCCGGGGCAGACAGTTGCCAGCCCCGGCCAGCTACCCTACTCCACGACCAACTTGCCCCGGTTGCGCTCCAGCAGCGCATTGCCTATTCCTTTGATCTCCAGCAGTTCATCTACCGAAGCGAACGGCCCGTTGGCATCCCGATAAGCCACGATCGCTTCGGCCTTCGCTTTGCCAATGCCATTGAGTTCCTTTTGCAAGGTCGGCGCATCTGCGGTGTTCAGGTTCAACATGCCGGATGGCGCTTGTACCTGGCTTACCATCGGCACCGGCTCCTTCGGAGCAGCGTCTGTTGCAGGCGCGGCGCTGAGTGAAAAAGACAAGCCGGCAAACAGCGGCAACAGCAGGTAATTGAGGACGGTATTACGCATGAAGGTCACTCCTGTGAGTTGAGTTTGAAAGCAGCAAGATCCTTGGCTGCCCACTCAAGCTAGCGGCTCACAGGCCATTCTCCCAGCGTTTGTCGCAAGGGAATAGTAACCAGATTAGACGTCACAGCATGTTGCACGCCCGCCAGGTAAAACATCCCACAGCGGCCGTGCACAGTCCCTTCAAACTCAGAAGATTGTGTCGCGCAGTACCCGTTGCAGGTACTGACCATAGCCGTTCTTCATCAGGGGTGCGGCCAGCTTTTCCAACTGCGCAGCGTCAATCCAGCGCTGACGGTAGGCAACCTCTTCAGGGCAAGCGACTTTCAGGCCCTGGCGGCGTTCGATGGTGGCGATGAAACCGCTGGCTTCGAGCAGCGAATCATGGGTGCCGGTATCCAACCAGGCATAGCCCCGCCCCATCACCTCGACAGACAATTGCTCGCGCTCAAGGTACAGGCGGTTGAGGTCGGTGATCTCTAGCTCGCCGCGAGGCGAAGGCTTGAGCCCCTTGGCCATCTCGATCACATCCTTGTCGTAGAAGTACAACCCTGTGACCGCGTAGTTGGACTTGGGTTTGGTCGGTTTCTCTTCCAGGCTGATGGCCTTACCGCGACTGTCGAACTCGACCACGCCGTAGCGCTCGGGGTCGGTCACATGGTAAGCGAAGACACTGGCCCCCTCGTTGCGGCCCATGGCATCGAGCAGCAGCGCTTGAAAATCATGGCCGTAATAGATGTTGTCCCCCAACACCAGTGCCGACAGGTCGTTACCGATAAAGTCCTCACCAATGATGAAGGCCTGGGCCAGGCCATCGGGCGACGGTTGCACGGCATAGGTGATGTTGATGCCCCACTTATGGCCATCGCCGAGCAACTGCTCGAAGCGCGGCGTGTCCTGCGGGGTGGAGATGATCAGGATGTCACGAATGCCCGCCAGCATCAGCGTGGTCAGCGGGTAGTAGATCATCGGTTTGTCGTACACCGGCAGCAGTTGCTTGGAGATCGCCAGTGTGGCCGGGTGCAGGCGCGTACCGGAGCCGCCAGCGAGAATGATGCCTTTGCGGTTGAATGTGCTCATATGGTGTAAATCTCAGTCAGGCGTGCGGCCAGTTAATTGCCATCTCTTTGCCATTATAGATAAGGCATTCAGATGCGCCCGTTATGCGGAGCGCCCGGCATAGTTCTTCTCGACCCATTCGCGATAGCTACCCGACAGTACACCTTGGACCCATGGCTGGTTGTCCAGATACCACTGAACAGTTTTACGGATACCGGTTTCAAAGGTTTCCGCAGGTTTCCAGCCCAATTCACGCTCAAGCTTGCGCGCGTCGATGGCGTATCGGCGATCATGGCCAGGACGGTCGGAGACGAAGCTGATCTGGCTGGCATAGGGCTGCCCGTCTGCACGAGGGCTCAGCTCGTCGAGCAGCGCGCAGACGTGATGGACGATGCCCAGGTTGGGCATCTCGTTCCAGCCGCCGACGTTGTACACCTCACCCACCTGGCCTGCTTCGAGGACTCGGCGGATGGCACTGCAATGATCCTTGACGTAGAGCCAGTCGCGAATTTGCTGGCCGTCACCGTACACCGGCAGCGCCTTGCCGGCCAAAGCATTGACGATCATCAATGGGATCAACTTCTCGGGGAAATGCAGCGGGCCGTAGTTGTTCGAGCAGTTGGTGGTCAACACCGGCAGGCCGTAGGTGTGGTGGTAGGAGCGTACCAGGTGATCGCTGGCAGCCTTGCTGGCTGAATAGGGGCTGTTGGGTTGGTACTGGTGTGTTTCAGTGAACGCCGGTTCGTCAGCGGCGAGCGAGCCATATACCTCATCGGTCGATACGTGCAGAAAGCGGAAAGCCGCACGGCCCGGCTCGTTCAGCGACTGCCAGTGCTCACGCACCGCCTCGAGTAGCTGGAAAGTACCCACCACGTTGGTTTCGACGAACGCCTGCGGGCCATGGATCGACCGATCGACATGGGACTCGGCGGCAAAGTTGAGTACTGCTCGTGGCTGGTGCTCGGCAAACAGACGACGCAGCAGCGGGCCGTCGCCGATATCGCCGTGCACGAAGACGTGCTGCGTATTGCCTTCCAGGCTCACCAGGCTCTGCAGGTTGCCTGCGTAGGTCAGCTTGTCCAGGTTGATGAGGGTCTCATCCGACTGACTTATCCAGTCGAGCACGAAATTCGCGCCAATAAAGCCGGCTCCGCCGGTTACCAGGATTGTCATGGGGCTGGTCAGTCCAAAAATTGGGGCGTATGGGGATGCCGATAGTGTAAACGCGATTGCGACTACCTCAAGCCTCATTAAAGAACTTGCAAAGCTGGGGGGGACGTCAATTCACCATTTGTACCCTGGCAGCGTGTTAGCGCGCTTGCTGCACGGTGACCCCCTACCGCCAACAGACTCAACCCTGCAGCTGTTAGTCAGGCACCACAAATCAGCGGCCAGCTGGCCATTTTGCAAATTCCTCTTTGCAGAAAGACTGTATGCATGTACAGTTCCACTCAAGCACGAGACTCGCTAAAGGAGGTCAATTTATGTCTATGTACTACGATACGCCCTATGTGTTCAGACCAAGCGCTACTCTGGACAACGGTCCGCAACTTCGGTCCATCATTCAGGCAGGTTACCGCTGGATTCAAATCGATCGAGATGTATGCCCAATCGGCTCCACCGTTTACCTGAACAAGTCCGATTTGACCCCTGTTCATGGATTGGTTATTGAGCCGTCACCTAACTACGAAAAAGTTCGTATTGATTCGAGCGGCATTGGTCGAAACCCAGAGGTCCCTACCGACCCTAGCTATGCTGCGTTCGACTACCAAGGCAAAGTTAGACCAGCCAGCTTCCTGACCAGAGAAGCTTATCTCAATCAGACAGAGATATTCGTTGATGATCCGACCCAGTATGTAGCTGGCGACTGGATTGTAATATCTGATGCTTCAACAGATTTCGCCACCCAGCCCCTGCCACTTGATGGACCAATGGAAGTTCGTCAAGTTCTATTTGTGCTGGGTGGTTCCTTACTGATCAACAACGCACTGAAGACTGGTCACCCGAACGGCGCCATTGTTGCCAAATGCGTTCCCATTCGAAACGTCTTCATTCGAGGCCTCGAATTTACGGGTAACTCCGCCGTTGGTGTACACATTCACTATGCCCAACACTGCACTGTCCAGGATATTACATCCTATGAGTGGACTGGGCGCTCGCTGGTTCTAATTGATAATGGCGGGATGAACAACACTGTCATTGACTGTTACTGCACAGGTACGGAGCCCGGCGGCGGACCAACCCAGAACGCTTGGGGGGTGGTAATGGAAGGTCAAGACTCCTCCCGGATGGTTAATTGCGGCGGCGAACTATGCGGTAACGGTAGTGCCATGAACTATTGCATTGACAGCATTTCGGTTGACGCACGAGCGCGAAGAAACAATGTGAACGTTGGAGTTTACACTCAGTCGTTACGTAGCGGATTCCTTCGCCCAAGGACGGAACTCCCACTCATTCTCGACACCTATGAAAGTCCTGAAAACGTAGACTGCTTCATTTTTAGCAAACAGGAACTTTCTTAATATAAGGCCAGCCCAAATACTGATGAAATTGTCCAAGCCATAATTTTCTAAAAGCCCGCCCCTGAGCGGGCTTTCACTTTTAATCGCTGATCTTGCGCATACATCATCTACCTAGCCCGCTTTTTAGGCGGCCCATCAGTAGCCGCCACACAGATTAAAATCGTAAATATCTGCACAAGCCAACAAAACAATCACGGTTCAAGCCCCCGTTCAAACGCACAGCACTGAAGATGACCGATACTCGAAAGTAAAAAGGCGCCTTTGCAAGACAAAGACACCTTTGAGTGAGCGTTTATCTTTCGAGTCGACGCTGCTGGTAAATCCAATCGACAATATCACCTTCCGGGGTGTATCCGATCACCGTTTCCCGCAGCAATTTCCGAACCCGTACAAAGTCGTCTTCCTCCACTGCCAGTATCAGCTGTTTCAAGGCTTCCTTGAGCGCATCCCACGGCAGGAAGTCCTCGGCGGCACTCATGATCATTGGGTGCTCTGTGGGTATCACGTTGTCACCGATCAGCAGCTCCTCGTAGAGTTTCTCCCCTGGGCGCAGGCCGGTGAACTCGATGGCGATGTCACCATGTGGGCTGCGCTCCGAACGCACGCTAAAGCCTGACAGGTGAATCATTTTCTCGGCCAGTTCGACGATCCGTACGGGCTCGCCCATGTCCAGCACGAACACATCTCCCCCCTGCCCCATCGACCCGGCCTGGATAACGAGCTGCGCCGCCTCGGGAAT
Source organism: Pseudomonas sp. TWI628 (assembly GCF_039673865.1). Taxonomy (NCBI): domain Bacteria; kingdom Pseudomonadati; phylum Pseudomonadota; class Gammaproteobacteria; order Pseudomonadales; family Pseudomonadaceae; genus Pseudomonas; species Pseudomonas sp. TWI628. The sequence continues at coordinate 59,824 of NZ_JBDJMM010000025.1, read as the reverse complement.
AGTCATGAAATAGCGGGTGATCTTCGGGTGCGTGACCGTGACCGGACCACCTTCCTTGATCTGCCGATGGAACAACGGGATGACCGAGCCCGACGAACCCAGCACGTTGCCAAAGCGGACCATGGTGAAACGTGTCTTGTTGACCTGGGCAACGTTGCTCTTGTCGCCATACAGCACGGGAGCCAGTTCCTTGCTCAGGGCCTGCAATACCATCTCCGACAACCGCTTGGTACTGCCCATGACGTTGGTCGGGCGCACGGCCTTGTCGGTGGAAATCAGCACGAAGTTGGGCACGCCCGCCTGCACCGCTGCCTGGGCAGTGTTCAAGGTGCCGAAGACATTGTTATGGATGCCTTCGGCGATGTTGTGCTCAACCATCGGCACATGCTTGTAGGCAGCCGCGTGATAAACGGTATCGACATGCCAGGTACGCATGACGTCAAGCAGCTGGTGCGGGTTGCGTACCGACCCGAGGATCGGTAGCACCTTGGTCGACAACGACTCGCGCGCCACGCGCTGATCCAGCTCGGACAAAATGCTGTAAAGGTTGAACTCGCTGTGCTCAAGCAACAGCAGTACGCGCGGCTTGAGTGTGAGAATTTGCCGGCACAGTTCCGAACCGATCGAGCCTCCCGCACCGGTTACCAGCACCACCTGGCCCTGCACACAACGTGACAACAGATCCTTCTGCGCCGGTACTGCGTCTCGGCCAAGCAGGTCGGCAATGTCGACTTCCTGGATATCGTCGACCTTGACCCGCCCGCTGGCAAGGTCCATGAACCCAGGAACACTGCGCACATGGAGCGGCAAACCTTCAAGCAAGCCAAGAATCTCGCGTCGGCGAGCGCGGCTCACCGAAGGCAACGCCAACAACAGCTCATCAGCCCCGGTCAGGTCGATCATCTGTTGAATCTGGCCAGGGCTGTACACATGCAGGCCGGATATCACCCGGTCGGTGATGCTGGCGTCATCATCGATGAACGCCACCGGACGCATCACTTTGCCCATCCTCAAGGCTGCAACCAACTGGTTGCCCGCCGCCCCTGCACCGTAGATCGCCACTTTAGGCAAACCATTGTCGCGCGTACCAAAAGGCACATTCGGTGGCGTACCGAACCAGTCACCGAGGAAGTACTGACGCATGGCCAGACGCAAGCCCCCGACCATGATCAGGCTAAGCCACCAGTAGTTGAATACGATGGAGCGCGGCACCAGGGGCCGGTGATTGCTGTACCAGAAAATCACCAGGCCAAGTATCAGTGACGAAAGTGTCACTGCCTTGACGATGGCGATCAACGCATCATTGCCCAGATAACGCATCACTGCGCGGTACATGCCAAAGCGAATGAACAGAGGTATGGCTGTCAATGGCGCACTCAAGAACAACCACGGATGCTCCGTGATCGGATTGTCCATTTCACTGACCCCGAGCCGAACGGCGAATGCCAGCCAAAGGGCAATCCATACCAGCATCACATCGGTAGCCACCTGGAGCAGCCGCTTCTGGCTGCGGTTCAGGTTCAGCAACCCTGAGCGAATCTTGTCCATATATCCCTCAATAGCATTCCACACCTTGTGGCTCAACGAGCCACCGCTCGCCCCATCACCGAGGCCAGGACTTCGCAGGTCAGTTCAACCTCACGGTCGGTCAGGGTCGGGTGGACAAGGAACATGAGACTGGTCTCGCCCAGTTCATGGGCGACCGGCAGCGGCTGCTCCGGGCGCCATCCAGTTCCGTCGAAGGCTTTTTCAAGATAAACCTCCGAGCAGGACCCGGAATAACAAGGCACGCCGGCGTCGTTGATTTCCCGGGCAATACGATCGCGGTTCCAGCCTTCAGCCAGCGCTTGCGGCTCAACGAAAACGTAACATTTGTAGGCTGCGTGACGAATGTCGTCAGGCACCTGTGGCACGCGCAAGCCAGGCAGCCGAGCAGCCGTTGCGCCTATGCGCTCAGCATATTCACTGCGCTGTGCCTGCCACTGTGGCATCCGCTGCAGTTGCAGCCGGCCGATCACTGCCTGGACCTCCAGCATCCGCCAGTTGGTACCGAAGCTCTCGTGCAGCCATCTGAAGCCTGGCGGGTGCTGGCGTTCGTAAATGGCCTCCCAGCTCTTGCCATGATCCTTGTAAGACCACATGGCAGACCACAACGCCTTGTCATTGGTGGTTACCATGCCACCTTCGCCACCAGTGGTCATGATTTTGTCCTGGCAGAACGACCAGGCGCCTACGTGACCAATGGAGCCGACCGAGCGCCCCTTGTACAACGCGCCGTGGGCCTGGGCGCAATCCTCGATGACCTTGAGCCCCTTTTCCGTGGCCAGCGCCATGATAGGGTCCATGTCACATGGCCAACCGGCCAGATGCACGCAGATGACCGCGCGAGTACGCTCAGTCAGTACAGCATGAATCGTCTCGGCGGTGATGTTCTGCGAATCGTGATCGACATCGGCAAACACCGGCACGGCACCGGCATTGACGATCGACGAGACCGAGGCCAGGAAGGTACGGGAAGTGACGATCACTTCGTCACCAGCGCCGATACCCAGAGCCTTGAGCGCAAGGTCCAGTGCGACCGTGCCATTGGCGACGGCAACGGCATGCTCACACTGCGCCCACTTGGCGAATTCCCGTTCGAACTCCCGACACTCCTGCCCGGTCCAGTAGTTGACCTTGTTGGAGAGAATCACGTCACGAACAGCATTGGCCTCTTCTTCGGTGAAGGATGGCCACGGAGAAAAAGCGGTATTCAACATAGCAATAAGTCCATTATTCGGTCAGCACCGGCACGCTCAGCCCGAGCTGGCCAGCGAACGTGCGGGAACGCCCACGGCAGTGATGCCGTCGGCTACAGGTTTGACGACTACGGCACCGGCACCTATCACCACGCGTGATCCGACCTGGATCATCTGACGGATGCAGGCACCAATGCCAACCCAAGTGAGATCGCCTATGGTCACACCACCAGCCAGGCGAGCACCGGGGCTCAAGTGAACGAAATCGCCCAGCAGATTATCATGATCGACGCTACAGCCTGTATTCAGGATGGCGCCATCGCCTATACGCGAATCGATGTTGACCACGACACCGCCCATTACCACGCTACCGATCCCTATCGCACTGCGCGGGCTGATTACAGCCTGCGGGTGGATCAACGAAACAATCGGCGCATCGACCGCAGCGAGCTGGCGCTGCTTGTCGTGGCGAACCTGATTGTTGCCGATGCCGACAATGACCCCCTCGACACTCGACAGCTGCGCGAGTAGCGCAGCGCTGTCACCGACAATGGGCCAATGGCCGTTAACCTGCCGCGCCGGCCAGGCATCGTCGTAGAACACGACTTCAGGCCAACCACACAGCTCGGCGATGTCGGCCAGTACCTTGCCATGCCCGCTGGCCCCCAGGATCGCCAGACGCTTCATGGCCGGTTCCCGGTGAACTTGCTCATGGTCACTTCGCCATCACCACTGATGCCGTCCTTCTTCACGACTTTCTTCACCGTGAGGAAAAGAATCTTGAGGTCAAGCCAGAAGTTTCGGTTATCTACATACCAGACGTCGAGCTTGAACTTGTCCTCCCAGCCAAGGGCATTTCTGCCATTGATCTGCGCCCACCCTGTCACCCCTGGGCGCACTTCATGGCGGCGGTACTGTTCAGGCGAATACAGTGGCAGGTATTCCATCAACAGCGGCCGGGGGCCGACCAGGCTCATCTCGCCCTTGAGCACATTCCACAGCTCTGGCAATTCGTCGAGGCTTGACGACCTCAGGAAGCCACCGAACGGCGTCATGCGCTGGGCATCAGGCAAAACATTCCCCTGCGCATCGACGGCATCGCGCATGGTACGGAACTTGACCATCTCGAACGGTTTGCCATCAAGCCCGGGGCGTTGCTGGCGGAACAGCACGGGCGCCCCCAGGTTCTTGCGTACCTTCCACGCCACCAAGGCGATGACAGGCGAAAGCAACAGCAAGGCAACGGCAGCGGCTGTGAGGTCGAAAAGACGTTTCAACATTACTTGACTCCTTCCAGCCACTGGACAAACTGCCCGGCCAGCAGTTTGCGATCGAAGCTGCGCGCCGCCAGCTGTCGGCCTCGTTCGCCCTTGGCCTTGAGTGCCGCGCGATCTGATGCTGCCTGCTCCAGGGCATCGGCGAACGCATCCGGATCTTCGGGCGCCACTGCAAATCCACAGTCCTCGCTGACGATCATCTCAGCGAGCCAACCTGGATAATTGTTGAGCACCGGCAGGCCCGAGGCAATGTAGTCGAAGAATTTGTTTGGCGAAGTCCCGAAGTAGAACGCCTTCACGTTGGCCAGTACCTGTAGCCCCAGATCGGCGCTGGCCATCAACCCGGCCAGCCGCTCCTTGTTCACCGGGTCATGGAAGACCACGTTGTCCAGGCCTTCGGCCTTGGCTCGGCTCACCAGCGCCGGCTTGAGCTTGCCCTGGCCAATCAGTACCAGGCGGATATCGTCACGGCCGCGGGCTTTCAACCGTGCAGCAGCATCCAGCACCGCATCGAGCTTGTTGGCCATGCCATGGGTACCGGCAAAAACCGCCATGAGATGGCTGTCGTCAACACCTTGCGGACGCCATGGCTGGGCCGGGGCATCGAAGATTTCAAGGTCACAGCCGTTGGGTATCATCGCCACTTTGGCAGGGTCGACCCCCCGCGAAACGATGCCTTCGACAATGCCGGGCGACAAGCCGACCAGGCGATGTGCCGAGCGATAGCTGGCCCACTCAAGTAACGACATGCCCCAGAGCACCAGGGGATTGCGGATCACACCCATGGCCTTTGGCAATTCAGGCCACAGGTCGCGCACTTCGAAGACAAAGGGCTTGTTGCGCAGCCAGCGTGCGAAGATACCTGGAATACCCGCCGTCAGTGGCGTAGTGGTCGCGAAGACCAGGTCATATTTGGCAGTCAGCGCCACCCCGATGCTGCGCAGGGCAAATTTGAGGAAACTGACAGCACGCTTGAGGAAACCATCACTGTTGGCGTAAGCGAGGTCGAACTCGATGACATCGATGCCTTCAACCTGGCCTTGACGCTTACCGGACAGGAAAGGCCCACTGAGCCCGGTATTACCGCCACCATAGCTGCCGCAGACCATGGTCACCTGATGACCCTGGGCAACCAGGCGTCGGGCCATCTCGTAGGAGCGAATTCCCGTGGCGCCCTTGGGGGTCGAGAAATGCTGATGAAAATAGAGAATTCTCATGGTTACCAGTGATACTCCGTAATCAAGACTCCAGCTGTTGCCACTTCGACTTCAAGCACTGGTACACGTGTTTTCTCAAGGTAGTAACGGGACTCCCACCCTTCCACCAGTTCACAGCGCACGATAGGCACGTCACTGGTCACCGATAGCCGCTGCGAACCGTTACTTACAGCGTTTTCCTGCAGCACCCAGTCGCCCGGTTCCAGCCTCCAGCGCAAGACGGCCCTGGAAGCGAAACCAGCCACCCGATCACGCACCTGCAAGCCGTCATCTCCCAGACTGACATGGCGTGAATGCTCGGCGCCCTTGCCATCCCGGTAGGCGGCAGTGCAGGTCGTAAAGCCATCCCCGCGGGCCAGCGGGTCAAGGCGACAGGTCTGCAGCCAGTCACCGAACAGGAACCGGCTGAGCTTGGGCATCTGGTCACGGTCATCGAACTGCACCGTGTTATGACTTCCAGTGCCTGGGAAGTAACGTAGCCACTTGGCCTCGACGTTGTAGCTGAAACTGCCAGCATCGCGCAGCAGGTTTCGCCCGTTGCGCCAAAGGTCCAAGTGCAGGGCGTCAGCCTGGCCAGGCCGGAAGCGAAAACGCGGATAACGCAACACTGCTGTACTGCCGCCTTGGCGCAGCACGGCATAGCCGCCCTGGTCGAATTGCTGGCTACCTGGTCGCTCGGCTTGCGCCAACGGTGCCTGCAGGCCTAGCCATTGCAGCGGGAGGTCCCAAGGCCCGGCCTCGGCATAGGCACGCTGACCGCAGAACAGCGCCATTGCCAATTGCACCGAAGGGCGGAAGTCGCGGTAGTCAGTGTCGGTCAAAGGCAGCAAGCGTGCGCCATCATTCGCCCCGATGTTGGGAGCGTCACCGCTAGCCTCGTCGACAAAGGTGAACAGCCAGTTCGCCGCAGCCCGCGCCTTTGCTTGAAAATCAGCGCTGAAAGCCGGAAGTTCGAGCTTGCGTCGCCAAACCTCGACCATTGAAAAGGTATCGAGCATCACCCGGTGGTAATTGACCGAATACTGGCTGAAACTGCCATCGCGCTCGATCAGGCGCGCAGCCCGATTCTCCAGCCAGCGGCGCCCGGCCAGGTACCAACGCTCACCGGCGGGGTGATTGTTCTTCATCAACCAACTACCACCGACGTACAACGCCGCTGCCTCTGAGGTTCCGTGGTTGTTGTCCTGGGCCATGGCGTAGCTGATGGTGGGCTTGATCCGCTTCAGATGCACTTCGATCATGGCCGCCAGGCCCGGCTGAATCTGCTCGTGCTGATCAAGCATGACAGCGCTCATGGCCAAGTGCAGGACACGAATGGACGCCTCCTGCCCGCACTTCCAGTTCGGCCCATGATAAGGCGGATTGTGCTCGCACCAATGCGCAAGCCATTGGTTCAACTGTGCAATGGCTGCATTGTCACCGTTGCAAGCGCGCTGGGTAAAAGCCAGTACCCAGTCGAGTCGCGAAGCTTCCCAGATGCTTTTGATGTCGCCGACAGCGGGATCGAAATCAGCGATACGCCACCACTCACGTTCCGGGGAAGGTACCCGAACCCCGGTCAGGGGGTTCAGGTGCCAGTCTGGCGGAGCCTCGCCCACGGTGACGGGCCACAGGCCATAGTAGCGGACCTCGCGCGCCCACTGGCCACTGCCCGGCAGGTTTTCTACCTGGCGCAAGGGCTGAGCGAAGAATGGCCCCGAGGGCACTTCGGCGGTAAGCCGGCGCACAGGGTTGAGCCCGGTCTTCACGCCCAGACGGTAACCCAGCGCCCGGCAAAGGTTGCCGGGGCCAAGCGCCAGCGCGGTTCTGGCTTTTACGATGAACAGACTCATTGCGCGCGAAGCATCCGCGCTACTTCGACACTCACCCGCGCCACTTCGAAGATTTCATCGCTCGGGATTGGCGTTGCCTTGCCCTGCCCTACCGCCGCGAGGAACGCTGCGGCACATTCGGATTGGCCCTTGTTCTGCTTCCACAGATTGAGCTTGCTGAACCCTGGCCAGCCAAAGCCCTTGAGTTTTCGGAAGTTGTCCAGTTGCAGCACGCGTCCGGCAGCGAACACCTCTACGCGCTCCTTGGGGAAGCTCGCAGCGCCGTTTGCCAGATAATGGATGGTGCCAAACGAGCCATCCTCGAAACCTAGCGTGATCGATGCCTTGTCTTCGGTGACGGCCACTGCGGGCGAGTCGCCCATGCGGCGTGCCTGGATCGAAACGATCGGGCTGCCCACCAGGAAGCGCATCAGATCGATGAAATGGCAGGCTTCGCCTATGATCCGCCCGCCGCCCACAGCTTCGTCCTGAGTCCAGTGATCCGCAGGAATGGCACCCGCGTTCATGGTCATTATCAGCGACTTGGGCTCTTTTACCGCAGTCAGAAGCGCCTTCATTTTTTGCACCTGAGGCGAGAAGCGGCGATTGAAGCCCACCATCAGGTGCGGCTTGAGCCCCTTCTGCACAGCCAGGTCGTACGCGGCCTGCACATCAGCCAAGCCCTGCTCATCGATTGCCAGAGGCTTCTCGACGAACACGTGCTTGCCGGCTTCCAGCACTTGGGACACGAAGCGTGCATGGCTGTCGTGCCGGGTGACGATAGCCACGGTGTTGATGGTCTGGTCGGCCAACACCGCGCCGACATCCGTGGAGGCATGGGCGAAACCGGCCTTGCTGCCGTGAATGACGCCATTGAGGCCACCGGCGGTGACAATGGTATGGAATTGTGCACCGGCGGCCTTGAACGCCGGAATCAGCATCCGCGATGCATAGTTGCCAGCACCGATGAATCCGACCACTGGTTTGACCGGGTCGAAAGCGATGTTCGACTGAGGCACCAGGGTGACATCTTTTACGTGCCGTTCCTGGGGAGCCGAGTGATACTCGAGTACGATACCCAGGGCCGAGTTATCGCTGGTCAGCGTCTGGTATGCATCCGCCGCATCTTCAAAGGCAAAGCGGTGGGAAATCAGTTGCCCGACATCCAGTTGGCCACTGGCAAGCATGTCCAGAACGGCCTCGAAATTGCGCTGTTCGGTCCAACGTACGAAGCCGATGGGGAAGTCGTTACCCTGCTCCTCGTAAGTAGGGTCGTAGCGGCCCGGACCGTAGGAGCACGAAACCTGGAAAGTCAGCTCCTTCTCGTAGAAGTCAGCTCGATTCAACTCCAGCCCAGTAACCCCTACCAAGACGATGCGGCCGCGCTTGCGGCACATGTTCGCCGCTTGGGTAACCGGGTCCGACGATTTCGTGGAGGCCGTGATGATGACGCCATCAACCCCTCGTGCCCGGCTGAAAGCCATGCCTGCAGCTACCGGATCTTCGCCCTTGCCTGGGTTGCAGGTCTCGGCGCCGTAGCTGCGCGCCAGCGCCAGCTTCTGTTCATCGAAATCGATGGCCAGCACGCGGCAACCTTGCGCCCGCAGCAGTTGCACGGTGACCAGGCCGATCAAGCCAACGCCGGTGACGACGAACGCCTCCCCCAAGGTCGGCTGTGCCAGCCGGATCCCTTGCAGGCCGATGCTGGCAAGGACTGTGAACGATGCAGCCTCATCGCTGACGGAATCCGGAATCAGCGCGCAAAGGTTCTTCGGCACCACCACGACATCAGCGTGCGGCCCATTGGAAACGACCCGGTCACCTGCCTTGAAGCCTGAAACACCCGCTCCGGTCGCCGCAACGACACCGACGTTGCAGTAGCCCAGTGGCAGCGGCTGGGCGAGCTTGGACTGCACCGCTTCGATAGTCGTGGCCAGGCCATCGGTCTGCACTTTTTGCAGCACCATGCGCACCTTGTCGGGTTGCTGGCGCGCTTTTTCTATCCAGTTGGCCTTGCCGAAACCTACCAGCATCCGCTCGGTACCGGCTGAAATCAGCGTGCGGCTGGTATTGATCTGCAACGCACCACTGCGCGCACCAGGCGCCGGGGCCTGAACCAGTGATGTCTCGCCGCTCGCCATGTTCTGAACAACTTGCTTCATGAAATGCCACCAATAAAGTTGAAATAACAGCACCTGAGGCCATGGCCGTCGGCAGGGCGCACGAACGTGCTCAACCTACCTGGGCCTGGCGCGACTACCTTAGCCGTCAAGCGCGAAATTGCCGTCCAGGTACTGCTTGCACCACAGCTCCATGCAGACGATGCCGAACAAGGTGTAGGCCGCGTCGATGCGCCCGGCACGGTCGGCGGCGATCAGCCGGGCAACCGCTTCTGGGTCGAAAATGCCACGTTTGCGCAGCGATGCAGGCGATAAGACTTCGTCGACCAGCGGTTTCAGGCGCCCTTGCAGCCAGTTGCGCAGTGGCACGCCAAACCCGGTTTTTGGGCGGTAGATAATGTCGTGTGGCAGGTAGGGTTCCATGGCCTTCTTGAAGATCCACTTGCCTTCTCGCCCTTTCTGCTTGACCTCGGACGGCAGCTTGCCAGCCAGGCGCACCAGATCCATGTCCAGCAGGGGCACCCGTACCTCAACACCAGTGGCCATGCCCATCTTGTCGGTGTAATTGAGGTTGTGGTCAGTCAGGAAATGCTTGCATTCAAGCGTCAGCATCTTGTCCAGCGGTGTTGCGCCTGCCGGCACGCGTGACAGGGTCTCGCGCAATGGTGCGAACAGTTCGTCCGCAGCTAACTGGCGACGCAGTTCCGGCGCCAGCAGGCCGTGAGCTTGTTCCGGCTCGAGCCAGAAAAAATAGCTGATCAGGCGGTCGTCTGCGGGCAGGTCGGCGTAGCGGAACGCCTTGCCCAGCCGGCGAGACAGCGGCGATGACGCCGGAAGAAGGTTGGCGCTGCTGGCCAGAACACTGCGCAAAGGTGTGGGCAAGCCACCCCACCAGCGCTCCTGGGACAACGCGAAGTGACGGCGGTAGCCAGTGAAAATGTCATCGCCACCAGCGCCCGATAGCAATACCTTGATACCATTCTGACTCGCCAGCTCGGATATGAACAATGCATTGAGGGCCGCCGGGTCCGGAGTAGGTTCATCCAGCAGGTAGACCATTTCCGGCAGGCGGTCCATCATCTCGTCGCCTACGCCAACCACATGCAGATCGACGCCCAAGTGCTTGGCTACTCGCTCGGCATAGGGCAAGTCGTCGGCGAAGCCTTCATTGGCGGTGGAACCATTGTCCACACGGATGCTGAAACACTGCAGCCGCTCCTTATCGCGCATTTCCTCGGCGGCGAAAGCAACGATCGCACTCGAATCAAGCCCCCCCGACAGGAACGAGCCCAGTGGAACGTCGGACACCAGCTGACGTTTGACAGCAGTGCGTACCGCATCGGCTACCGCATCTGCAGTCTGTTCGACCGTCTCAGTCAATGGCTGCTCACTGATCGGCAACTGGTAGTAGAACGATTTTTCCTCTACGCGGCCGTTGCGCACGCGCAGTACCTGACCCGGCAGCACCTTGCTGATGTCGCGCACGATGGTGCGCTCGCCCGGCGACCACAGGTAGCCCAAATGCGCCAAAACAGCATGTGGATCGATCTCGGGAGTGCTGAAACCGCCTCTGATCAAGCCTTTCATTTCGCTGGAAAATGCGAAACAGCCTCCATCATTGTACACATAGAGCGGCTTGACCCCGAGCTGGTCGCGCGCCACCCAGAGCGTCTGGGTATCACGTTCCCAGAACACCACGGCGAAAATACCGTTGAGGCGGTTGAGGCAGTCGATGCCCTCTCGGCAGAACAGTGCCAGCAGCACTTCCGAGTCGGACTGGCTGGTGAAGGTTTCGCCTTGAGCCTCGAGTTCGGCACGCAGTTCGCGGAAATTGTAGATTTCGCCATTGAAAACCATCACCACCCGGCCATCGCGGGACAGCATGGGCTGGTGCCCGGCCGATGTGGTGTCGAGGATGGACAGGCGAACCTGCCCCAACCATACGCCTACGTCGGTATCGGACCATATTCCCTGGTCATCCGGCCCGCGACGTCGAATGAATGAAAGCGCCGACGAAAAATCGATCGACGTCTTCGTTCCATTATGTAAATAACCCAAAATTCCGCACATGCCTGTATCTCTAGTTCGGGTGATTGACAGGCGCCGTGCGCCTGGAGCTCAAAAGCAGGAAGGGCAACCAGATGGAGGCCACCAATAGCAGCACGGAGGAAAGTTCCCCGCGGAACAGATGCAGCATGGAGGCGATTGCCAACGCATAGGCGCCCAACGCCCGGTCGTTATGCGGGTTGTTTATGACCGCCCCATACAGGCGTCCCCAGACGAAACCGAGTACCAGACCACCCAGCAGAACCCCGACAATACCGAAGTTCATGTAAAATTCGCCAAATACTCCCGGCGGCAACGTCGTGCCTTCCAGCAACCACTTGTCGGGCCAGAACGCCCCTGTGAACACACCCGCCGCAGTCAACGGTTTATCTGGAAACAGCGTCGACGGAATCAGGATCAGCACGATCATGAGCAAGGTCGATCCATTCTGCCAAGGCAGGCCATCAGGCATGGCGTCCACCAGCACGGTCATGGTCTGCAGCTGCATCAGGTTGCCGGTGAACTGGGTGATCAGGAAGTTGAAGAACGACAGCAACACACCTTGGTCGTCCTTGAGGAAAAAGAACTTGCCAGTGGCCAGGTATTCTTGCTTGAACACGTGGTATGCCATCAAGGAGACAAACATTACCACACCCAGAATCGCACCCTTGATCAGGTTGATTCGCTTGACCCGGTAATGCCGAATGACCATCAACGACAACACAGCAATGAATATCGTCGATTTCTGTCCTTGCAACGCACAGACAAACAATGCGCCGAGAAAATAGACCCAGAACATCAGTCGCTCGCCGTGGGCTCTTTTCTGTTCGCCAGTAAGGCGGATGTACCATGCCAACGAAACCGACAACAGAAGGTTCTGCAGCAGGAACAGGCCGTTGAGCCCGGCAAACGCCCTGATCCTGTCACTGGCGCCTTGGAGCAGCCCCGAAAGACCACCCAGCACGACCAGGATCATCCCGAACGCCAGCAGCCCCGCGAGCGTCAGGAGCAGCGAACGTTGCATGAGAAAGCGCGGCCTTACGATAAGCCTTGAACGGCTGGGGAAGTTGAGCTGAGACCTGCGTCCCAGGCTGGCACCCGCAAGCACGAACAGCAAGGCTGCGCCATAGATCAGCAGTGCCTCATTGACCGCACTATCCTTGTCGACGAAGCTGAAGTCCCAGAACAAGCTGAAACCGTCAATCGACATCAGGAACGGGTACAGCGGTACCAGCACACCCACACACCAGATGACGAAGAAAAAAAAGCTGGCCGAAAAACAATCAAAGCCTGTTTTCTTCCTTGCCGGTGTCACCTGCCATTGTTCCGAGCCATTACCTGCCTGCATCGTCGCCGTCTCCCTGGAGGTTGGCCACACGAATCTTCACCGCTGACAGCAGCAACGTCAGGGACAGCACCGTTCCCGCCACGTAAGCGACGACGCCAGCCCACCCACCGAATTCAGGGATGCCGAAGTAAAGGACCAGTAATACGAGTATCCCCTCGACGATATTGACCTTCAGACTTAGACCAAAGACCCTAAGCGCGACCAGCATGGTACCGCACGCCAGCACGACTGCCTTCAACGGCAGGCTTAGCGCCAGAACGACAACATACTTGGCTGCCATTTCATATTGACCACCAATCAGCAACAACCAGCCACCCGCTGCGATCACCAGGGCCGCAGCCATTGCCGATGAGACAAGCAACATCGACTTGATGAACGAATTGAATTTGGCAGACAGCGCTACCGGGTCATCCAGCAGTTCGACCAGATCGGGTATCGCGCGCTGGGCAATGATCGCCAGAGGCAGAAGGCCCAGAACCAGGCTGAGGTTCGCAAGACCAAAGAAACCAATCTCTTCGGTTCTGACATGGAGCGCCGTCAACATCAATATTGGCAGGCTGTCCACCAACAATCGCACGAACAGGCTGGCATTGATGGTCACCCCGGAGCCTGCCGTGGCAAGCAACTCGCTGCGGTTGACTTTGAACACCTGCAAGGCGGGCCCGACATGGCCCCGCAGGCGCCACCAGACAGCCGCCAAGCATACTGCCTCGGTGATATAGCGCGCAGCCATCCAGCCCTGTATTCCGTATTGCCGGGTCAATGCAACGGTCAGTATCACACCCGCGCCGGTCGCGAACATCAGCGCGAAGTAGATCTCGTTGATTACTTTCGCCCCTTGCGCATAACCCGTCGTGACACGTAGCAGGTTGGTTATCAGCACCAGCCCGCATGTCACGAACACATAGGAGCTGATGGCCGTCGTGAGCACGAACTCGTGCGCCAGAAAGATACCCAGTATGACCACTGCGGACGTGATACCGACCAGCATGAACACCCCGCGCAGCACCGCTTGCTGCGCGGACGGTTCAGCACAGGCGGCAGTATCGCGGATGGCGATGCTTTGCATACCGAGGCTACCGGCCAGCACGACCAATGCCACAATGGTTTCCAACGATCGGACAACACCGACTACAGCAGGCTCGACAAACGGTGCGATGAGAAACTGACTGATGATCACACCACCCTGGATGCAGGCGGTGACAACGAACAGCTGCAACAACCTCGAGCTCTCGAAAATTCTGATGAGGCGAGCTAACACACGGTTCCACCTTGTCTAATTGTTTTTTCGCTCAACACCGTTCTCGGGTCAGGCCAGAGAATCGAGAATGCGCTTGAGTGCCTGGCGGCGCGCGTTGATCGAGTAGTTCCCGGAAATCCAGCGGTGTCGGTCCATGGCGTCTTCGTGGCTCGACGGCGTGCTCAACACCTGCTTCATTGCAGCGGCGATATCCGCCGGGCTGTCGGGCTCGACCCAGTTGGCGAATGCACCCGCTACTTCCGGCACTGCCCCGCGTGGTGAGGTGATCACCCGTGCGCCGCATGCCAAGGCCTCACCTATGGCATGTCCAAACCCCTCATAAAGAGTCGGTTGCACATAAGCCAGGCAATTGCGGTAGTGATTGAGCTTTTCCTCATCGGAAATCATCCCGACGAACTGGACCTTTTCAGCCACACCCAAGCGTTGAGCAAGCTCCTGCAGTTGAGGCAGGTAGTCCCCATGTTTCCCCGCAATGACAAAACGAATCGTTGGGTTATCCTTGGCGAAGCGGGCGAACGCCTCAATGCTCGGGATCAATCCTTTACGAATCGCATTGGTGCGGCTGGTCCAGGTTACCGTGAAGAAGTAGTCAGATGGCTCCTGCGCCTGCACCACCGGCGAGTAGTAATCGGTGTCCACGGCCAAGGTGGCGTAAACAGGGTTACGAACCCCAAGGTTGCCGGTGACCTCGTCATACTCGGACCGGGAAATGAACAGGTTCCGGTCAGCCATCCGCAACGACGCCCGCAGCACCAGCTTCTGCCAAAGCGGCCGGTCCAGGTAGCACATACCTGGAATTTCCTTGCGGCATGTCGAATAGTCGAACGCACCTGTCACTACTACCGGCTTGCGCCGCAACTTGCCGGCCAGCAATGGGAAAGGCGAATGCCCCCACCACCAGCAGTAGTAGAGGTCTGCCTTCCAGTCGAGTGTCGAGGGAGACCCGGAAAGCACCACTTCGTGCCCCAGTTCTTTGAGAATCCGGATATCGACGCGATAGAACTCGACTTTGTCGAACATCTCACGCCAGTTGGCGTGAGCAGACATATTGGCAAAGAAACAAATGCGCACAGTTATACCAATCCGTTGAAAGTCACTTAGCTGGAGCCTGAAGGTTCCGTTCGTACATGGACAGCAGCGTTTCTCGCAAGTCGGGCACTGCGATGTCCCCTACGAGGTCGTACAGCCTGGCAGGGCTGCCATAAAGCTCCTTGACCTCGTCAGCCCGAACGAACGCAGGATCCACCTGCACTTGCGGGCGATAACCGGCAATATCGGCCATCACATCAATGACCTGGAGCAGGGACACACTACGGCCCGAACAGACATTCACAAACTGCCCTTCAGACTCGCACTCCAACAACCGTGCATAGGCTTCAGCGACGTAACGCACATCGGAAAGGTCGCGCGATACGTCCAGGTTGCCGAGCCTCAACTCATCCTGCCGGCGAGCAAATGCCGCGACGATCTTGGCGAAGACAAATGATTCCGATTGCCCAGGGCCTGTGTAGTTGAACGGCCTGGTCACCAGTATCGGGAAGCGTGCGAACCACTTGCGTACCAGCGCTTCCATGGTCAACTTGCTCAGCGCGTAGTGGTTCATCGGCCGAGGTTCGCTACTCTCGACGATTGGCGAAGCCAAGGCATTGCCATAGATGTTGGCGCTGCTGGCAATGATCACCTTCTGCACCGCAACGCCGCTGTCCTGCAGCGCCGTGAGCAAGCTTTCAGTACCGAGTACGTTCACTCGATAGTAGGAAAGTGCATCGCTACCCGTGACATGCGCCAAGGCTGCAAGATGGATCACATGGGTCGGCTCGACTTCACGGATCCATTCGGTCAGGCGCGCGGTATCGTTGAGATCCGCCTCTAGGTGCGCCACCTCGCAGTCCAGGCGACGACCGCCGAGCCCGGCGATACACCAGCCGTCGCTGGCAAGCCGGTGCGCAAGATGCGCACCAGTGAAACCCGAAAGGCCAGTGATCAGGACAGTCTTGTCAGAACGACGTGCCATGCTTGGCCCTCTTCAGATCGGCCTCGACCATCAACTGGCACAGTTGTTCAAGGGTGGTATCAGGCTGCCAGCCAAGACGTTCCTTGGCCAGAGAGGCATCACCGATCAGCAGCTCGACCTCTGCCGGGCGGTAGAACTGCGGGTTGACCTTGACGCGGGTCACTCCCGTACGTCGATCTACACCAAACTCCTTCTCGCCGGTTTCGCGCCACTCAATGTCGACGCCCACCGCCTTGAAGCTCATGCTGACAAAGTCTCGGACAGTTTCGGTGCGGTTGGTCGCCAGCACGAACGTATCCGGCTTATCGACCTGCAGCATCCGGTGCATACCGTCGACATACTCACGGGCATAACCCCAGTCACGCTTGGCATCCATGTTGCCGAGCTCGATCACCTGCTGGTTACCGACCTCGATGTTGGCCACCGCGTCGGTGATCTTGCGCGTGACGAACTCTTTGCCGCGCAGCGGAGACTCGTGGTTGAACAAGATGCCGCTGGTAGCAAAGATATTGTAGGACTCTCGGTAGTTGATCGTCGTCCAGTGCGCGAAGAGCTTGGCAACGCCATAGGGGCTGCGCGGATAGAACGGCGTGGATTCGGATTGAGGCACAGCCTGTACCAAGCCGAACATCTCAGACGTGGATGCCTGATAGAAGCGAATGCCCGGATTCACAAGGCGAATGGCTTCCAACAGGTTCAGCGCCCCCACACCAGTAATCTGTGCCGTGGTGATCGGTTGATCGAAGGAAACACCGACGAAGCTCTGCGCGGCAAGATTGTAGACCTCGTCCGGCTGAGCCTTCTGCAACAGCCGGATGGTACCCGCCAGGTCCGTCAGGTCGAACTCGACCAGGTGCAGGTTCTCGTGACCCAGCACGCCCAGCTCCTGCAAGCGCCAGAAGTTCACCGAACTGGTCCGGCGATAAGTGCCGTAGACCTTGTAACCCTTGCCGAGCAGCAACTCGACGAGATAAGCCCCGTCCTGCCCCGTGATACCCGTAATCAGCGCACTCTTTTGCATTTGCCACTCCACAATTCAAGCCTTAAACACGGCCATAGGTGTCATCGAACCTGACAATATCGTCTTCGCCCAGATAGCTCCCCGACTGTACCTCGATGATTTCAAGAGGGATGGTGCCAGGATTTGCCAGCCGATGGACATGGCCTACCGGTATGTAGGTACTTTGGTTCTCGTTCAACTGAAAAACCTGGTCTTCGCACGTCACCTCAGCTGTGCCGGATACGACGATCCAGTGCTCGGCCCGGTGATAATGCTTCTGCAAGCTAAGGGTTGCCTTAGGCTTGACCAGGATCCGCTTCACCTGAAAACGCGAGCCGCTATCAATGCTGTCATACCATCCCCAAGGCCTATGGACGCGCCGGTGAAGCCTCGACTCGCTGCGCGTATCACGACCCAGCGCTTCCACGATAGCCTTGACCCCTTGGCATTTCGCCTTGTCGGCAACCAATACGGCGTCAGGTGTCTCGACAATGACCATGTTATCCAGGCCCACGGCCGTCACCAGGCGATGGGAGGCGTACACCAGCGTGTCATTGCTGGAGTCGAGGATAACGTCACCGTGGGTGCTGTTATGATTGGCATCCTTGTCACCGGACCGCCAAACTGCATCCCATGCCCCAAGGTCGGACCAGCCAGCATCCATCGCCAGCATTTTCAGCTCCAACCCTTCCAGAGGCGAACGGGTGCAATGCTCGATTACTGCATAATCGATGGACTCCGCCGGAATGGCCTCAAAGGACTGTACCTGCGGCCGTACGAAACCATTGTCGGCAGTTCGTTCGGCCCAGGCCTTCTCGGTAGCCTCGAGGATGTCGCTACGATATTGCCCCAGAGCACGCAGCCAAACCGAAGCGCGCAGGATGAAGATGCCGCTGTTCCAGTAATAGCTGCCAGCCGCCAAGTATCGCTCGGCAGTGGCCAGGTCCGGTTTTTCAACGAATGAATCAACGCTTTTGACTTCGGCGGCATCCGTTGAATGAATGTAGCCATACCCGGTTTCCGGGCGGTCTGGCTGAATACCGAGGGTGACAATCGCACCTTGGCTGGCCGCTTCCACCGCCTTTTCCACCACTTTGGTGAAAGTCCCTACATCATGGATGGTCTGGTCCGCAGGAATGACCACCAGCACCGGATCAGACCCAGGCTCGACCGAATCCCGAGCATGCAGTGCTGCCAGTGTCAATGCCGGCGCGGTATTACGGCCTGCCGGCTCGAGAATCAGGGCGCCCTGCTCGACCTTGATCTCACGCAGTTGATCCAGGCACAGAAAACGATGCTCGTCATTGGCGACAATACATGGCGCCAACAGCTTGCAACCTGGCGGCTCGATCTTCATCAAACGATCGATAGCCTGCTGAAACAGGGTTTCCCGGCCGAAGATAGCCAGGAACTGCTTCGGATAGAGCGTCCTACTGAGTGGCCAGAGACGCGTCCCCGAACCCCCGGACATGATTACCGGGAGAATATTCATACGCGCCAGATTCCGCGGGTATCGACTATTTGCCGGCCCTGCAGCGCTTGCACCGGGACTTCCTTGAACGGCTTGTGATCTACCAGCAGCAACAGGATATCAGCCCGCTCGATTGCCTGACTCACGGAGCAAAGCTCGGCAGCCTCCAACGCGCTAGGAAGTGCCTTGATGTTCGGCTCGACCACAATCACTTTGCCAGCGTGGCGCTTGCTGACTTCCTTGGCAATCTCCAGCGCCGGGCTCTCGCGCAAGTCGTCGATATCTGGCTTGAAAGCCAGGCCAAAGCACGCGACGACGACATCCTTGGCGGTTTTACCGGGATTCTTGCTCAGATGCTCACCGATGGCAGCATGGAGCTTGTCGATAACCCAGGCTGGTTTGGAGTCGTTAACTTCGCGGGCGGTGCGGATGATTCGCGCCTGTTCAGGGGCGGAGTCAACAATGAACCACGGATCGACAGCGATGCAATGCCCGCCTACGCCAGGGCCAGGCTGGAGGATGTTTACACGGGGATGACGATTGGCCAGCTGAATCAGCTCCCAGACATCGACCTTGAGCTCCTCGCAGATGATCGACAGTTCGTTGGCAAATGCGATATTGACATCCCGGAAGCTGTTTTCGGTCAGCTTGCACATTTCGGCTGTACGGGCGGTGGTCAGTACACACTCGCCTTCCACGAACGTCTTGTACAGCGCGCGTGCCGCCAGCGAGCAGCGCTCGGTCATGCCACCAATGACCCGGTCATTCTGTACCAGCTCTCGCAGAACATGGCCAGGAAGCACTCGCTCCGGACAATGCGCAACGCGAATGTCAGACCCTTCACCGGCCTGCTGCGGGAAGCTGAGATCAGGACGGGCCTCGGCCAACCAGGCGGCCATCTGTTCAGTCGCACCCACTGGAGAAGTGGACTCAAGGATGACCAGATCGCCGGCCTTGAGCACGGGCGCAATCGCTTCGCTTGCCGACTTGATATAACTGAGGTCCGGCTTGAAGCCTTCCTTGAAAGGTGTCGGCACTGCAATGAGAAACGCATCTGCAGGCTCCGGGATGGTACTGGCTCGCAAGTACCCCTCTGTCACTGCAGCATGCACGACCATATCCAGATCGGGCTCGACGATATGGATTTGACCTCGATTGATGGTATCAACGCAGTGCTGGTTGACATCGATGCCAATGACTTCAATCTTGCGGGAGGCAAATACAGCGGCGGTAGGAAGGCCGATATAACCCAACCCAACGACGGACACCTTGGAAATACTCATAGCACTACCTTGTTTTGAAATTGGCAAGAACTTCAATAATACGGGCACACGCCTGCCCGTCTCCATACGGGTTGTGAGCAATGCTCATGCACTGGTAGGCGTCCTGATTCCCAAGCAATTCCTCAACATTGTCGATGATGGCCTGCAAGTCCGTGCCTACCAGACGTACAGTCCCGGCCTTGACCGCCTCAGGGCGTTCCGTCGTGTCACGCATGACCAGCACTGGCTTGCCCAGGGAGGGCGCTTCTTCTTGCACCCCCCCCGAATCGGTGAGAATCAGATAGGAGCGATTCATGAGATAGACAAAGGGCAGATAGTCCAGCGGCTCGATCAAATGAATGTTCTTGACGTTTTTAAGCAAGCGATTGACCGGTTCACGCACATTGGGATTCAAATGCACGGGATAGACAATCTCCACATCTGAACAGTCATTGGCAATTTGCACCAACGCTTGGCAGATCCTCTCGAATCCATCACCGAAGCTTTCACGGCGATGCCCAGTGACAAGCACCAGTCGCCGGGAGGGGTCGAGGTAGGAGAACTGCTCCGCCAGGGTGTTCGCCAAATCGGGTCGTTGCAACTTGCGCACGACTTCGAGCAAGGCATCAATGACCGTATTGCCGGTGACGTGAATCTGCGCCTCTGGCACCCCCTCAGCCAGGAGGTTGGCCTGCGACTGGCTGGTCGGGGCAAAGTGCAAATGGGCCAATGCCCCAGTCAGCTTGCGGTTTGCTTCTTCAGGCCATGGCGAGTAAAGATTACCCGTCCGCAGCCCTGCCTCCACATGGCCAACGGGAATCTGCTGATAGTAGGCTGCCAGCGACGCAGCAAAAGTTGTTGCCGTATCGCCGTGAACAAGCACGATATCCGGCTTGAATTCAGCCAGCACGACCTTCAACTTTTGCAGGATCGCCACGGTCACGTCGGTAAGATCCTGACCCGGCCGCATGATTTCGAGATCGTAATCGGGAGTAAGCTCGAACAGGTCAAGCACTTGATCCAGCATCTGCCGGTGCTGGCCGGTCACGCAGATTTTCGCCTCGAAGCGGTCATCAGCCTGCAACCCCAAAGCCAACGAAGCCATTTTGATGGCTTCGGGTCGAGTACCAAATACGCTTAATACTTTGAGCGCCATGCAACTACCATTTTTAAATAGAATGAATTTCGACAATTGGCGTGAGCGTTAGCAACACCGGATCAAAAAGCCATGAAAATCGGGATTCACCACAGACCTCGCCAATCCACACCGAACCCACCGACTCTAAAAACTTCTGCCCTGCGAACTAAACAACTTAGCTTGCATGAAGCTCAAGCGGCACCCCACTAGCCGAAGCATTTACCGTAGCATCAAGTTGGCAATTCCTATTATGAGACCGCCTCTACCCCTACCGCCGGCTACACGACCTGGAAACACCACCTTATTCGAATTCGACAGCCGCCTCAAACCCACCTGATCGGCGCTACGCATTCTAATGCCCTTGCTTGGCGCGCCCATCCCGGCCCTCAGGCAAGCTAATATTTGCCAGCCAGGAACGAGCGGCGCCACAATCATAGGCCGTTCAGCTGTGACACACCATAAGAGTTTTCAGCTGATATCAGCCCTAAACGCCATCAAAACAATATCACTCTCTTGCTACCTTGATCTGCGTCTCTGGTAACAGAACATTTACCTGGCGCGAGAGGTCCTCTGGCAAAACAGGCGCCACCCCACCTCCAACCTCAAGAACCCGCGAACGCCGCAGATGCTTCTTGAAAGCAGTACGCAGGAGCGCGACGATGACCCCTAGCAGCAGGCCGGCAACCAATGCGGCCATCACTATCAATGCTTTGCGCGGCTTCACTGGCTTGGTGGCCGGTACCGCCCGCTGGTCGATACTGACCAACTGCAAGCCTTGCAATTGGGTATCAATGGATCGCAAGCGCTCACGCTCAACCCGCAGTGCTTCAACACCCTCCAGGAAAGCCTGATCATTGGCCCGAGCCTTGATTGCTTCCACACTGCGGTTATTGGAAAGCAGCACAAGCTCTTTACGAATCTGGCCAATTCTTGGCTCTACAAAATCATCAGAGGTACGCTTGCGCAAGGCTGTACGCTCTGCCTCGAGCACCTCAGTCCCCATGAAGTAAAGCGGTACGGGCCTGCCGTTTACCTCAGTGCGAATGATGTTGCCATTGCCCGAGACTTCATCTGCCATCTGCGATGGCGTCGATGGCTTTTTCAATCCCAGGCTACGGGCAATTGCGATCGCCTCATCAAGCTCTGCCATGCGTGCCTCACGCTGCAACTTCAATTGCACCCGCAATGCCTTGAGCTCATCACTCAACTGCGCCCGCTTGATGGCGTCATCTTCTTCAAGGCGTGCAATACGCCCCTCGTTCCCTGCACGATATTCGGTGAGTGCCGAGTTCAGTTTCGTATCCACTTCAGCCAAGCGGTTTGCCAGGATAATTTGCATATCCTTTGATATCTGGGCACGCTCCCGCTCCATCGCATAATCAACGAAGTCATTAAGCACAGCCGCTCCGTCGACATCTTTCCCATAGCGCATCTTCAAACCAATGAAGTCGCTTAACAGATTGGTCTTCTTGGGGTCAGACTGAACGACACTAAGTGCAGTATTGTTGAAATCCTGAAAAGCCTGCTCGAAACTCTGCCCTTCACCCCGGAAGGCCTCAACAAGTTCGGGCCTGGAACGAAAATACTCCAGCCGCGCGCTGTAGGAATCCAACCTTGCGCCCACTCTTTTCAGCGCTTCTGCCGGAGGGAGGGAATAGATTTTAGTGCGATTCAAAGCATCCAGCTGATTGACCTCAACAGGTCGCAAGGTAGTGGAGGCTTCATATTCAGGGGGGATCAGGTAGGCAATCACGACACCAAAAATCGCAAAAATGGCGCCCACGACAGCGATGAACGCGCGCCTGCGCCAGATAGCCCGAAAAAGATCGAAGAGGTCTACTTCGGAGGTTGCGGCCATGTAGTGGCCGCGAGGATCAATGTTCACTATGTTTGCCTGCCTGCTAGCGGGGAGTCACCCAAGACAGGCAGGGTCGGCAAGCGCTTCGTGCACCTTCTTCCAGCTATCCATGTCATCGGCGTAGGGGGTGCATTGTTACACCTTCCGAACTCGACAACAACGCCTGTCGACCAGCCTTGGACAGCAAAGACCCTTCAAATGGTGCTTCGACGCCTCAGCCACAGATCACGACCTATGGCTACACATACACCTAACGCCACGCCAGCCAGCACTGAAAGCGCCATTATCATTAACTTGCGCGGCCTGACCGGCTTGTCAGGCGGGGAAACGGCCCCGTCCTGCTGATACATCGCGACCAGCGAGGGGTCAATTTTCAGATTGCGCAGAAAATTGAGCCGCTCCTGCTGCTCACGAAGTCTCGGAATGTACGGGTCATTCGATGGACGGGCTTCAAGGTTGGCTATTTCGGCCTCCAGTGCCTTGGTGCCGCGCATATAGGTGAGGGCCCCACCCATACCGGCAGACACTTCACTCGATAAGGTATTGGAGATGATTGGCGGCTTTTCCAGGCCTATGGACTTTGCGATGCGCAAAGCCTCGTTGAGCTGGGCAATCTGGTCTGAACGCTGATTGTTCGCACTGGCACGCGAGGCCCGAATCTGTTGCTCAAGGTTATCCGCCATGATCGTTAAGTCGCTACGCGTACCATCAAGCAGTTCGTCCTTCGCCCGCCCCGCAGCCATTTCCGCATAATTTGAGACCCAGACCGCTGCAAGCCGGGGATCTCCGACACTTGCGGTAATGACATATCGATCAGGCATTTCCTTGGACGCCTGAGCAATACTGAGCATGCCATTGAATTTGGCGTACAAGGCATCACGCGAGCCCTTGCGATCATCTTCGGTCAAGGCTGGCAGGAAGGTTTCTCGGAAAAACTTGTCACGCACCGCCTCGGACTGAAGCGAGCGGAGATAAACACTGTAAACATCCTTTGCACTCAACGCCGGGAGCCCCGTGTCTTTTCCACGACCAAAATTGAGCTGCGCAATCTCATTCTGGGTGGGGGGCTGGATGAAGAGTTTCGCCTCATACACAGGTGCAGCAAGCATTACATAAGCCAACCCTAAACCAATAACCGGCACCGCAACCAGCACCATCCAAAGCCTTTGCCGCCAAACCCCCTGTACAAGCTCAAACAAGTCAATCTCATCGCCACCACTCAGGCGCTCGCGTTCATTGCGCATTTAGTCTTTTTTTCCTTGGGTCCGTCTGATCACGTCAAAACAGGGGGGCCTCTTTGGGCCAAACAGCCCTACCAACCCCTCTCGAATCAAGCGTAGCGGCAATTTGCCAATCTGCTTGTCATCTTTCACTCACTTCGCGTTAACCAGCAGTAGAGAGGCCCCACCCGAGGAAGTTCCTCTCTTCTTTTCCAGACCCGACACCTTCCGCCTAACGGTCATTCTGCAATTGTGACACTCAGCGCATTTCCCGCCCGCGCGAACGCCTCCCTCAGCACTCGAGCCAGCACTTGTTTTGCCCGCCCCTCTCCATGCACCAACACTATCTGCCGCGCATTACAACCCTGCGCAAACCTCACCAACCCTGCCTGATCCGCATGCCCCGAATACCCACTCAGCGTTACCACCTTCGCCCGGACCTCGTACATATCCCCATCCAGATCAATCCGCACAAAACCTTCCGCCCCTTCGCTAGCCTGGATCACTGCACCTGGGGTGCCTTTGGCCTGGTAACCAACAAACACCACCTCATGCCGCAGCTCCGCCAGCATTGACTTGAGGTAACCGACAATCCGCCCACCTGAACACATGCCATTACCAGCAATGACAATCGCCGGCCGAACCGTGCTTTTCAGGTAATTGACCACTTGCCGATGGCGGGCATGAGTATCGATGCACACCAGCTGACTGAACCCCATCGGGTCGCGCCCCTGACTCAACCGCACCCTGGCTTCATCATTCCAGTAATCATGCAACTGTCTGTATGCACCGGTAATGCGTTGCGCCAGCGGAGAGTCGAGGATGATGGGTAGCTGCGACCACGCAAAGGTGTCATCGCCGGGCACCACAGCGGGGTCGCCAAGTAATGCCTTGCGGTAGAGGATATCTTCGAGTTCGAACAATAATTCCTGGGTGCGACCCAGGCTGAATGCGGGAATGAGTATGGTGCCGCGATCCTGCAGAGCGCGATCGATAACCCGCTCGAGCTGCTGCTGGCGATCACTGCGATCAGGGTGAAGACGGTCACCGTAGGTGCTCTCCAGCACCAGTACATCTGCCCGCTCCGGAGGCTGCACCTGGCGAAGCAGTGGATTACCTTCGTGACCAAGGTCACCAGAGAAGACGATACGCTGATTGACGCCCGCCATCTGGACATCACATTCCACGTATGCGGAGCCCAGTAAATGCCCTGCACGCTGCAAGCGGATCATGCACTTGAGCCCTGATTTTTCGACCACTGAGTGCCAGCGCCCAAAGGGAACGGGCACTACCAGGCCATCGATAATCTCAAGGTATCGCGCCACCTGACCAGGCTCGCTGCTGATGGTCAGCTTGTAGGCATCTTCCAGGACAAGCGGCAGCAACTTTGCCGATGGCTCGCTGCAAAGGATCGGGCCACGGTAACCCGCAGCAAGCAGTGCCGGGATTCGCCCGACATGGTCGAGATGCACGTGCGTGATCACCAGGGCCTGAATACCCTGAACTGCAAAATCGGGAGACAACAAGCCGGCACCCGGAGCTGCATCGGTGCCCTGCTCCACACCGCAATCAACCAGCAGACTGGTAGCTGAATCCAGATGAAGCCGGTGGCAAGACCCGGTTACGCCGCGGGTGCCACCGTGATGGGAAATACTGGGGAATTGCATAATGCAGCACGCTCGCCTGGGCTACTGAATGGATGCCTATTACTCCATTTCACCGGCTGCGTGCATAGGTGACGCCTTCCTACAAAGCTGTAGGCGCCTTCATCAATTGCTGCTCAGTACCGCCTGGCGTGCCGACTCGCGTATCTTGCGCTTGCTGCGCTGTACACCGTAAGCGCCGAGCAGCGGACCTACAGCGAGCCCCACAACCAGGGCAGCAAGCACAGGCACAGCCACCGGCAAGGCAGGGGCCGACCAACCGAAGAGCACCAGCGATACGGCCTGCTGGTTCTCCAATACGAAAAACAGCACCACAGCCGCCAACAGCAGCACGAACAACGCCGCCAGGGCGCGCTTCAGGTTACGCATCAGACTGCTCCTTCTGACTCAAGTGTGCTCGTGCTCTTCTTCATTGACCCGGTCACGTAACTCTTTGCCGGGCTTGAAGTGCGGCACGAACTTGCCTTCGAGCTCTACCGACTGACCGGTCTTGGGGTTGCGACCTACCCGCGGAGCGCGATAGTGCAGGGAGAAACTGCCGAAACCGCGGATCTCGATGCGATCTCCGGTGGCCAGGCATTGAGACATCTGCTCAAGCATGGTCTTGATGGCCAACTCCACGTCCTTGGACGAGAGCAGCCCCTGATGGGTGACAATACGTTCGATCAGCTCCGACTTCGTCATATTTTTCCCTTCGTTATCAAGCAGCTAGATCATTGCTTAATCAGTTTGTAGCACGCTCGGAGGGATTTGAACAGGGTGGTTCTTGACTTAATAAAAAAATTCAAGATTGGAGTGTTCGGAAATAAGCCCCCTGTGAACAGGGGCTGCTTCGCAGCCCATCGCAGGCAAGCCAGCTCCCACAGGGGTTGCGTATGCCAGGGATAGAATTGCAGGCATAAAAAAAGGGTGGCCCGAAGGCCACCCCTTTTTACCGATCAAACAGAACTCAGTTCTGCTTGGCCATTGCTTCGCGCAGCAGCGCAGCCATGGTGGTGTCGGCAGCCGCTTCCGGAGCGTTTTTCAGGCTCTGGATGGCTTCACGCTCTTCAGCGTCGTCTTTCGACTTGATCGACAGGCTGATGACGCGCGATTTGCGGTCAACGCTGATGATCTTGGCTTCGATCTCTTCGCCTTCTTTCAGGACGTTACGCGCGTCTTCAACGCGGTCACGGCTGATTTCGGAAGCTTTCAGAGTGGCTTCGATGTCGTCGGCCAGGGTGACGATGGCGCCCTTGGCGTCAACTTCTTTCACGATGCCCTTGACGATAGCGCCCTTGTCGTTGACAGCAACGAAGTTGGAGAACGGATCGTCTTCCAGCTGCTTGATGCCCAGGGAGATGCGCTCGCGCTCTGGGTCAACCGACAGGATGACGGTTTCCAGCTCGTCGCCCTTCTTGAAACGACGTACGGCTTCTTCGCCGGTTTCGTTCCAGGAGATGTCGGACAGGTGAACCAGGCCGTCGATGCCGCCGTCCAGACCAATGAAGATACCGAAGTCGGTGATCGACTTGATGGTACCGGTGATCTTGTCACCCTTGTTGAACTGGCCGGAGAAGTCTTCCCATGGGTTGGACTTGCACTGCTTGATGCCCAGGGAGATACGACGACGCTCTTCGTCGATGTCCAGAACCATGACTTCCACTTCGTCGCCAACCTGAACGACTTTCGACGGGTGGATGTTCTTGTTGGTCCAGTCCATTTCGGAAACGTGTACCAGACCTTCAACGCCTTCTTCCAGCTCAGCGAAGCAGCCGTAGTCGGTCAGGTTGGTAACGCGAGCCTGTACACGGGTACCTTCTGGGTAACGTGCAGTGATAGCTACCCACGGATCTTCGCCCATCTGCTTCAGACCCAGCGAAACGCGGTTGCGCTCACGGTCGAACTTCAGAACGCGTACGTCGACTTCGTCGCCAACGTTAACGATTTCCGATGGGTGCTTGATGCGCTTCCAGGCCATGTCGGTGATGTGCAGCAGGCCGTCGATACCGCCCAGGTCCACGAATGCGCCGTAGTCGGTGAGGTTCTTGACGATACCTTTGACTTGCTGGCCTTCCTGCAGGGTTTCCAGCAGGGCTTCGCGCTCGGCGGAGTTCTCGGCTTCCAGCACGCTGCGACGGGAAACGACAACGTTGTTGCGCTTCTGGTCCAGCTTGATGACCTTGAATTCCAGCTCTTTGCCTTCCAGGTGGGTGGTGTCGCGCACTGGGCGGACATCAACCAGGGAGCCCGGCAGGAACGCACGGATGCCGTTAACGTCGACAGTGAAGCCGCCCTTAACCTTACCGTTGATAACGCCCTTGACCACTTCTTCGGCGGCGAAAGCTGCTTCCAGAACAATCCAGCACTCGGCGCGCTTGGCTTTTTCACGGGACAGTTTGGTTTCGCCAAAGCCGTCTTCGACCGCGTCCAGCGCAACGTGAACTTCGTCACCGACCTTGATGGTCAGCTCGCCAGCTTCGTTGTAGAACTGCTCGAGCGGGATGACGCCCTCGGACTTCAGGCCAGCGTGTACGGTAACCCAGTCGCCGTCGATGTCGACAACGATACCGGAGATGATGGCACCCGGCTGAAGATTGAGGGTTTTCAGGCTTTCTTCAAAGAGTTCTGCAAAGCTTTCGCTCATTTTAATTCCTGTAGATTCGGGCGAAACAGACGCCCATCGCCACATTCCAGACAATGTGGGTTTGTTTTAAGTAAAGGAAAGCCGGCAGGACGTTGACTGGTGCCCCTGCCTGCTCTCCTGGCTATCAGACCAAGTCGCGCTGGGCGAGCTCGCTCCTGATACGTTGCAGCACCTGCTCGATGGACAACTCGGTAGAGTCCAGCTGAATGGCATCGACCGCTGGTTTCAGCGGGGCCACTGCACGCTGGGTGTCACGTTCATCACGCGCACGAATCTCATCTAGCAGACTCGACAGACTAACATCTTCACCCTTGCCCTTCAACTGCAGGTAGCGGCGACGGGCACGCTCCTCGGCACTGGCGGTGAGGAAAACCTTCAGCGGCGCGTCCGGAAACACCACGGTGCCCATGTCGCGACCATCGGCGATCAGGCCCGGCGCCTCACGGAAGGCGCGCTGACGCTGCAGCAACGCTTCACGCACCGCTGGCAGCGAGGCGACCATCGAGGCGCCGGCACCGACCGTTTCGGTACGGATGACGTTACTGACGTCCTCGCCTTCGAGGATGATTTGCTGAAGCTTACCCGGCTCGGCAGCGATGAACTGCACATCCAGATGGGCGGCCAACGCCTTGAGCAGTTCTTCGTTGGTCAGGTCGACGCCGTGGTTGCTGGCATTGAACGCCAGCAAGCGGTACAGCGCGCCGGAATCCAGCAGCTTCCAGCCCAGCTCGCGAGCGAGGATGCCGGCAACGGTACCCTTGCCCGAGCCGCTTGGGCCGTCGATGGTGATGACCGGTGCCTGCGAATTCACGACTTGCCCTCTTCGGCGACGCGGATACCGACATCGGCGCACAGCTTGAGGAAGTTCGGGAACGACGTGGCGACGTTGGCGCAATCATGGATGCGGATCGGCGCGCTGGCACGCAGCGAGGCAACGCTGAAGGCCATGGCGATACGGTGATCCCCGTGACCATGCACTTCGCCACCGCCGAGCTGGCCGCCGTCGATGATGATGCCGTCCGGGGTCGGCTCGCATTTGATGCCCAGGGTGATCAGGCCGTCGGCCATGACCTGGATGCGGTCGGACTCCTTCACCCGCAGCTCTTCGGCACCACGCAGCACGGTACGCCCTTCGGCGCAGGCAGCGGCAACGAACAGTACCGGGAACTCGTCGATCGCCAGCGGCACCAGCTCTTCAGGGATGTCGATGCCCTTGAGCTTGGCGCCACGCACGCGCAGGTCGGCCACTGGCTCGCCGCCGACTTCACGCTGGTTCTCCAGGGTGATGTCTCCGCCCATCAGGCGCAGGATGTCGATCACGCCGGTGCGGGTCGGGTTGATGCCGACGTGCTCGAGCACCAATTCGGAGCCTTCGGCAATCGATGCGGCCACCAGGAAGAACGCCGCCGAGGAGATATCTGCCGGCACTTCGATACGGGTGGCGGTGAGCTTGCCACCGGACTGCAGCGAAGCGACCGGGCCGTTGCTTTCGACCGAGTAACCGAAGCCGCGCAGCATGCGCTCGGTGTGGTCACGGGTCGGGGCTGGCTCGGTGACGGTGGTCTTGCCTTCGGCGTACAGGCCGGCCAGCAAGATGCAGGATTTGACCTGGGCGCTGGCCATCGGCAGCGTGTAGGTCAGCGCCTTCAGCTTGCTACCACCGCGAATGGTCAGCGGCGGACGGCCGTCCGGGCCAGTCTCGACCACCGCGCCCATCTCGCGCAGCGGGTTGGCCACGCGGTTCATCGGGCGCTTGGAAAGCGAGGCGTCGCCGGTCATGGTGACATCGAACGGCTGGCCGGCCAGCAGGCCGGAAAGCAGGCGCATCGAGGTGCCGGAGTTGCCGACGTAAAGCGGGCCAGGTGGCGGCTTGAGGCCGTGCAGGCCGACACCATGGATGGTCACGCGACCATGGTTCGGGCCTTCGATGACCACACCCATGTCGCGGAATGCCTGCAGGGTCGCCAGGGCGTCCTCGCCTTCAAGGAAACCTTCGACTTCGGTCGTGCCCTCGGCCAGCGAGCCGAGCATGATCGAACGGTGGGAAATCGACTTGTCGCCCGGTACGCGGATTCGCCCGGTCAGGCGGCCACCCGGTTGGGCCAGGAAAATCAGATCGTTGGCGTTCATAGCGTCCACATAGGCCCGGCGGGCCAGGATTTTACTGAAATGCTCGCGGGCAACGCGTGCACGGGTGAATACACCCAGCAGCTGGTGCCCGTCCCCAGCATCGACCGCGTCGCGCAAGGCGTCGAGGTCGCTGCGAAATGTGTCCAGGGTGCGCAGGACTGCCTCGCGGTTGGCGAGGAAGATGTCGTGCCACATGGTCGGGTCGCTACCGGCGATTCGCGTGAAATCGCGGAACCCTCCCGCAGCGTACCGGAAGATGTCGAGGTTTTCATTGCGCTTGGCAAGCGAATCGACCAGGCCAAAGGCCAGCAGGTGCGGCAGGTGGCTGGTGGCAGCCAGCACTTCGTCATGGCGCTCCACCGGCATGTGCTCGACATCGGCGCCCAACGCACGCCACAAACGGTCGACCAGCGCCAGTGCAGCCGGGTCGGTCTCTTCCAGCGGCGTGAGGATGACCTTGTGCCGACGGAACAGGGCGGCGTTGGAAGCCTCTACCCCGCTCTGCTCGGAGCCGGCGATGGGGTGGCCGGGAACGAAGCGCGGCAGGCGCTCTGCGAAGACGGCGCGCGCTTCACGCACGACATTGCCCTTGGCGCTGCCAACGTCGGTAATCACGGCAGTGCCGAGGTCGAGCAGAGCCAGGCGTGCCAGGACCTTTTCCATGGCCAGGATCGGCACGGCGAGCTGGATGACGTCGGCGCCGATGCAGGCGGCAGCGAGGTCTTCTTCGCACCGGTCGACCACGCCCAGCTCGACAGCCAGCTTGCGCGACGGGGCATCCAGGTCGACGCCGACCACTTCGCGGCACAGGCCGCTTTCACGCAAGCCCTTGGCAAAGGAGCCACCGATCAGGCCGAGGCCTACCACCACCAGGCGATTGATGATTGGCGCGGGTTTGGTTTTTGCTGCATTTACCACTGGTGCGAACCCTGTTCAGAAATCTAGGCAGCCTGTAAGACCGCAGGAGCCTGCTTTGCAGGCCATCGCCGGCAAGCGCGGCTCCCACAGGGGGCGCGAATCGGCCCCCGACAATCTCAAATCAAAGCACTGCCTTTGGATAGGAACCCAGCACCTTCAGCGCCACGGCCTCTTGGCTGATCTTCTCCAGCACCGCCTTGATCAGCGGGTCGCGGTGGTGGCCGACGAAGTCGATGAAGAATACGTAGGTCCACTTGCCGCTGCGCGACGGGCGGGTTTCGATACGGGTCAGGTCGATGCCGTTCTCGTGGAACGGCACCAGCAGCTCGTGCAGCGCACCCGGCTTGTTGCTCATCGAGACGATGATCGAGGTCTTGTCGTCGCCGGTCGGCGGCACTTCCTGCTGACCGATCATCAGGAAGCGCGTGGAGTTGTCCGGGCGGTCTTCGATCTTTTCAGCCAGGCGAGTCAGACCATACAGGTTGGCCGCCATGTCGCCGGCGATCGCCGCCGAGTTCCACTCGCCCTTGACCCGCTTGGCCGCCTCGGCGTTGCTCGAAACAGCAACGCGCTCGACGTTCGGGTAGTGCGCGTCCAGCCACTTGCGGCACTGGGCCAGCGACTGGGCGTGGGAGTAGATGCGGGTGATGCTGTTGGTCTTGGTGTTCTCGCCCACCAGCAGGTGATGGTGGATGCGCAGCTCGACTTCGCCGCAGATCACCATGTCGTGCTCGAGGAAGCTGTCCAGGGTGTGGCTGACCGCACCTTCGGTGGAGTTTTCCACCGGGACAACACCAAAGTTGACGGCACCGGCCGCCACTTCGCGGAACACTTCGTCGATGGCCGCCATCGGGCGGCTGACCACGGCGTGACCGAAGTGCTTCATGGCCGCAGCCTGGGTGAAGGTGCCCTCAGGGCCGAGGTAGGCGACCTTGAGCGGTTCCTCCAGGGCCAGGCAGGACGACATGATTTCGCGGAACAGGCGCGCCATCTCTTCGTTGCCCAGCGGGCCCTTGTTGCGCTCCATCACGCGCTTGAGCACGGCAGCTTCGCGCTCGGGGCGGTAGAACACCGGCTTTTCGCCTTCAGGCAGCGAAGCAGTCTTGACCCGCGCCACTTCTTCGGCGCAGCGGGCGCGATCGCTGATCAGCTCGAGAATTTTCTCGTCGAGGCTGTCGATGCGAACGCGCAGGGCTTTGAGTTCCTGTTCGGACATCAGCCGTGCTCCTTCTCGAATTCGGCCATGTAGGCCACCAGGCCTTCTACTGCTTCCAGGCCCAGGGCGTTGTAGATCGAGGCGCGCATGCCGCCAACCGAGCGGTGGCCCTTGAGGTTGAGCAGGCCACGGGCGTCGGCGCCGGCCAGGAAGGCCTTGTCCAGGCGCTCGTCAGCCAGGCGGAACGGCACGTTCATCCACGAGCGGGCATTGTGGGCGATCGGGTTGGTGTAGAACTCGCTGGCGTCGATGAAGCCGTACAGGCGGTCTTTCTTGGCGCGGTTGCGCTGCTCCATGGCCTCGACGCCACCCTGCTGCTTGAGCCACTCGAACACCAGGCCCGAGAGGTACCAGGAATAGGTGGCCGGGGTGTTGTACATCGAGCCATTGTCGGCTGCGACCTTGTAGTCGAGCATGGTCGGGCAGATGCTGCGGGCACGGCCGATCAGGTCTTCACGAACGATCACCACCACCAGGCCGCTCGGGCCGATGTTCTTCTGCGCGCCGGCGTAGATCATGCCGTACTGCGAGACGTCGATGGGGCGCGAGAGGATGTCGGAGGACATGTCGACCACCAGCGGGACGTCGCCGGTTTCGGGCACCCAGTCGAACTGCAGGCCACCGATGGTCTCGTTGGACGCATAGTGAACGTAGGCAGCGTTCTTGGTCAGCTTCCACTCGTTCTGGCCCGGAATGGCCAGGTAATCGTAGGGCTTGGCGCTGGCGGCAACATTGACGGTGCCGAAGCGACGCGCTTCCTCGATGGCCTTTTTCGACCAGATACCGGTTTCGACGTAGTCGGCAGTGCCGTTTTCCGGCAGCAGGTTCAGCGGAATTTCAGCGAACTGCTGGCTGGCACCGCCCTGCAGGAACAGGACCTTGTAGTTGGAGGGGACGGACAGCAGGTCACGCAGGTCCTGCTCGGCCTTTTCAGCGATGGCCACGTAGTCGTCGCTGCGATGGCTCATCTCCATCACCGACAAGCCCTTGCCGTTCCAGTCCAGCATCTCGGCCTGGGCACGCTGCAACACAGCGTCAGGAAGCGCGGCAGGGCCTGCGCAGAAGTTAAAGGCTCGTTTGCTCACATCCACTCTCGCTCTGCTCTTATCAGTCAAACGGGGCGACCTTGGTCGCCCCGCTCGGGTTCACGCTTGCTTATTCCTGCGGAGCCTCTTCGGCGCCTGCAGCTTCATCATCCGGCGCATCGGCCTCGACGCCCTCCTCGTCCGTCTCGATCACATCATCGAGTTCGTCCTCGGATGGCTCCTGGATTCGCTCCAGGCCCACCAGCGTTTCATCGGCAGCCAGCTTGATCAGGGTTACGCCCTGCGTATTTCGGCTCAGGCTGGACACCTCGCCAACCCGGGTACGAACCAACGTACCCTGGTCGGAAATCAACATGATCTCTTCGCCTTCCTGCACCTGAATGGCGCCGATCAGCAGACCATTGCGCCCCTTGGTACCCATGGCGATCACGCCCTGGCCACCACGGCCGCGGCGTGGGAACTTGGACAGCGGGGTGCGCTTGCCAAAACCACGCTCGGAGGCGGTGAGGATCTGCGAGCCGGACTCCGGAATCAGCATCGAGATGATCTGCTGCCCCTTGCCCAGCTTCATGCCACGCACACCACGGGCGTTACGGCCCATTTCACGCACCACGCTCTCGGCGAAGCGGATCACCTTGCCAGCGTCGGAGAACATCATGACTTCCTTGGCACCGTCAGTGATGGCCGCGGCAATCAGGGTGTCACCTTCCTTCAGCTTCAAGGCGATCAGGCCGTTGGAGCGCGGACGGGCGAACTGCACCAGCGGCGTCTTCTTGACGGTACCCGAGGCGGTGGCCATGAAGATGTACGCGCCGGTCGGCTCTGCAACCCACTCAGGGGTATCGCCGTCTTCTTCGTCGACTTCTTCGGCCTCTACCAGCTCACCCTCGAGCACGGTGTCTTCAGCCTCTTCCAGCTCTTCGTCCAGGTCGGCGTTCTGCTGCAGGGCTTCGAGGTCGATCTGCAGCATGGCGGTGATGCGCTCACCCTCCTCCAGCGGCAGCAGGTTGACCAGCGGGCGACCACGGGCAGCGCGGGACGCTTCCGGGATTTCGTAGGTTTTCTTCCAGTACACCTTGCCCTTGCTGGAGAACAGCAGCAGCGTGGCATGGCTGTTGGCGACCAGCAGGTGCTCGATGTAGTCCTCGTCCTTCACGCCGGTCGCCGACTTGCCCTTGCCGCCACGGCGCTGGGCCTGGTAAGCGGACAATGGCTGGGTCTTGGCATAACCACCATGGGAGATGGTTACCACGCGCTCTTCTTCCGGGATCATGTCGCCGTAGTTGAGGTCGTGGGTGGCATTGAGGATTTCGGTGCGACGCGCATCGCCGTACTCGGCACGGATCGCTTCGAGCTCTTCGCGGATCACTTCCATCAGGCGCTGGGCGCTGCTGAGGATGCGGATCAGTTCGCCGATCTGCTCGAGAATTTCCTGGTACTCGGCCAGCAGCTTCTCGTGCTCCAGGCCGGTCAGGCGGTGCAAGCGCAGGTCGAGGATGGCCTGAGCCTGCTCCGGCGACAGGTAATACTTGCCTTCACGCAGACCGTACTGCTCTGGCAGGTCTTCAGGGCGGCAGGAATCGGCGCCGGCGCGCTCGACCATGACCTGCACGGCACTGGATTCCCACGGGGTGGAAATCAGCGCTTCCTTGGCTTCGGACGGGGTCGGCGAGGCCTTGATCAGGGCGATGACCGGGTCGATGTTGGACAGCGCGACCGCCTGCCCCTCAAGGATGTGGCCACGCTCGCGGGCCTTGCGCAGCTCGAACACGGTACGACGGGTCACCACTTCGCGGCGGTGACGGACGAACGCTTCGAGCAGGTCCTTGAGGTTGAGCAGGCGCGGGCGGCCGTCGACCAGGGCAACCACGTTGATACCGAACACGCTCTGCAGCTGGGTCTGCTGGTAGAGGTTGTTGAGCACCACCTCCGGCACCTCGCCGCGGCGCAGCTCGATGACGATGCGCATGCCGTCCTTGTCGGACTCGTCGCGCAGCTCGGTGATGCCTTCGATCTTCTTCTCTTTGACCAGCTCGGCGATCTTCTCGATCAGTCGGGCCTTGTTCAGCTGGTACGGCAGCTCGGTAATGACGATCTGCTGGCGGCCACCGACCTTGTCGATGTCTTCGATCTCGGAGCGGGCGCGCATGTAGATGCGGCCACGGCCGGTGCGGTAGGCCTCGATAATGCCCTGGCGGCCGTTGATGATGCCGGCAGTCGGGAAGTCCGGGCCTGGGATGAACTGCATCAGCTCATCGATGGTGACTTCCGGGTTGTCGATCAGCGCCAGGCAACCGTCGATGACTTCACCGAGGTTGTGCGGCGGGATGTTGGTCGCCATGCCCACGGCGATACCGCTGGAACCGTTGACCAGCAGGTTGGGGATACGGGTCGGCATGACCGCCGGGATCTGCTCGGTGCCGTCGTAGTTGGGCACCCAGTCGACGGTTTCCTTGTGCAAGTCGGCCAGCAGCTCGTGGGCCAGCTTGGTCATGCGCACTTCGGTGTATCGCATGGCGGCGGCGTTGTCGCCGTCGACCGAACCGAAGTTGCCCTGGCCGTCGACCAGCAGGTAGCGCAGCGAGAACGGCTGGGCCATACGCACGATGGTGTCGTAGACCGCAGTGTCGCCGTGCGGGTGGTACTTACCGATCACGTCACCGACCACACGGGCGGATTTCTTGTACGGCTTGTTCCAGTCGTTGCCCAGTTCGCTCATCGCATAGAGAACGCGACGATGCACGGGCTTCAAGCCATCACGCGCATCGGGCAGCGCTCGCCCGACAATCACGCTCATCGCGTAGTCGAGGTAAGACTGTCTCAGTTCGTCTTCGATATTGACCGGGAGGATTTCTTTGGCCAGTTCGCCCATGAGAAGCCTGATTCCTTTTTCTGGTGAAACTTCGCAGCTCCATCAAGGGCCGAACGAAGCTCGCCGCCGCAGCGCATAGGGGTGCGACGACTTACGACAAATCAATGAGTTGTTGCATGGATCTGCGCAATGAAGGCCGCCTTCGTGGGCGGTCTTGGAAACTGCCGGATGTTATCATAAAGGCGGGGCGGTGGGGAGATAGGCGCGAGGGTGCTTGCCTTGAGTTTTGTGTTGCCCGGGAGACCGAGCGCCGCCCGCGCGGCGCATCGCGAGCAAGCTCGCTCCTACATTTGTTGCAACGTACCGAACCTGTTACGCCATGGTTGCCCGCCCTGGCGCATGCCGTGAGTCTTTCAAACAGGCTGACAACCATGACCTCACAGACATGGCCACGTTGCAACAAATGTAGGAGCGAGCTTGCTCGCGATGCGCCGCGCGGGCGGCGCTCGGTCTCACAAGCGCAGTAATTCCCCCGCCCTACCCCCCAATCAATGCAACCGCTTGCGACACATCAACTGGGCCAGCTTGGCGGTATCCGGCCGCTCGACGATGCCGCGCTCGGTGACGATCACGTCGATCAGGTCGGCCGGGGTCACGTCGAATACCGGGTTGAAGGCCTCTACCTGCGGCGCCACACGGGTACCGGCATAGTCCAGCAACTCATCAGCCTCACGCTCTTCCAGCGGAATGTCCTCACCGCTGGCCAGGTTGAGGTCGATGCTGGTGCTCGGCGCCACCACCATGAAGCGCACGCCGTGGTGCATGGCGCTGACGGCCAGCTGGTAAGTGCCGATCTTGCTCGCCACATCGCCATTGGCAGCAATGCAGTCGGCGCCAACCACCACCCAGGTGATCCCTTTGGTCTTCATCAGGTGAGCCAGCGCCGAATCGGCGCACAAGGTCACCGGGATGCCCTCTTTGGCCAGCTCCCAGGCCGTCAGGCGCGAGCCCTGTAGCCAAGGGCGGGTCTCACCGGCATACACCCGCTCGACCATCCCCTCCAGATAACCGGCGCGAATCACCCCCAGGGCCGTGCCGATACCGCCACTGGCCAGGGCGCCGGCGTTGCCGTAAGTCAGCAAGGTCTGCTCATTGCCCTGATGGCGACGGATCAGTTCGATACCGTGCTGGGCCATGGTCAGGTTGGCTTCGCGGTCACTTTCATGGATGGCAATCGCTTCGGCTTCCAGTGCGGCCAGCACGTCCTCTTCGCCACGCACACGCAGCAGGCGCTCGCGCATGCGGTTCAGCGCCCAGAACAGGTTGGCCGCGGTAGGCCGGGCTTCGGCCAGGCTGAGGAAGTCCTCTTCCAGGTCCATTTCCCAGTCGCCACCCTGGGCCAGGCGCTCTTCCAGGGCCAGCACCAGCCCATAGGCCGCAGCAATGCCAATGGCGGCGGCACCGCGCACGGCCATGTCGCGGATCGCCGCCACCACCTGCGCGACATTGTCGCAGGTCAGCCAGCGTTCTTCCGACGGCAGCAGGCGCTGGTCGAGCAGGTGCAGGGCGCCGCCTTGCCAGCGCATCCCGGTCACCTTCTCCGCCGCCAAAAGTCGCTCGCGCATTGCCTCTCCCCGTCGTTCGGATATCAAAAGCCGGCGATTATAGCGACCCTCGGCCGCAGACGCTCGGGTATACTGCGCCCCATTTGAAGTGCAAGTTCCAGAGGATTGTTCAATGAGCAACGTCGACCACGCCGAAATCGCCAAGTTCGAAGCCTTGGCCCACCGCTGGTGGGACCGCGAAAGCGAGTTCAAGCCGCTGCACGACATCAACCCGCTGCGCGTCAACTGGATCGACGAGCGCGTCGGCCTGGCGGGCAAGAAGGTGCTGGACGTTGGCTGCGGCGGCGGCATCCTCAGCGAGGCCATGGCCTTGCGCGGCGCCACCGTCACCGGTATCGACATGGGCGAAGCGCCATTGGCCGTTGCCCAGCTGCACCAACTGGAGTCGGGCGTCGAGGTCGAGTACCGGCAGATCACCGCCGAGGCCCTGGCCGAAGAGATGCCCGAGCAGTTCGACGTGGTCACCTGCCTGGAGATGCTCGAACACGTGCCCGACCCGTCCTCGGTGATCCGCGCCTGCTACCGCATGGTCAAGCCTGGCGGCCAGGTGTTCTTCTCGACCATCAACCGCAACCCCAAGGCCTACCTGCTGGCCATCGTCGGCGCCGAGTACATCCTCAAGATGCTGCCGCGCGGCACCCACGACTTCAAGAAGTTCATCCGCCCGTCCGAGCTCGGCGCCTGGAGCCGTGTCGCCGGCCTTGCGGTCAAGGACATCATCGGCCTGACCTACAACCCGCTGACCAAGCACTACAAGCTTAGCAGCGACGTTGACGTCAACTACATGATCCAGACCCTGCGCGAGGAATGAGCATGCGTTTGCGAGCAGTACTTTTCGACATGGACGGCACCCTGCTCGACACGGCGCCGGACTTCATCGCCATCTGCCAGGCCATGCTCGCCGAGCGCGGCCTGCCGAGCATCGATGACCAGCTGATCCGCGACGTGATCTCCGGCGGCGCCCGCGCCATGGTGGCGGCAACCTTCGCCATGGCCCCCGAGGCCGAAGGCTTCGAGGCCCTGCGCCTGGAGTTCCTCGAGCGCTACCAGCGTGACTGCGCGGTGCACAGCAAGCTGTTCGACGGCATGGGCGAGCTGCTGGCCGACATCGAAAAGGGCAACCTGCTGTGGGGCGTGGTGACCAACAAGCCGGTGCGCTTCGCCGAGCCGATCATGCAGCAGCTGGGCCTGGCCGAGCGTTCGGCACTGCTGATCTGCCCGGACCACGTGAAGAACAGCAAGCCCGACCCGGAGCCGCTGATCCTCGCCTGCAAGACCCTGGACCTGGACCCGGCCAGCGTGCTGTTCGTCGGTGACGACCTGCGCGACATCGAGTCTGGCCGCGACGCCGGCACCCGTACGGCCGCGGTGCGCTACGGCTATATTCATCCAGAGGACAACCCGAACAACTGGGGCGCCGATGTGGTGGTGGACCACCCGCTGGAACTGCGCAAGGTGATCGACAGCGCCCTGTGCGGCTGCTGACCTCCCCAGGCTCTACAAGGACACCTGACATGTTCGACTACACCGCCCGCCCCGGCCTGCTCGCCGGCCGCGTCATCCTGGTCACCGGCGCCGGCCGCGGCATCGGTGCCGCAGCCGCCAAGGCCTATGCCGCCCTGGGCGCCACCGTGCTGCTGCTGGGCAAGACCGAAGCCAACCTCAACGAGGTCTACGACCAGATCGAGGCCGCCGGCCACCCGCAGCCCGTGGTGATCCCGTTCAACCTGGAAACCGCCCTGCCGCACCAGTACGACGAGCTGGCGGTGATGATCGAGGAGCAGTTCGGCCGCCTCGACGGCCTGCTCAACAACGCCTCGATCATCGGCCCGCGCACACCACTGGAGCAGCTGTCGGGCGACAACTTCATGCGCGTGATGCACATCAACGTCAATGCCACCTTCATGCTCACCAGCACCCTGCTGCCGCTGCTCAAGCTGTCGGAGGACGCCTCGGTGGTGTTCACCTCCAGCAGCGTCGGGCGCAAGGGCCGGGCCTACTGGGGTGCCTACGGGGTGTCGAAGTTCGCCACCGAAGGGCTGATGCAGACCCTGGCCGACGAGCTGGAAGGCGTGGCGCCGGTACGCTCCAACAGCATCAACCCGGGCGCCACGCGCACGGCGATGCGGGCACAGGCGTATCCGAGCGAGAATCCGCAGAACAACCCGCTGCCGGAAGAAATCATGCCGGTCTATCTGTACCTGATGGGGCCGGATAGCAAAGATGTGAACGGGCAGGCGCTCAACGCCCAGTGAGCCTTGTGTCGCCTGTTCCGGCCTCTTCGCGGGCTTACCCGCGAAGAGGCCAGGACAGGACTCAGCCAGCGGCCAAGGCCGGGCGCATGCGCCCTTGCTGGCGCGCTTCCAGTTGCATGCACCGCTCCAGGAACAGGTACATGCAGTCATAGCTCTTGCAGATCGCCTTGCGCAGCTCGTTGCGCAGCCCCAGGGTCGGGTTCTCGCCCGCCAGCGTGCAGATGATCTCCAACGCCTCCCACGGGTGCGCATCATCGTACTGGGCATGCATCTTCAACCACTTCATCGCCCGCTTGCGCTGGTCCTCCGGGAAGCCCATGGCATAGGTGTCCTCGGCGCACACCACCGCCGACCACTCGCCGGTCGCCCCCTCGATCGCATAGTTGGTCGCCGCCATGGCAATCGCCAGCGACTCGGTGGTGCACACACGCCAGCACCAGTCGTTCAGCCCGTTCAGCTCTGGCGGTACATCCTGCGCCTGCAGATCATGCAGATGCACGCCATGGGCCTGGCACCAGTTGACCCAGTAGTCGGCATGGTTGAGCTCGACGCGGATGTTGCGCATCAGCCAACGCCGCGCCATGTCCTCGCCGGGGTGGCGGGCATAGCGGGTCTTGGTCAGGTTATGGGCCATGTACAGGGAAAACTGTTCGACCACCGGCCAGCCACCGATCAGGTACTGGCGAATGGTCGACTGGCGCAACTGGCCATCACGCAGGCGCTGGTAGAACGCGTGTTCGACCACCCGGCGCTTGCTTTCACGGCAATCCTCGATCAGTTGCTGGGCCCACTGGGGGTAACTGGCCGGGTCCATCAAGGGCCCGATACGTACGAATGCATCAATCACTTTCAGCTCCTTGATCCTTGTGATTTAGCGGACGTGTTTTCAGCGAAAAGTACCGGGCGCCCGATGCAGCAAGGGCCGCGCAGCAATCCGTTGGCGCTGCAGACTGTCGCAGGTGAACACCTGCGGTCGTTCAATCAGATAGCCCTGGGCGTAATCCACGCCGATCTCCTGCAAGGCCTGCTCGATCAACGGTGTTTCGACGAACTCGGCGATGGTCCGCTTGCCCATGACGTGGCCGATGTGATTGATCACCTCGACCATGGCACGGTTGACCGGGTCGTCGAGCATATCTTTGACAAAACTTCCGTCGATCTTCAAGAAGTCGACAGGTAAATGTTTCAAATAGGCGAATGACGACATTCCGGCGCAGAAGTCGTCCAGCGAGAACTTGCAACCCAGCCCTTTCAATTCGTTGATGAAACGGATGGCACTGCCGAGGTTGGCAATGGCGCTGGTTTCGGTGATCTCGAAGCAGATCATCCGGGGCGGAATGGCATACTCGACGAACAACCGCTGCAGGTAGTCGAGGAACTTGTCGTCGCCGATGCTGGTGCCCGAAAGGTTGATTGCACACATGGCCAGCGGCCCGTCCCGCTCTTCGTCCAGGCACTGGCGGATGACCTGAAACACATTGCGCACCACCCAGCGGTCAAGCGCCGTCATCAGGCCGTAGCGCTCGGCGGCCGGGATGAAACTGTCCGGAAGGATGGTGCGGCCGCTTTCATCATGCAGGCGCAGCAGGATCTCGATATGGCCGGGGCCTTCGATGGTCTTCAGCGCGGCGATTTCCTGGCAATAGAGGCAGAAGCGGTTTTCCTCCAGGGCAACATGCAGGCGCTGGATCCAGGCCATTTCGCCAAAGCGCATGGACAGCTCGCTGTCGTCGGCGTGGTAAACCTGCACCCGGTTACGGCCCTTTTCCTTGGCCATGTAGCAGGCCATGTCGGCAGCCCGCAACGAGGCCTCCAGCGTGCCGGGTGCCTGCGCAATGTGCACCAGGCCGATACTGACAGTGGTCACGAACGGCCTGCCCTTCCACACGAAGTGCAGGCTCTGCACGGCCTGGCGCAGGTTCTCGGCGATGCGCTCGGACTGTTCGGCCGGGCAGTTCTCCAGCAGCACGCCAAATTCATCGCCGCCCAGGCGCGCCAGGGTGTCGCCTTCGCGCAACCCTGACTGCAGCACCGCACAGATGTGCCTGAGCAGCTCGTCACCTGCCGCATGGCCGCTGGTGTCGTTGACCAGTTTGAACTGATCGAGGTCGAGGAACATCAGCGAATGTCGCCCGGCCTGGCGCACCAGGCCATTGAGCGCCTGTTCCAGGCGGTATTCGAATTCGCGGCGGTTGGCCAGGCCGGTCAAGGCGTCATGGGTGGCCTGCCACGACAGGTTGGCGATGTACTGGCGCTCCTGGGTCATGTCGTGCAGCACCAGCACGATACCGGCCACCTGGTCGTTGTTGATGATCGGCGAGCCAACCAGGTTGACCGACACCGTG
Organism: Pseudomonas sp. TWI628; assembly: GCF_039673865.1. NCBI lineage: Bacteria > Pseudomonadati > Pseudomonadota > Gammaproteobacteria > Pseudomonadales > Pseudomonadaceae > Pseudomonas > Pseudomonas sp. TWI628. The sequence goes on along the minus strand of NZ_JBDJMM010000025.1, from coordinate 17,406 downwards.
CTGCCATCCAGGCGCTGAATCAGCCGGGCATGCTCGGCGCCGCCCTTGAGGCTGCCACTGAGCACCTGCTCGACCAGCGAGCAGCATTCGCCCTCTTCCTGGTCGTCGAGCAGGCTGAACAGCGCCCCCAGCGGCAAGCCCAGCGCCTGGCCGGACTGCCAGTGGGTCAGCTGCTCGGCAGCAGGGTTCATGTAACCGATATTGCCCTCGACATCGGCGGTGATCACTGCGTCGCCAATCGACTCAAGGGTGATCTGCGCCCGCTCCTTCTCTTCCCGCAGGGCATTGGCGAAGGCCTGGCGCTGGGCCAGCAGCTTGCTCGAACGGCGCCAGGCAATGGTGATGAGGAACAGCGCGGTCAGCAGGTTGGTGACCAGCAGCACCCGCAGCAGCATCCGCGAGCCTTCGCCCAAGGCATCACTGAAGGCCTTGGCGGCGGGCGTGACGCCTTCGTTGATCGCAACGATGCGGTTTTTCCAGTCATCGAGCTGGGCCGCGTTGACCTGCCCTGCAGCGAAACCAGAGTGCATTTCGCTGGCCAGCATATCGAGCTTGATCAGGTAGTCATCGCCGATGTTCCAGTAGTCGATCGCCGTCTGCATGTAGCTGACCTGGCGGAAATTACGGTAGAACCAGATGATCCGGTCGACATCGTCCGGGTGGTTGCCGCCCTGCAGCACGGCCTGGCGGGCGCCTTCCAGGTCCGGGCTGGCCTGGTCGAGCAGCTCTCGCAGCTCGTGGTCGCCCTGGGGCACGGCCATGGCCTGGCGATAGCGCTGATAGGTGCGCTCGTCTCGGTCATCGGCATACAGGTTGAGGTAATAGATGGCGTCTTTCTGGGCCTTGGACCAAAGGCTTTCACCGGCCACGTAGGCACGAACCGCCGACAATGTATAAAGGCTGAGGCTACCCAGCATCACCTGGAACACGACGACGGCGATGAAGGGCCAGATGATACCTACCAACCTTGGCGCTTCTTGAGTGCGATTTCCCTTCATTTAGTCCCTGTCGCAGAGCAGATAAGACTTTGAATCAACCCAGACAAGCACAGCGTAGGCCATTTGCCATCTAAGTGGAGGGGAATTTACGCCGGCAACGTTGGGGAGTTTGAGCAGGAGCAATCCAGGGGCATTGTCAGGTCTGCTGCAAATGCCCATACAACTTGGCATACAGCCCACCCTCGGCTATCAGCTGCTGATGGTCGCCATCCTCGGCCACGTGGCCACCGTCGAATACCAGTACCCGGTCGGCCTGCTTCACCGCCGACAGCCGGTGCGCAATGATCAGCGTGGTCCGGCCGCTGAGGAAGCGCGCCAGTGCCTGGTGCAGGTTGTACTCGGTGGCGGCATCCAGCGCCGAGGTGGCCTCATCGAGAATCACCACCTTGGGCTCGGCCAGAACCATGCGGGCAATCGCCAGGCGCTGGCGCTGGCCACCGGACAGGCGCACCCCCGAACGGCCAACCACGCTGTCCAGCCCTTGCGGCAAGGCGGCGATGGTGGCGTCCAGCTGGGCGATGCGCAGGGCCTGCCAGCAGGCTTCGTCGCCGCAGTCACGGCCCATGGTCAGGTTGGCGCGCACACTGTCGTTGAACAGCGATGGGTGCTGCAGCACCACCGCGACGTTTTCGCGCAGTGTCTCAAGGCCGATTTCCTGCAGGCTGGCACCGCCAAAGCGGATGGTCCCGGCCTGAGCGCTGTACAGGCCCAGCAGCAATTGCACCAGGGTGCTCTTGCCGCCACCACTGGCGCCAACGATGGCCACCTTCTCACCGGGAGCGATGGCCAGGTTCAGCTGGTCCAGCACCGGCTCGTCGGCGTAGGCGAAGCGCAGGTCGCGCACCTCGATGCCCACCGTCTCGCGGCCGGCGAACGGGTCGCTGGCGGCCGGGTACTGCGGCTCGTCAGCACGCGACAGCAGCTCGTTGAGCCGGCTCAGCGCACCGCCGGCGGCGTAGTAGGCATATTGCAGGTTGAGCAACTGCTCCACCGGGCCGATCATGAACCACAGGTAGCTGAACACCGCCAGCATCTGCCCGATCGACAGGTCGGAGAACAGCACGGTCAACATCGCCGCCGCACGGAAAATATCGATGCCGAACTGGAACAGCAGGCCACTGGCGCGGCCACTGGCATCGCTCTTCCATTGCGACTCCACGGCATAGTCGCGTACTTCACGGGCCCGCAGGCCGAGGCGGCCGAGGAAGTAGCCCTGGCGATTGCCGGCACGGATTTCCTGGATGGCATCCAGGGTTTCCGACAGCGCCTGGGTAAAGCGCGAGGTGCTGTCGTTCTCGAGTTTTTTCAGGTGTTTGACGCGTTTGCCCAACTGCACGGTGAAGTAGATCACCAGCGGGTTGAACAACAGGATCAGCAACGCCAGCTTCCAGTGCATCCAGAGCAGGATCGCCGCCGTGCCGGTGAGGGTCAGCATGGCCACCAGGAAGCGGCTCAGGGTCTCGCCGACGAACTTGTCGAGGGTATCCAGGTCGGTGACCAGGTGCGTGGTCACGGTGCCGCTGCCGAGGCTTTCGTATTCCTTGAGCGAGATGCGCTTGAGGCGCTCGATCAGGCGAATGCGCAGGCGGTAGACGATGTCCTTGGCCAGCCCGGCGAACAGCTTGGCCTGCACCACGTTGAAGGCCAGAGCCGCCAGGCGCAGGCACAGCGTAGCCGCCAGCATCAGGCCGATGTAGCCGGCCGCCACTTGCCAGCCGCTCGGCAGCAGTTGGTTCATCCATTTCAGCGCGGCGTCGCCGTGGCCCAGCAGCACTTCGTCGACCAGCAACGGCAGCAGCAACGGGATCGGCACGGCGCAGCAGGCCGCCAGTACGGCAACCAGATTGGCGGTCCAGAGGTTTTTCTTGTGATGCAGGGCCAGGCGGCGGATTTCCGCCCAGCTCAGGCGATCGGGCGCAGCGGCGGGCTTCCCTGGCACAGGGTCTGGCGACCCTGGCAGATCAAGCACAGACGGCCTGCTGTAGCCAGCGGCCAAGCAGGGGTTGCAGGCTGTCCAGCGGCTGGTAGCCGTTGGTCAGCAAGGCCAGTTGGCCGTTGCGCTCGGCCAGCAGGGTCGGGAAGCCGGCGATGCCGAGGTCCTGCACCCAGCTGAAGTCCGCGCTGGTGGCGGCGCGGATGTCATGGCTGGCGAACTGCTGGGCGAAGCGCTCGCGGTCGAAGCCGGCCTGTTCGGCCAGCTCGACCAGTTGCGGGGCACGGGTGACATCCACGCCCTGCTCGTAGAACGAACGCTGGATCAGCGCCAGCAGCGGCCAGACACGCTCGGCATCCAGCTCGCGGGCAGTGACCAGGGCGCGGCAGGCCGGCTCGGTGTCGTAGACAAAGCCGTCAGGCATGGCGCCCTCGAAACGGAACGGTTGCCCGGTGGCCTCGGCCACCGCCTGCCAGTGCTCGAGGATGTACTTGCGGGTCGAAGCATCCAGCGCGCTGCCGCCGCTGCGCAGGCCGCCCGGCACCAGGCGAGTGCTGACGCCCGCCTCGGCGGCCTGTGCGATCAGCGCCGCGGCCACTGGCGCGAAACCCCAGCACCAGGAGCACATCGGGTCCATCACATAGATCAGGCGGGCGGTCATGGCTCAAGCCTCGGCTTTGTAGTTGTAACCAATCGGGTGCGGCTGGTTGCGGGCCTTGGCCAGCTCGATCTGCTTCTGCCGGTCGATGGCGCTGCGCCGGGTCTTCTCGCTCAGGGTGTCCCAGCAATGCGGGCAGCTCACGCCTGGCGAATAGTGCTCGGACTCGCGGTCCTTGGCATCGACCGGGTGGCGGCAGGCATGGCACTGGTCGTACTCGCCTTCGCTCAGGTCATGGCGCACCGTGACGCGGTTGTCGAAGACGAAGCAGTCGCCGTCCCAGAGGCTTTCTTCCTGAGGCACTTCCTCGAAGTATTTCAGGACGCCACCCTTAAGATGATAGACCTCCTCGAAGCCTTCACCGAGCATGTAGCTGGAAGCTTTTTCGCAACGGATGCCGCCGGTGCAGAACATCGCGACCTTCTTGTGCTTGCTCGGGTCGAAGTTGGCCTTGATGTACTCGGGGAACTCGCGGAAGGTCTCGGTCTTCGGGTCGATGGCGCCCTTGAAGGTGCCGATGGCCACTTCGTAGTCGTTGCGGGTATCGATCAGCAGTACTTCCGGGTCGCTGATCAGGGCGTTCCAGTCCTTGGGCTCGACATAGGTGCCGACGGCCTGGTTCGGGTCGACGCCCGGCACACCGAGGGTGACGATCTCTTTCTTGAGCTTGACCTTGGTGCGGTAGAACGGCTGCTCGTCGCAGTAGGATTCCTTGTGGTCGACATCGACCAGGCGCGGGTCGTTGCGCAGCCAGGCGAGCAGGCCGTCGATGCCTTCGCGGGTGGCCGAAACGGTGCCATTGATGCCTTCTTGAGCCAGCAGCAAGGTGCCTTTGACGCCGTTGTCGAGCATGGCCTTGAGCAGTGGCTCACGCAGCTCGACGTAGTCTTCCAGGGTGACGAACTTGTACAGCGCCGCCACGACGATAGCTTGGGACATGAAATCGGTTCTCCAGGTGGTCACCCTCGTAAGGGGCGGACCGGAATGACAAATAAAAACGCGCCGACAAGCGGCGCGTTGTGCAGTCTACCAGAATGCCGGAAAGGATTCAGTGCCCGCCGCCAGCACACACCGGTGAGGCCGGCGCCACGCCCACCCTGGCCCACTCTTCGGCCGTGTAGGTGTGAATCGCCAGGGCATGGATCTCGCCCATCAGCTCACCCATGCTGGCGTAGACCTTCTGGTGGCGCTTGACGCTGTTGAGCCCGGCGAACTGCTCGCTGACAATCACCGCCTTGTAGTGGGTCTCCTGGCCACGGCTGTGCATGTGGCTTTCGTTGAGCACTTCAAGGTGTTGCGGGGCCAGCGCGGCCAGTTGCTGCTCGATGCGTTGCTGCATGCTCATCGGGTGTTACTCACTTCTTGGCCGGGGCGGCGGCCTTGCCAGCGTTCGGGTCCAGCTCCTTGGTCATGTCGTCGAGCAGCTTGTTGACCACCGGTACAGCCGGTTCCAGGCTGGTCTGGGTCAGCTGGGCCGACTGCTGGGTGACCTTGGGCATTTCACGCAGGACTTTCTTGCCCAGCGGCGACTCGTAGAACTTGACCAGGTCCTTGAGCTCCTGCTCGGTGAATGTCTGGGTGTACAGGTCGACCATCTTCGGCTTCAGCTTGTTCCAGCCGATGGCATTGTCCAGGGCGGCGTTGGCCTTGGCCTGGTAGCTCTCGAGCACCGGCTGCTTGGAGGCCGGGGCCTTGGTCTGGGCGAAACGCTGGGCGAACATCTGCTGGACCTGCATGTACACCGGAGTGCCCAGTTTGTCGGCATTGGCCAGGGTCAGGAATTTCTCGGCGGCAGCGTTGTGGCTAGGAGTGGCAGCGAGTACCTGGCCGCTGGCACAGGCCAGGGCAACGGCAGCACAGAGGACACGGAGACGGGTCATTGCATTTCCTTCAAGGAGGGGGAGGCGGTACCTCAGAGTAGAGCATTCTGCTCCCGCAGGGGCGCAGCGCTCAAGTGGCACGACGAGGGAATGAACCGCTCGAACGCATGAGGGCCTAAACTGCTGATTCTGACTGACAAAGGAGTGAACGCAGCATGAGCCGTATCGAGACAGACAGCCTGGGCCCGGTCGAAGTTCCTGAGGACGCCTACTGGGGCGCGCAGACCCAGCGCTCGCTGATCAACTTTGCCATTGGCAAGGAACGCATGCCGCTCGCGGTGCTGCACGCCCTGGCACTCATCAAGAAAGCCGCCGCGCGGGTCAACGACCGCAACGGCGACCTGCCCGCCGACATCGCCCGCCTGATCGAACAGGCCGCCGACGAAGTGCTCGATGGCGAGCATGACGACCAGTTCCCGCTGGTCGTCTGGCAGACCGGCAGCGGCACCCAGAGCAACATGAACGTCAACGAGGTGATCGCCGGGCGCGCCAACGAGCTGGCCGGCAAGGGCCGTGGTGGCAAGGCGCCAGTGCACCCCAATGATCACGTCAACCGCTCGCAGAGCTCCAACGACTGCTTCCCCACCGCCATGCACATCGCCGCCGCCCAGGCCGTGCACGACAAGCTGCTGCCGGCGATAGCCGAGCTGTCGTCGGGCCTGGCCGAGCTGTCGGCGCGCCACGGCAAGCTGGTCAAGACCGGCCGCACGCACATGATGGACGCCACGCCGATCACCTTCGGCCAGGAGGTGTCGGCCTTCGTCGCCCAGCTCGACTACGCCCAGCGCGCCATCCGCGCCACCTTGCCGGCGGTGTGCGAGCTGGCCCAGGGCGGTACGGCCGTGGGCACCGGGCTCAACGCCCCGCATGGTTTTGCCGAAGCCGTGGCGGCCGAGCTGGCTGCCCTCTCCGGCCTGCCCTTCATTACGGCCCCCAACAAGTTCGCCGCCCTCGCCGGCCATGAGCCGCTGACCAGCCTGGCCGGTGCACTGAAGACCCTGGCGGTGGCGCTGATGAAGATCGCCAACGACCTGCGCCTGCTCGGTTCCGGCCCGCGTGCGGGGCTGGCCGAAGTGCGCCTGCCGGCCAACGAGCCGGGCAGCTCGATCATGCCCGGCAAGGTCAACCCGACCCAGTGCGAGGCGCTGTCGATGCTGGCCTGCCAGGTACTGGGCAACGACGCGGCCATCGGCTTTGCCGCCAGCCAGGGGCACCTGCAGCTGAACGTGTTCAAGCCGGTGATCATCCATAACCTGCTGCAGTCGATCGAGCTGCTGGCCGATGGCTGCCGCAACTTCCAGCAGCATTGCGTGGCCGGGATCGAGCCGGATGCCGGGCAGATGGCGGCGCACCTGGAGCGCGGGCTGATGCTGGTGACGGCGCTAAACCCGCACATTGGCTATGACAAGGCGGCGGAGATTGCCAAGAAGGCCTACAGCGAGGGCAAGACCTTGCGCGAAGCAGCGCTGGAGCTGAAGTACCTGACCAATGAGCAGTTCGACCAGTGGGTGAGGCCGGAGAACATGCTGGCGCCCGGTGGCAAGGGCTGATTCGGTTTCTTGAAGCTGGCGCGATTCCTTGTGGGAGCCGCGCTTGCCGGCGATGGGCCGCAAAGCGGCCCCGGCGATTTATGCAGCAATCTTGAAATCGTGGGGCCGCTTCGCGGCCCATCGCCGGCAAGCGCGGCTCCCACAAGGACAGCGCACGCCAGTTGGAGCGCGTAGTCTTATGCCAGGCGCGCCCTTCTGGCCTTCCACCCGGCCACCAGCGAAGGCCCCAGGGCCACCAGGGTCGACCCCGCCACCACCGTCACCGCCCCTATATAGCCCAGGGTATTGATGTCCTCGGCATGGACATACTCCGGCCACACCACAGCCGCCAGCGCCACCGCAACGAAGGTGACCAGCGGCGTCAATGCCAGCGTGGCACTCACCCGCGACGCCTCCCAATGCGCCAGCGCTTCGGCAAACGCGCCGTACGCCACCAGGGTGTTCAGGCAACAGGCCAGCAACAGCCAACCCTGCACCGGGGTCAATTGCAGCGCCTCCAGCGGATGTACCCAAGGCGTCAGCAGGGCCGCGCAGCTCAGGTAGATGACCATCATCACCTGCTGCGAATGCCACACCGTCAGCAACTGCTTCTGGCTCAGGGCATAGAACACCCAGATGCTGGTGGCCAGGAGAATGGTCAGAACACCGGTAGTGTAAGCACCCAGCGAGGTCAGCAGCTCTTCCAGGCGCTGGTTGAAGAACAGGCAGAACCCGCCCAGCAACACCAGCAGGCCGATGCCCTGCCCCAGGCTGAAACGCTCCTTGAACACGAACACGCTGGCCACCAGCAACAGCACCGGGCCGATCTGCACCACCAGCTGGGCGGTGCCCGGGCTCAACAGGTTCAGGCCGATCAGGTACAACACGTAGTTGCCCATCAACCCAAACACGGCCACCGCGACCAAGGCTCTGCCCTTGGGCGCCAGCTTGCGCAGCGAAGGCAGGCGCCGCTGGGCCGCCAGCCAGGCGAACAGCACGCCACCGGAGACCAGCAGGCGGTACCAGGTAACGGTCACCGGATCGACCACCTGCAATACCTGCTTGAGCTTGATCGGCAGGATGCCCCAGAGCAGCGCGGTCAGCAGTGCCAGGAACAGGCCATAGCCCCAGCGGCCGGAAGTTGTGTGCATACAGTCCTCGAATTAGCCCGTGGTGGGGGTAACCGAAGTCTAAGGGCTTGCAGCACCGGGCCGGAGGAAAAAGCCGGGAAATTAATTCATCGGGTCATTCCCTGACGGCATGCCTGGTCATTTCTTGTCCTTGGCGAACGCCGCCTCGATGGCTTCGTTGATGGTGCGCAGCACCTTCACCCGTGCCCAGCGCTTGTCGTTGGCTTCGACCAGGGTCCAGGGTGCGATCTCGCTGCTGGTACGGTCGACCATGTCGCCCACGGCCTGGCTGTAGTCGTCCCATTTTTCACGGTTGCGCCAGTCGTCTTCGGTGATCTTGTAGCGCTTGAACGGGATCTGCTCGCGCTCTTCAAAACGCTCCAGCTGGGTCTGCTGGTCGATCGCCAGCCAGAACTTGACCAATACCACACCGGCATTCACCAATTGCTCTTCGAAGTCGTTGATTTCGCCGTAGGCCCGCATCCAGTCAGCCGGGCTGCAGAAGCCCTCCACCCGCTCCACCAGCACCCGGCCATACCAGGAGCGGTCGAAGATGGTGAATTTGCCGCGCGCCGGGATGTGCCGCCAGAACCGCCACAGGTAAGGCTGCGCACGCTCTTCTTCAGTGGGTGCGGCAATCGGCACGATGCGGTACTGGCGCGGGTCCAGCGCTGCCGCCACGCGGCGGATGGCACCGCCCTTGCCGGCGGCGTCGTTGCCTTCGAACACCGCCACCAGGGCATGCCGACGCATGCGCTTGTCACGCAACAGGCCGGCCAGGCGGGCCTGCTCGCTGACCAGCTGCTCCTGATAGTCGGGCTTGTCCAGGCGCAAGGTCATGTCCAGGGCGCCGAGCAGGCTGCGCTGGTCGATACTCTGGCCCAGCGGGGCGACGTTGCCCTGGTGCTTGCCCTTGGGGTTGTTGGCCAGCGCCGCCTGCAGGCTGTCCAGCAGGATGCGCCCCACCGCCAGGCTGCGGTAGTTCGGGTCGACCCCTTCGACAATGTGCCACGGCGCGTAATCGCGGCTGGTGCGGCGCAGCACGCGTTCGCCGAAGCGCACGAAACGGTCGTAGGTTTCCGACTGCTGCCAGTCCAGCGGGCTGATCTTCCAGCTGTGCAGCGGGTCGTCCTTGAGCGATTTCAGGCGCGCCTTCATCTGCTTCTTGGACAGGTGGAACCAGAACTTGATGATCAGGGCGCCTTCGTCGCAGAGCATCTGCTCAAGCCGTTCGGCACCGGTGATGGCCTGGTCGAGCACGGCGTCCTTGAACTGGCCATGGACCCGCCCCTGGAGCATCTGGCTGTACCAGTTGCCGAAGAACACGCCCATCCGCCCTTTGGGTGGCAGCGCCCGCCAGTAGCGCCAGGCCGGTGGCCGGGCCAGTTCTTCATCGGTCTGCTGGTCGAAGGTGAGCACGTCGATCATGCGCGGGTCCATCCACTCGTTGAGCAGCTTGACCGTCTCGCCCTTGCCGGCGCCTTCGATACCGTTGATCAGCACGATCACCGGGAACCGCGCCTGCTGCTTGAGTTCGTACTGGGCCTCCAGCAGCGCCTCGCGCAAGGCGGGGACTTCGGCGTCGTAGGTTTCCTTGTCGATGCTGTGACCGATTTCTGCAGATTCGAACATGCACTGGCTCCTTCATTGGATAAGCAAGACTAGCGGATTTGCGCAGTGCCTGTGCAAACCCGGCAGATGACATAAAATCCGCACATCCGCTGCAACCGAGCCAACCATGTCCACCCTCCTCCAGCATGCCCAGATCGACTGGGACGACCAGGGCCGCCCCCACTCGCGGCAGTACGACGACGTCTATTTCTCCAAGAATGAAGGCACCGACGAAACCCGCTACGTGTTCCTCGAACAGACCCGCCTGGCCCAGCGCTTCGCCGACCTGGCGCCACACCGCAGCCTGGTGATCGGCGAGACCGGCTTCGGCACCGGCATGAACTTCTTCTGCGCCTGGCAGCTGTTCGCCGAGCAGGCCCATGCCGACGCGCGCCTGCATTTCATCAGCGTCGAGAAGTACCCGCTCGGCCAGGACGACATGGCCCGCGCCATGCGCCTGTGGCCGGAGATGGCGGCCTTCACCGAGCCGTTCCTGGCGCAGTACGTAGCGGTCCACCCGGGCTTCCAGCAGTTCAGCTTCGACAATGGCCGGGTCACCCTGACCCTGCTGATCGGCGACGTACTGGAGCAACTGCCGCAGCTCGACGCCAGCATCGACGTGTGGTTCCTCGACGGCTTCGCGCCCGCGAAGAACCCCGACATGTGGACCCCCGAGCTGTTCGCGCAACTGGCACGGCTGGCCCACCCCGGCACCGCGTTGGGGACCTTCACCACCACCGGTTGGGTACGCCGCGGGCTGATCGATGCCGGCTTCACCATGAAGAAGATCCCAGGCATCGGCAAGAAGTGGGAGGTGATGAGTGGTGAATACAGCGGGCAGCCATCGCCGGCCGGCGCGGCGCCCTGGTACGCCCGCCCAGCCCCCGTGGCAGGCCCGCGCCAGGCACTGGTGATCGGTGCCGGCCTGGCGGGCAGTGCCAGCGCCGCCAGCCTGGCCGCTCGCGGCTGGCAGGTGACGGTGCTGGAGCGCCACGCGGCGCCCGCGCAGGAGGCTTCGGGCAACCCGCAGGGCGTGCTGTACCTGAAGTTGTCCGCCCATGGTACCGCCCTGTCGCAGATGATCCTGGCCGGTTTCGGCTACACCCGGCGCCAGCTCGAACGGTTGCAGCGTGGCCGCGATTGGGACGCTTGCGGCGTACTGCAGCTGGCCTTCGACAGCAAGGAAGGCGAGCGCCAGGCCAAGCTTGCCGAGGCCTTCGACAGCAGCCTGCTGCGGGCACTGGAGCAGCCTGAGGCCGAGGCGATTGCCGGGGTGGCGCTGCCTGCGGGCGGCCTGTTCTACCCCGAAGGTGGCTGGGTGCACCCACCTGCCTTGTGCCAGGCGCAACTGCAGCACCCGAACATTCGCGTTCAACTTCATCAGGACGTGGTCGAGCTGCGCAAGGCCGACGGCCTGTGGCAGGCGTGGGATGGCGAGCGGCTGCTGGCCAGTGCGCCGCTGGTGGTGCTGGCCGGGGCTGCCGATGTGCGCCGCTTCGAGCCTTGCGCGCAATTGCCACTCAAGCGTATCCGCGGGCAGATCACCCGCCTGCCGGCCACCCCGGCCAGCCGTGCATTGCGCACCGTGGTTTGTGCCGATGGCTACGTCGCACCGCCCCGGGGTGATGAGCACACCCTGGGCGCCAGTTTCGATTTCCACAACGACGACCTGACGCCCACGGTCGCCGAGCATCAGGGCAACCTGGCGTTGCTGGACGAGATTTCCACCGACCTGGCCTCGCGCCTGGGTGCAGAGGCACTCGATGCCGAGCAGTTGCAGGGGCGTGCGGCGTTTCGTTGCACCAGCCCCGACTACCTGCCGATTGTCGGGCCGGTCGCCGACCCGGCATTGTTTGCCGAGGCTTATGCCGTGCTCGGCAAGGATGCACGGCAGGTGCCGGAGGTGGCGTGCCCGTGGTTGGACGGGTTGTATGTGAACAGTGGGCATGGGTCGCGGGGGTTGATTACCGCGCCGTTGAGTGGCGAGTTGATTGCGGCCTGGGCCAGTGGTGAGCCGTTGCCGTTGCCACGGGTGGTGGCTGAGGCCTGCCATCCGAACCGGTTCATGCTGCGCAGGCTGATTCGCGGGAAGTGAGGTGGCTGGGGGCGTATGGCGATGGATTTGCAGCGCCTGTGAAATCGAGCGCCGCCCGCGCGGCGCATCGCGAGCAAGCTCGCTCCTACATTTGTTGCAACGTGGCCATGCCTGTGAGGCCATGGTTGTCAGCCTGGTGCGCACGACGGGATTTTGAGGTGGGCATTGATGCCGCCTCACCTGACTTGAGACTTGCACCCAGGCGGGCAACGCGGGACTGTCAGACATGACCACGTTGCAACAAATGTAGGAGCGAGCTTGCTCGCGATGCGCCGCGCGGACGGCGCTCGATCTCAATGCCCACACAAATTCATCGGCATACACTCCAGGCCTCCCCCTTGTTATAACAGATTGATCTAAAACTCCCACAAACCTCACAGGTCAGTTCCTTACAGGGTGCCCTAATCCGGGGCACTCATTCCCCAACGGAAAAACCGGTAAGGACCTATGTGCGGATTAGCAGGAGAGTTACGTTTCACCCCCATCGACCAAGCCCCTCGCCCAGCCGACCTGGCTGCGGTAGAGCGCATCACCCACCACCTGGCGCCCCGTGGGCCCGACGCCTGGGGCTTCCATAGCCAAGGCCCGATCGCCCTCGGCCACCGCCGGCTGAAGATCATGGACCTGTCCGACGGCTCGGCGCAGCCGATGGTCGACAACACCCTCGGCCTGTCGCTGGCCTTCAACGGCGCCATCTACAACTTCCCCGAGCTGCGCCAGGAGCTGCAGGCCCTGGGCTACAGCTTCTGGTCCGAAGGCGACACCGAAGTGTTGCTCAAGGGCTACCACGCCTGGGGCGCGGCCTTGCTGCCCAAGCTCAACGGCATGTTCGCCCTGGCCATCTGGGAGCGTGACAGCCAGCGCCTGTTCCTGGCCCGTGACCGTCTCGGCGTCAAGCCACTGTACCTGTCGCGCAACGGCGAACGCCTGCGCTTCGCCTCGACCCTGCCGGCGCTGCTCAAGGGCGGCGACATCGACCCGATGATCGACCCGGTGGCGCTCAATCACTACCTCAACTTCCATGCCGTAGTGCCTGCGCCGCGCACGTTGCTGGCCAATGTGCAGAAGCTCGAACCCGGCACCTGGATGCGCGTCGATCGCCACGGTGAAGTCGAGCGCCAGACCTGGTGGCAACTGCATTACGGCCCCAACCCGGACGAACGCGACCTCGATCTGGAAGGCTGGACCACCCGCGTGCTCGACGCCACCCGCGATGCCGTGGCGATCCGCCAGCGCGCCGCCGTGGACGTCGGCGTGCTGCTGTCTGGCGGTGTCGATTCCAGCCTGCTGGTCGGCCTGCTGCGCGAGGTCGGCGTGGACGACCTGTCGACCTTCTCCATCGGCTTCGAGGATGCCGGGGGCGAGCGCGGTGACGAGTTCCAGTATTCCGACCTGATCGCCAAGCATTACGGCACCCGCCACCACCAGCTGCGCATCGCCGAGCACGAGATCATCGAGCAGCTGCCGGCCGCCTTCCGTGCCATGAGCGAGCCGATGGTCAGCCACGATTGCATCGCGTTCTACCTGCTGTCGCGGGAAGTGGCCAAGCATTGCAAGGGCGTGCAGAGCGGCCAGGGCGCCGACGAGCTGTTCGCCGGCTACCACTGGTACCCGAAAGTGGACGGCGCCGAGGATGCCTTCGCCGCCTACCGTGGCGCCTTCTTCGACCGCAGCCACGACGAATACCGCGATACCGTCCAGGCCCCCTGGCTGCTGGAAACCGACGCCGCCGGCGACTTCGTCCGCGAGCACTTCGCCCGCCCCGGCGCCCCTGATGCCGTGGACAAGGCGCTGCGCCTGGACAGCACGGTGATGCTGGTCGACGACCCGGTCAAACGGGTCGACAACATGACCATGGCCTGGGGCCTGGAGGCGCGCACGCCGTTCCTCGACTACCGCCTGGTCGAGCTGTCGGCGCGCATCCCGGCACGCTTCAAGCTGCCTGACGGTGGCAAACAGGTACTCAAGCAGGCCGCACGGCGGGTGATCCCGCACGAGGTGATCGACCGCAAGAAGGGCTACTTCCCGGTGCCCGGCCTGAAGCACCTGGACGGTGCGACGCTGGGCTGGGTGCGCGAGCTGCTGACCGACCCAAGCCAGGACCGTGGCCTGTTCAATCCGGCCATGCTCGACCGCCTGCTGAGCAACCCGCACGGCCAGCTCACCCCACTGCGCGGCTCCAAGCTGTGGCAGCTGGCGGCCCTGAACCTGTGGCTCAGCGAACAAGGAATCTGACCGATGAAAGCCCACGAGATCGCATACGGTCAGCGCCTGCTGCGCGGCCAGGCGCCGTCCTACGAGCGCCTGCAGGCGCGCCTGGCCGGCGACGGCAGCGAGCCCCACGACCAGCCGCGGGCCTTGCACTGTGGCTGGGGGCGGCTGTTGATCGGCCACACCTACCCGGACGCCGCCAGCCTGGCCGCCGCGTTGCAGGACGAACGACCCGGCGAGCGCGACATCGCCTTGTACGTGGCCGCCCCCCAGCAGCTGCTGGCCCAGGCACCACAGCAGCTGTTCCTCGACCCCTCCGACACCCTGCGCCTGTGGTTCACCGACTACCGCCCGGCGCAGCGCGTGTTCCGCGGCTTCCGTGTGCGCCGGGCGCAGAACCCTGGCGACTGGCAGGCGATCAACACCCTGTACCAGGCGCGCGGCATGCTGCCGGTCGACCCCGAGCGGGTCACCCCGCGCCACCTCGGTGGCCCGGTGTACTGGCTGGCCGAGGATGAAGACAGCGGCGCGGTGATCGGCAGTGTCATGGGCCTGAACCACAGCCAGGCGTTCGACGACCCCGAACACGGCAGCAGCCTGTGGTGCCTGGCCGTGGACCCACAGTGCACCCGTCCGGGCGTCGGCGAGGTGCTGGTACGCCACTTGGTCGAGCACTTCATGAGCCGTGGCCTGGCCTACCTCGACCTGTCGGTACTGCATGACAACCGCCAGGCCAAGCGCCTGTACGAGAAACTCGGTTTCCGCAACCTGCCGACCTTCGCGGTCAAGCGCAGGAATGGCATCAACCAGCAGCTGTTCCTTGGTCCTGGCCCGGAAGCCGGCCTGAACCCCTATGCCCGCATCATCGTCGACGAGGCCTTGCGCCGTGGCATCGAAGTGCACGTCGACGATGCCGCTGGCGGGCTGTTCACCCTCAGCCTGGGCGGGCGCCGGATTCGCTGCCGCGAGTCGCTGAGCGACCTGACCAGCGCCGTGACCATGACCCTGTGCCAGGACAAGCGCCTGACCCGGCATGCCCTGCACAACGCCGGGCTGCAGGTGCCGGCGCAACAGCTGGCCGGCAATGCCGACGACAACCTGGCGTTTCTCGACGAGCATGGCGCGGTGGTGGTCAAGCCGGTGGACGGCGAACAGGGCCAGGGGGTGGCCGTGAACCTCACCCGCATCGAGGAGGTGACCCAGGCCGTGGAAAACGCCCGTCGCTTCGACAGCCGTGTGCTGCTGGAGAGCTTCCATGCCGGCAGCGACCTGCGCATTCTGGTGATCGGCTATGAGGTGGTGGCGGCGGCGATTCGCCACCCGGCTCAAGTGATCGGTGATGGCAAGCACAGCATTCGTCAGCTGATCGAGGCGCAGAGCCGTCGGCGCCAGGCGGCAACCGGGGGCGAAAGCCGCATTCCGCTGGACGACGAAACCGAGCGCACCCTGCACGGCGTTGGCCTGGGCTACGACGATGTGCTGCCGGCCGGCCAGCGCCTGGCAGTGCGACGCACGGCCAACCTGCATACCGGCGGCACCCTGGAAGACGTCACCGAACGCCTGCACCCGGTGCTGGCCGATGCTGCGGTACGGGCGGCGCGGGCGCTGGAGATTCCGGTGGTGGGCCTGGACTTCATGGTCCGCGACGCCGAGCAACCGGATTACGTGATCATTGAAGCCAACGAGCGCGCCGGCCTGGCCAACCATGAGCCGCAGCCGACGGCTGAGCGGTTTGTCGATTTGCTGTTCCCGCATAGCCGGGCTTTGCCATGACTCTGTGTTGGGGCCTTCGCGGCACGCCCGCAAAGGCCCCAACACAGAAACCCAGGAGTACCCATGACTGAACGACTCCCCGAACCCGACCTCGACTACATGAAGCGCGTCCTGCTGGAGATGCTTGCCATCCCCAGCCCGACCGGTTTCACCGACACCATCGTGCGCTACGTGGCCGAACGCCTGGACGAACTGGGCATTCCCTTCGAACTGACCCGCCGCGGCACCATCCGCGCCACCCTCAAGGGCCGGCAGAGCTCGCCCGACCGTGCAGTCTCGGCCCACCTCGATACCATCGGCGCCAGCGTGCGCCAGCTACAGGACAACGGCCGCCTGGCCCTGGCCCCGGTAGGCTGCTGGTCGAGCCGCTTCGCCGAGGGCAGCCGGGTCAGCGTGTTCACCGACACCGGCGTATTCCGTGGCAGCGTGCTGCCGCTGATGGCCAGCGGGCACGCCTTCAACACCGCGATCGACCAGATGCCGATCAGCTGGGAACACGTCGAGGTACGTCTGGATGCCTACTGCACCACCCGCGCCGATTGTGAAGCGCTGGGCATTGCCATCGGTGACTTCGTCGCCTTCGACCCGCTGCCGGAGTTCACCGAAAGCGGCCACATCAGCGCCCGCCACCTGGACGACAAGGCCGGCGTGGCAGCCCTGCTGGCCGCACTCAAGGCGGTGGTGGAAAGCGGTCGCCAGCCACTGATCGACTGCCACCCGCTGTTCACCATCACCGAGGAAACCGGCTCCGGTGCCGCTGCGGCCCTGCCCTGGGACGTCAGCGAGTTCGTCGGCATCGACATCGCCCCGGTCGCTCCCGGCCAGGCGTCCAGCGAGCATGCGGTGAGCGTGGCCATGCAGGATTCTTCCGGGCCGTATGACTACCACCTGTCACGCCACCTGCTGAAGCTGGCAGGTGACCAGGACGTGCCGGTGCGCCGCGACCTGTTCCGCTATTACTTCAGCGATGCGCACTCGGCCGTGACCGCCGGGCATGACATCCGCACCGCGCTGGTGGCGTTCGGCTGCGATGCCACCCATGGCTACGAACGTACCCATATCGACAGCCTGGCCGCGCTCAGCCGCCTGCTTTCGGCCTACCTGCTCAGCCCACCGGTGTTCGCCAGCGACTCGCAACCGGCCAATGCTTCGCTGGAGCGCTTCAGCCACCAGCTGGAGCACGATGCGCAGATGGAGAGCGACACCCGGGTGCCGGCCGTGGACAGCCTGGTAGGAAACAAAAGCTGATGGCCGTGGAATCGCGTAGCATGCAGGCCATCATGAACAAGACTGTGCACTGCCCATGCTGATCCCCTACGACCAACTGCAAGCCGAAACCCTGACCCGCCTGATCGAGGACTTCGTCACCCGCGACGGCACCGACAACGGCGACGATACCCCGCTGGAAACCCGTGTACTGCGGGTGCGCCAGGCGTTGGCCAAGGGCCAGGCGTTCATCCTGTTCGACCTGGAGAGCCAACAGTGCCAGTTGCTGGCCAAGCATGACGTGCCTCGCGAGCTGCTCGACTGACAGGCCCGGCCACATAGCGGGGGTAGCCCCGAAGAGGCCGGGACAGGCTGATAAGGG